>NZ_CP019964.1:0-317419 GCF_002214165.1 Candidatus Mancarchaeum acidiphilum
TGAAAAGAAACATACATTAGAAATATTTAAACATTTCTAAATAAACATATTGAAAGCAACTGCATTGGTGTACATGTCTATTTATGAAAATTTTATATCCAAATACCAGAAATTCACGCCTATACAGGAAAAGGCAATACCAATAATAGCCGGAGGCAGCAACTGTTTGGTAATCGCTCCAACAGGTTCAGGGAAGACCGAAGCGGCGGTGCTTCCAATTATAGATAGGGCATCGAAGATAAATGGTGAAGGGATAAAAATACTCTATATAACCCCGCTTAGGGCTCTTAACAGGGATATGTTAGGCAGGCTTCGATGGATGGCAGATTTGGCAGGGTTGACAATAGGAGTAAGGCATGGAGATACAAGCAACTCTGAGAGGTCGAAGCAGGTGCGTAGTGCCCCAGATATAATTGTTACAACTCCCGAATCACTGCAGAGCATGCTGCCCACAAAGGGCATGGGAGTAAAGCTTGCCAATGTAAAATTTGTGATTATAGACGAGATACACGAATTCTATTTCAATAAAAGAGGTGCACAGCTATCTTTAGGGCTTGAGAGGCTTGAAGAGAAAGCACCAAATTTTCAAAGAGTCGGGTTAAGTGCAACGGTAAAAAATCCTGATTTGGTCAAAGGGTACCTGGCAGGCCTTAGAGAATGCAAAATAGCACAGATATCTGAAGGTAAAAATTTTTCCATATCAATAAAGATGCCGGAAAAACCAAAAGGCAACATGAGCCAGATAATCGACAAGTTTGGTTTGGATGAACCTTCCGCTGCCCGGCTAGAGTGCATCGCTGATGAGATAGAAGAATCCTCATCCACACTGATATTCGCAAACACAAGGCAGATTGTTGAGGCATTGGGCAGCAAGCTTCTTTACCTTGATAAAATACACCCTTTCGGTGGCATAGGTGTTCACCATGGATCATTGGAAAAGGACGAGAGAATTGAAATAGAAAACAGTTTCAGGGACAATAAAATAAAAAGCATAATAGCTACAAGCTCTCTTGAACTAGGAATAGATATAGGAAGCATAAACAAGGTAATACAGTATGGTTCTCCAAGACAATCCCTAAGATTAGCACAAAGAATAGGAAGGAGCGGACATTCAATATCCAAAACTTCGGATGGTACAATAATATCCACAGGAATTGTCGATACTCTAGAATCAGTGGCAGTGATAGACAATCTAAAGGCAAAGGAGCTTGAGAGCTTCGAAGTGCAGAAAAATGCTTTAGACGTGCTCGCAAACCAAGTATGTGGGATAATATTAGATAAGAATTCGTGCTCAATTGATGAAATTTACACTATAGTGCGCAGGTCCTATAATTACTTAACTATGGAGAAGCCCGCGCTGGAAAACAACCTCAGATTTATGGACAGCCTCAAGCTTATAGGGTTTGATGGAAAGACCGCGGTGGCTACGAGCAGGACAAGAATGTATTATTACGATCATTTAAGTGTGATACCCGATTCGCACAGGTACAGGGTTCGCAATATAGCAAACAACAAAATAATATCAACATTGGATGAAGAGTTTGTATCGAACAATATAGATGAGAATTCTATATTTATAACAAAAGGTCTCCCCTGGCGCGTCATAAGCATAGACAAGGACACGATAGTTGTCGAACCGTCATCAAATCTTGATGCAGCTATACCTGATTGGAGTGGGGAAGACATACCTGTAAGCTATTCCGTGGCATCACGCATGCGCGATATAATAGGAAGAAATGAATTAGGCAACTACATAGACAAGTCCTTATACGGAAAAGCTGAAAAATTCATAGAGGACCAAGCAGAGCACTGGAAGCCATCAAGTGACAAAGTAATGGTAGAGATGTACGATAACTACACTATCCTATATACGTGGCTTGGGACTCTTGCAAACGATGCCCTCTCAAGGCTGATAGCAAAGTACCTGACAATGAATGCAGGCCATAGCATTAACATCAAATCCTCCCCCTACCTAATCTTTTTTGATGTATCTGATGAAATTGCAATAAAAAGCATGCTTCTCGGAATTGATCCTGTGAGTGTATACCAAAAGCTCAAGGAATCTATAACAGAGACAGATTTCTTCAGGTACAAATTTACAAGGGTAGCAAAGATATTTGGCATAATAGACAGAGACGCAGTAATGAGCAAGAGCCTTACAAAACACATAATATCGACTTTGATAGGCTCTCCCGTTTATGAAGAAACACTAAGGGAAATAATAGAGAATTATTTTGATATTAAAAACTTGATAGGATTTTTCAAGAGAGTACACAGCAGAAATGCGGAAGTGGTATTCAAAAATATTAAAAAGCAATCGCCACTTACGAAAGCAATCCTAAAGTCCGCATACTATAACAAGGAGCTTATAATGCCGCTCATGCCAAATGACGAATTGGTGAATTCCTTTTCAAAATATACATTGGACAAGAAAGCCAATCTAATATGCACTTATTGCGGATTTGAATTCAAAAGAAATCTTTCGGAGATAATAGATGAAGGCAGGATACTCTGTCCAACTTGCCAAAGCCCTATGGTAACAATAAATACAAATGGTTATATAAATGTAATAAAGAAAATCAAAGAGAAGAAAGAGTTGACTGAAACGGATAAAAGGGTTCGTATGAGTATGATGGCAGATGCAGATTTGGTCTATTCGTATGGAGGCAGGGCTGTGGCAGCACTTTCAACATATGGGGTAGGGCACAGGACTGCTGCCAGGGCGTTGCTTATGCAAAGGACCAGCAAAGAAAAATTCTTCGTCGATCTGATAGAAGCACAAAAACAGTTTATAAAGAACAAGAAATATTGGTCCGTATAATGGTGGTTTCATGCTGTATCTTATAGGAGTAGGTTTATCAAATTATGATGTTACAATGGAGGGCTTGGAAGCCTGCCGGAGGTGCAAACAATTATATGCAGAAGCCTACACAAGCAACTTAACGGAAGAGAAACTAAAGGACTTATCAAAGATATTGGAAAAGGAAATAGATCAATTGGGCCGCACAGATCTTGAAGAAAACGCCAAAATACTGATAAACCAAGCAGCTAAAGAAGATATAGGGCTTCTGATCAATGGAGATCCCCTTATAGCAACAACCCATAAAACATTATTGATGGAAGCATCAGCTTCTGGTGTCGGCACGAAGGTAATACATTCAACTTCAATACTATCAGTTTCAATGGGTGAGAGCGGTCTTGATTTTTACAGGATAGGGCCAGTTTGTACGATAGCAAATTGGTCCGAGCACTATCATCCAATCTCATTTTACGAGACAATAAAAGGCAATATGGATCACAATCTACATTCTATAATGCTGCTTGACTATGATTACGAAAGGCAGAGCACAATGCCTATAGAGAAAGTTGCATTCATACTCAGTGAGGCGGAGGAACATTACAAGAAAAAGATAATATCTGAGGATACCAAATTTTTGGTACTGAACAATATAGGGACAGAAAATGGAAAGATTAAGCTGTATACATTCGCCAAATTAAAAACCGCAAAAATCAAGGGGATGAATACTATTATACTCCTTGCCAAACTGTCAAATCTTGAAGAAGAATGGATAAGTAAAATAGAGAAGGCATGATTAAATGGCCCTGATGCTTAGGTACGATTCAAAGAACCATTCTGCATATTCAACTGACCAGTCGACAATAGACATATTAAGGAATGGGTTTATAGGAGATTTTAAAAATGGCAGGTTAAGTTTAATACCGGAGGAAGCCCTTTACCTAATGGATGTCAGGAATAGCGAGTGCGTAACCGCCAAAGGGAAGTATATAGATTTTGTGCAATTAGCCCACAAGAACAGAAAATCAAAGAAATTCATGGCACGCTATTTTACATATAAAGACTGGAGAGATAGAGGTCTTATTATAGTTCCCCCATGGCGCATAACTCAGCTGCCCGAGGAAAAAAGGCCAATAAGCGTTAAGACATATCCCGCGGAAAAATTAAAGCTTAAGAAGTTCATGGCATCAGGCATATTTTTCCCCTATGATATGGTAACTATAATAAAGGACGAATCAATAGGGAAGTACCTTTATGACACTCAATGGTTTGGCCAATATGGGACTTACAAACTAGCCGACCATGGGTCATTGAACAAACTGGATATATACGAAACCCTTTTCCTGATGGACTCAAAACGCCTTTCTGTGGAGGGCTACAGCAGGTCGGATATAATAAAAGCAGGAGTGAGCATGAGGGACGATTTCCGCAAGCTATACTCAGTTTATAAGGATTGGAGGAAAAGGGGCTACGTAGTGAAAACAGGATTCAAGTTCGGTACACATTTCAGGATTTACTTCCCCGGAGCAAATCCAACCAACCAGAATTCCGAATGGGTACATTCAAGGCACGTCTTACACGTCTTTCCAAGAAACAGCAAACTTCTAATATCAGAATGGGCAAGAGCCATAAGGGTCGCCCATTCCGTAAGGAAAACCTTCATACTTGCAATTCCAGGCAAAAGCCGTGCAAAGAAGCTTGACATAGATTTTATACTTTATCACAGGGAGAAGGGAAAGATTGAAGACCCTAAAACAGTATACCCTAAATACAGCATGCTTTCGCTAAGTGAAAACGAATATATTGGAGGCAGTGAGTTATCCGCTATAATAAGCAAGTCACAATCAATTAATCTAGAACTTATAATTGCAATCATGGATAGGGAAACAGCAGTGACTTATTACAAGGTACGGAAAATAAACCTTCCTATGAGCAGATACGAGTACTACGAGATAGACTGGATGCAGCCATGACCATTGGCTAAATTGCAGGAAAAGCTTAAATATAATACCAGCAAAAGCAAAATGTGTCGATATGGTAACTTTAATAAAGAACGTTAAGGTTTTGGAAGATAAGGATATGAGATCTGAAATAAAATTCAGCAAAGTTCTAGTTATAAGAGACAATGAGGTAAAGGAATACTATGTAGGTTTTGAAAACCTTACGTATTCAAAGCTTTTTGGTGACAGGAACCTTTACAGTGAATCTTTGGTGTTCCTTACACCAAATGAAAAAATAGATGGCAAGGTTTTTACAGCAAAGGTAATGGACAAGGAAAATTCAAGCAAATATGAATTTTTGATGACTGCCTCTTATGTGCTTAATGATCGCCAAAAAGAAAGTGAAAAGCAGGCAAGGATATACGAGATGCTTAGGGGTGACGATAGCATAGGAATTTCCAAGGAAACTGCCAAAATGATGGATGCTTATGAAAATTCTGTAGTGCTATTGAAAGAGAGCCTTTTCAGAAGCGCTAGATAGCTAATCTAAAATGCCCTACTGCGGAGATAAACATTAGGGAAAATCAAAAATAATCTACTTGCGTTTAATAATTGATTCGTTGTAAAGTATTATCAGGGACATAAACTGCCGTACAACCGGAATATCCTTGGTGAACTTTTTAATGTTCTCTAAATCCTGGTCCTCAGCCCCTCTGAAAACGGTTATAAATAGAGGGTAAACAAAGGCAATTATTACTATACCTGCGATTACCCTGAACAAGGAACCAAACTGCAAAAATTGAAGTACTGCGAATGCCATGCCTGCGGATACCAGTGCAGATATTACGACTCTTGAAATCTTCCAAATATTTATATTGAATTTTATATAGCGATGCGCACTTCTTAAGAATAAGAAATTATTTACAACAGGAGCCACCAAGAATAGAAGTATAATCAGGCCCTCGCCTCCGAGCTTATATATTGCAAATGGCATAATGGCTATCTCTATTATTGATATTATAATATTGTTCTTCATTATCTGTTTTACCTTGTTTATGCTCATCAGCATAGTGCTTGCGAGAGAGGCGGAAAAGTTTATCAATACTCCTATGCTTATCAAAGAAATGTAAAGAGGGGCAACCTTATAAGTGAATCCAAAAAGCAGGTTTACCAAAGGTGTAGAAAACAATGCCATATAAAATATTACTGGGGAAATGAAGACTACTGCGATAAATAAGGAATAGCTATACATCACCCCCAATCTCGATTTATTCTTCTTTGTGCTTGAAGCAATAGCAAATGCGGACAGCAGGGATAACGATATAGAGCCAAGTATAATATCAAATATATAATTTATTTTGGAGGCAATCCCAAAATTACCCAACACTATTGTGGTGGTCAATATCCCCAATACAACAGTCGACAAGTTGCCCGCCAAAGTATTAAATATATTTGACACTGCTATCGGCAATGAGAAGTGGAATATCTGCCGCAAGTCAGCCTTGGATGGTATTACCAGTTTGTATACCATTTTGAGTTTAAGGAAAAAGATTGTTACAAAGAATGAGGACAGGTATCCGGCAATCAACCCAATTATAGGGCCTAAAACTCCAAAACCTAAAACTATCAACCCCACGCTCAGAACACCTTGAACCAAAGCCTCCGTAAGGACAGAGATTGCTGCCTCCCTCCTATCCCCAATACCTATAAGTATTGGATACGATGCACCAAACAGCATAGAAGCCAGTATGGCAATAGCTATGAATTTTACAATGTAATTGTATTCTGCTGTATGCAATGCATAATATGATATAGGCCCACTGAATATAAAAGTCAATAATGAGAGTGCAATTCCAACCGAAATGAGTATTAGAAATCCGCTGGATAATATTGCACTTACCTTTTCCGGATTTCTCTTATACTGAGATATGAATTTGTTAAATGCACTGCCTATTCCGAAATTCCCAATTGCATCGAACAGTCCGATTATTGCTGTAGCAAGCACATATATTCCATATACGCTTGACCCAAGCATCCTAGATATAAATATAAATGACACTCCCAGTACTGCTACTGAAAGCACTTTGCTCAGCATTATTATACTTGCCATCCCTGCAGCACTGCTGCCAAGATCCGCGGCGGACATATCGCTTGATTCACTACTCATCAAGGCACCATTCTATATTTGCATTGAATAAATTTTATCAAATACAATTTAATATAATTACATAAGCATTATTAGCTTAGCAATAGAAAATAAAATAGAAATTACAAAAAATCATTACTTAAACCTGGCACCTTTATAAATTTTTTCCATTGAATACTATTGCTATTACTTACAGGTGTAATATTTTGAGCATAAAACTAAACGATATATACAGTAAAGTCAAATCTCCTGCGGGGATTGCTACGTTCATATACTTCATAGTGACGTTGATAATATTTTATCCGTTCATCCTGCACCCTTCTACTTTATCCGCAGGGACGGGAGGGGATGCATACCAGAACCTGTGGGATTTCTGGCATATCGGCTATTCGATAGCGAATTTAAAATCAATATACTACACAAAGATGCTGTTCTATCCAATAGGGTCAGATTTGATAACGCAGACAATGTCACCTTTTATGGGGCTTATAACATTGCCATTCCAGGCGTTTGGGTTAATATTCTCTTACACATCTGGTCTTATAATAGGATTTACGTTTACCGGGCTTGCAATGTTCCTGCTTGCGGATTATTTGGTTAAAAACAAATATGCGGCTTTCTTTGCAGGTTTAGTTTATGCATTCAGCGCATTCCACTTTGCACAGGGATTAATGCACATTGACTATGTCAATTTAGGGTTTATACCCTTGACTCTATATTTCTTGTTCAGGCTGATGGACAAACCCTCTTACAAGGAAGGCATATACCTATCAATAGCATTTGCGCTATTACTATTTACGGAATTTATAGAGCAGGTAATAATGGTAGTATTGGCTGCGCTAATCATCCTAATATGGTATGGGATCTCTAAATCAAAAAGGAAAATAATTGTAAATAAAAGATTTTTTTATTCAATTATCTTAGCCGTAGTAATATTCCTCCTTATAACTTCATTCTTTATAGTGCCTATGGTGCAGTTCCTTACTTCCAAAAGCGGCGCAAGCACCTATAGCCTTGACAATATACCTCACAATGTCATATGGAGCGACAACATATTGGAATTTTTTGTACCAAGCTACTATAATGGATTATTCAATAGATCTGGAAGCTTTTACAGTGCACTATATTACTTTGATCCATCTGAACACACCGCTTATATAGGATATACCGTGATTATACTTTCACTGTTTGCGATTTACAAGTACAGGAAAAATATGGGATTGTGGATTTTAATAGCATTCTTATTCGGCTGGCTGGCTCTCGGACCATATATACAAATAGGTACAGCCGTAACAAGCTCTTCGTTCCCAGTCCCTGGATTGACTACGGTGCCAGGTTTGTTCCTTATATACCACCAAATTCCATTGCTTAAGGTTATAAGGGAGCCTGACAGATTTTTTGCAATATTCAGCGTAGCGATAGCGATAATGGCAGCATTTGGCATTAAGGCAATGTCGGAAACAAAGTTCTTTGAGGGCAAGAACAGCAAGATAGTAGCAATAGCAATAATCTCAATATTGTTCTTAATCGGAAGCGTAGGCCTGCCAATTACTTCAAATTACATAAATGTGATATCAACACATGTAAGCCCCAACAAGTTTTACAGGAGCTTGAGCAATAGCACCAAAAACTTTTCAATACTCATACTTCCTGCACTGTCAAATTCTTACTCGGCGTCTCCTGCAGAATACCCAGGGCTAGCAACATACCAGTCGGCATTGGCAGACAAACCTCTTATAGGTGGATATGTAACAAGAAGCAATACCTCAGAAAATGAAACCTTGGAAGTCATACCATTAATAAGCGAAGCTCAAACATTGGAGGAAAATGGAACTTTTGATTACCAATCCCCAATAGTGGAAAATTACACAAACCAAACTCTACTGACGCTTTATAATTACCAAACCGCAATCGTGACTGTAAATAAAGGAGCCTACAACCTGAGTACCTTGGGATACTTAGAGGATTACCTATACAAAACATTCGGAAGCAAATCTATAGTATACAATAGCAATAGCACAATAGCGTTCTATACACTGCCAGCACTATACCAATCAGTTTACAGAAGCTATGTATCATACCCAATATCAAAATATTGGGAGGGGGAATCAATAAAGGTAGACAACCAAACCAAGCAGGTGTGGATCCCCCTAAGCAAAGGCGAATTGGTCGTATACGCTCCATATATAAACATAACAACTGTAAATGGGAGCATATATGGGCACAACACCAACATCAATAGCACAGTCAGTATAAATGCAGAATCTTTGGTGAACTCAACTGTTCCGTTGCAGATTAGCATCGAAGGCGGAAATGGGGATGTGATATATAAAGGATCCTTGAACATTACCGCAGGCTTAAACACCTATAACATTACAGTGCCATTGGTTTCAGGACCCTATGGAAATTATTTTGAGATAACCGAATACGGCGATAATGGAAAGCCCACTATAGGGATATCCGGTATAAGTATAAAACACGGATAATTACGTAGCTTCCAGTTTGTTTTTAGCTATATTAGATAGGGCAGGCAGATCCTCTGCATTTATATTTCTATTTTTCAATTCTTCCCTGCATTCGATAAGTCCCTCCCGTTCCATAGTATCCAATGTATCTAAGCTGTTGGAAAATATTAAGAACTCGCCTTTTTTGTCTGCCCCCAATTTTGATATTGCTTCTGTTATGCTTTTTGCCCCTGATAAATATATAAGCATCTCCAGCGGTATTGAACTTGACCTGTTTGTTTTGTTCTTGAACGATAGGCACGCATTTATGTATGCGAACACAAGCTCTGGATAATCATCCGATAAATAAGGCTTCAATAAAAGCACAAATTCATATTTCTTCGCATTCTGTTTATTGAATCGGTCCGCTTGATCAAATATTATTTCGAAACTTGATTTACGCTTGTAAAGTCTAAATGCAAAGCTATGCTTCAATAACGAATTTATAAAATCCACATCTTCCATATGCATCCCTTAAATATCAGGTATAAGGACAACGAATGCTTATATAATTTGGTTTTGTGTAGTTGCCTATTTCAAAGCACTATGAGATTTATTGCAAAAATCCACTCAAAAGTAAAAATTGCATTGAATAAAAATAAAAACGTATGCTGTAATAGTTTCTTGTGATAACATGGAAACAAAAGATAAAAAGGAATTTTATGAGCCAAAATCAAATTTTGTGAAAATGGTAATCAAGGAATCAAGTTTAAGCAACAACAGCGACCGGAAAAAAGCAGAAGACCTGCTTTTGCTCGAACGTTTTGTAAGCGAAGGCCCCAATAGTTTTCAATCAGCCCTTTATAAGAAGGCTCTAGAGAACAGCTATTCTAATGAATACAATGAGATACTCAAAGAACTGAAGCCCGAAGAGTACAAAAGGATCCAAGAAGAGAAAGCAATGCAGAGAATTGAGAACGAAGAATCCAAAAAGGCATACCAAAAAGAGAAATCAGAAAAGGAAAAGAGATATAAGGAATGGTGGCTTAGGCAGGGAGGCAATGAATGAAAGCTTCTCAAAACAAGTTACATATTTCAGTCCTTGTCCTGCTTTTATACATCTCGCAGGCAGGCGATTTAAACTAATCCGCTGCCTGTAACAAGCTCTGCAATTAAGGGATGCGATTTCAGTACACTTATCAAATTTGGCGTAAAACCCACACGCTTCAGCGGTGGGATATAAGCTACCACAACATGTATAAATACAGATAATAAAATATACATGTTTTGTATGAAAACTGCATACGAATATCGTGCATATCCTTCAAAGGAACAGAAGAGAACTCTGAATAGACAGATGTATCTTTCAAAGGAACTCTACAATCTGCTTCTTGAAAAGTTGCAATACAAGGCTGAAAGCGCCGGTTGCGTGGCAATGAAAGTAGATCCTCAATACACATCAATGACATGCAGCAAATGTGGCAATGTGCAAAGCATGTCAATATCCCAAAGGATATTCGTCTGCGAAAAGTGCGGGATGTCAATGGACAGGGATGTGAATGCGGCACGGAATATACTCAAAAGGGCTTTGGACTACATCATTCCAACTACCGAAGGGCATTCGGGAAGTCAAGCCTGCAGAGACGACATAAGAACTTCCGCGGGGGAGGCAGTTGCCTATGAAGCAGGAACTATATGGGTGGCATCATGACGACAAATCATAACCACCCTGGAAACCCACACTGTTTACAGGTGGGAGGATGTCACATAACTACCATAAAAATAATAATAGGTCTTGGTTAAAATCAATACTCTTAAACCGTTAGCCAAAGTTAAAAAATTTAAAAAATGGTCTATATGGAATTGCGCCAATTAAAATACATACTTATAATTCTATTGATAGTGGGGATAGTTGACGAGATATATGAATCATATATATACTTCAGCCCCAAATCTTTGGTATGCCCAGATACGGGGATAATAAACTGTGGAGTGGTATTGTCAAGTTCGTATGCGACAGTAATAGGCATACCACTTGCGATTCTTGGACTTACTTGGGTAATTGTAGCTTTAGTGATAACATTATACACTAAGCTTCAGCGTACTTTTGTGCCATACCTATGGATAGCGTTCGGTGCGTTAGGTGTCGCATACTCTATCATAGCACAGTCATTGATTGGAAAAATATGCATATATTGCACGTTGCTAGATACAATCATAATATTGAGCGTAGCAATACTATATTACATTTTGAGAAACCAGAGTGCAACAAGTGGTAAATGATGAATATAAGAGATTCTGTTTTTAAGGATATTGAGATATCGGAGTTGGAAGAGAAAATAATAGATGATCCTAATTTCCAGAGGCTCAGATACGTCAAGCAAGGAGGATTTAGTTCACTCGTGTTTCCCAGCGCAAGCGGAAGCAGGTTTGAGCACTCTATAGGGACTATGAAGATAACAAAAGATATATCAAAGAGTGTATTCGGGGAAGAGGATGAAGAGCTATCCTTATGCGGAATGCTGCACGACATAGGCCATGCGCCATTTTCTCACCAATCCGAACCCATTGCAAAGAAATACCTTGGCAAAAGCCATGAAGATCTCGGATATGAAATAATAAAGAAAAGCAGCATATCAGACATAATATCGGATTCGACAGTTTCCCTTAATAAGGTGCTGGAGTATTTCTCAGGCAAAGGTAAAGGCAAGCTGGTTACAGGCCCACTAGGTTCTGACAGGATAGACTACCTGCTGCATGATTCATATAATACCGGGGTTGCATTGGGTATAATCGATTACAGCAGGCTTGAGCACAACATGGCTTACGTTGATGGAAAACCGGCAATCTACAGGAATGGCATAGTAAATGCCGAATCATTTTTCATAACAAGATACTTCATGTACGAATCCGTATACATGCATCATACAATTTCAATAGTTGAATCAATGTTCCTAAAAGCGGCCGATTCCGCCGTGGAAGATGGGTACATCAAAGCAGAAGAATTTGTAAAGATGAGGGATTTTGAAGCACTATATAAATTAAGCCAGTACAAAGGATCTGATTTGATAGACAGGATTTTAAGGAGGGATGTTTTCAAAAGGGCATTTTATGAAGATATAGGCCAGGCAAAGTTTGATGAAAGCCAATTATCCAAATTAAACGAGTACCTTGAATCAAACGGGATTCCATACAATAGCTATATATCCAAGCTTATAAGCTTCAGCGGTGCCGATGATGACATAATAATAGTCGGTAAGGGGAATGAAAAGATAGGAAAGTTAAGCGAATATTCCTATATATTCAATACCCTAAGCAAGCTATTAAGAGAAAGGAAAATCCTTCTTGTGGCAAGCGATAAAAACTATAAAGAGAAGATAGCAAAGTTGGTAAAAGAGTTCATAAATTCAGAATAAGCAATCGCTTATCAATCAAAGTGCTCAAAAAACCATCTAAATTTACTATTTAGTTTTTATAAGTTTGTGCATAAATAGTTAATATATTGCCCTATCCTACTTTAACGAGTTTTATTGGGCTCATAGCTCAGCTTGGTAGAGCGGCTGACTCTTAATCAGTAGGTCGGGGGTCCAAAATAACCTATGGAAATCCCCCTGAGCCCGTTTTCATTATTCAAGGATACTGTAGCAGGGCAATATACAGGAAACAATTAATTGATTACTATTCAAAATTGAATAAGCAATAGCAACTATTATATAATACAAAAGATACATGAATAAATAGCAATAGATATTTAAAATTTGATTATCAATAAAATACTTAGATTTAGTTGGGTTTTTCTGTTTATTGGAAAGATTAAATGCAAGAAGTGAATAAATGGATATAGATATCTCTCAAAATAATAATAAAGTATTCGAGTTTACTCTGGCTGGTGTTTCAAATGCCTTTGCAAATGCCATCAGAAGGGTAGCGATGAATGGCGTTAAATCATTTGCAATAGACAAAGTCACATTCTACGAAAATTCAAGCGCAATGTTTGATGAATATATCGCCCACAGAATAGGATTGGTACCTATAACCACTCCAAGCGGCTATAAGGATACAGACGAAGTGATGTTCACATTAGAAGCTGAAGGGCCCCTAACCGTTTACTCAAATGACCTTAAGACAACAGAACCCGACGTTAAAGTTGCTATAGAGAATATACCAATTATGAAATTGGCGGAGAAGCAAAGGCTGAGGATTGATGGAAAAGCGGTACTAGGTTCTGCCGTAAAACATGCAAAGTTCCAGCCAGGCCTAGTAACGTATGAGCAGATGAATGACAATTCATTTAAATTTTATATCGAATCTTTCGGACAGATGCTACCAAAAGATATAATAATAAGAGCATTAGACATATTAGAAGATGAGATAAAAAGCATTTCCAAGATCTCTAAATGAACTCGCAGGGGTGGCAGAGCTTGGTCAAATGCGCAGGACTAAGGATCAATTTTAGAAATCCTGTGTCTTAGGACTACGTGAGTTCAAATCTCACCCCCTGCATTTATTAAGGTGAAAGAATGAAAATTAATGTTGAAAGAGACGACATAAAAGAATGGTTAACAAGCACAAAAGGCGAAAAAGACCATAAGGAGCTTTGGGAGAAGATAAACAAGATGGTTAGTGTAACTAAAAGGAAAAGAGTAACCGTGAATCTATACAAGCTTAATAGATACACCAAGGAAGGCGACAACATAATCGTGCCTGGAAAAGTATTGTCTTTTGGAAAAATAGACCACAAGGTAAACATAACCGCAATTGACTTTTCTGACAAGGCTAAGGAACAGCTACAGAAAGCAGGGTCAAAAATTTATGATCTTAACGAATTTAAAAAATTTAAAAATATAATCATTATAAGATAAAAAGGTAATCAAGATGGAGGGTTATAAAGTTATAGATGCCACTGGTCTTATACTAGGGCGCATGGCAGGAACTGTAGCTAAGCAGCTTCTAAAAGGCGACAATGTAATAGTAGTAAATGCCGAAAAGGCAATTATAAGCGGGCACAAGAACGATATAGTAGAAAAATACCGTACAAGATTAAATCTTCAAGAGAAAGGCAATCCAGAGCACTCTCCTTATTGGTCTAGAAGATCCGATCTTCTAGTAAAGAGGGTTGTAAGAGGTATGCTTCCTTATAGCAGGGCAACAGGAAGGAAGGTTTACAAGAATCTTAAAGTTTACATGGGCCTGCCGGAAGAGTTCAAGGGGAATGAGATAGAGAAGATAGCAATGAAAGATCCAAAAAGCCTGTATTCAGGTTATATAACTATAAAAGAGCTATCAGAGCTATTGGGTTATAATAAAGGTTGATAATCATGCCAGAAGCAGTTAAAAAAACGTCAAAGCGCAAATCCTCAAGCGCAAAGAGTTCAAAGAAAGAGGTAAAAGTAGCCATATCAAAGAGCAAAAGGAAAAGAAGCATAGCAAGGGCATCGGTTAAGAATGGCCCAGGAACAATAAGGATTAACGGAAGGCTGATAGACACGATAGAGCCAACTTTTATAAAAGATGAAGTTCTGACTCCTATAAATTTCTCAGATATGACAAAGGACATTTGCAATAAGCTTTCTATAAGCGTGAATGTGCATGGGGGAGGTGTGAGTTCTCAGGCCCAGGCGTGCGCCAGTGCAATAGCAAAGGCGATAGTTGAATATTCTGGAAGTGCCGAAATAAAGAGAGAATACTTAAATTACAACAGGAATTTATTGATAGACGATCCAAGAAGGGTAGAGCCTAAGAAGTTCTTGGGTCCAAAAGCCAGAGCAAGATTCCAGACATCCTATAGATGATTGCCGCTGCAGCTTTATGCTGTGGTGTTCTGGATTTCAAAAGATAAGTGATTACAATGTTGATGCCAATAAGATGCTTTACATGTGGGGCAGTAGTAGCCGACAAATGGGAAGAATATGACAAAAGGGTTAATAAGGAAAACGAAAACCCCGGAAAAGTGCTTGATGAGCTTGGGGTAAAAAGGTACTGCTGCAGGCGTATGTTCTTAAGCAACAACGACCTCCTTGAAGAGTTCATGGAATCAAGCAGAAAATAGATTTAAAATGGTGAATAGATGTCTGAAGAAGAATTTAGTATTGCAAGTCAAAATGATTATTTAGAATCAGGAATCCACATAGCAACAAAAGTCAAGACTCCTGGAACAAAGAAATTCATATATAAGGTAAGAGAAGACGGCCTTTACCTGTTTGACCTTAAAACTATTGATGAGAGGATAAAGGTAGCGGCATCAATGCTGTCTAAATACGATCCAAAGAAAATAGTGGTAACCGCATCAAGGATATATGCGGTTGCAGCTGCCCAGAAGTTTTCCGAAATCATAAATGCGAACTTCATAAAGGGCAGAGTAACCCCAGGAATATTCACTAACCCTTACAGGGATAACTTCATGGAGCCTGCAGTGCTTTTTGCAAGCGACACAAGGAACGAAAAACAGGCAGTGAGGGAGGCAAGCGAAATAGGCGTGCCTATAATAGCACTCTGCGATACAGATAATATGACAAGGGACGTGGACCTTGTAATACCATGCAATAACAGAGGGAGAAAATCACTCGCATTTGTCTACATGCTTCTTGCACGCGAATTCCTGAAGAACAAGGGGATCATAAAGACAAACGAGGAATTCAAGTACACAATAAACGACTTCGAGCTGAAAGTCGAAGCCAACCCCGCTGACAGCGAAATAAACATCAGTTCGGAAAACATCTAATCCTATTTATTCTTCTTCTTTATTATCTCCTATATCTTTTTCATTCTGGCCAGTCCTTCCCCCTCTTTTATCCTGCTTCTCCATTTTCGCTGTAGCGAATTGCTGGAGCAGATCCTCTTCAGAGTTGTCTGACATCCATGCCTTTATGTAAAGTGCTATATTCCTAAATGGTTGGGTGTATCTGTCAGTCAGCTCATAATACGAGCTCTCGTGCTTTACCAATCCAAGCCTTACTGCATACTCCAAGTAACGCTTGGCGGTTGCTATTGGAACTTCCTTTGGCATATCCTTCAATCTTACTTTGCCTCCCTTCTTTATCGCAAGCAGCAGCAATGAAAATCTATATGCCTCTGTCTCATTGTCAAAGAACAATCTAGATATATCACCTATGTGGGGAGATTTTATCTTCTCCTTGAATGGCGCATCTTCAAACTCCCAATATTTTATAGACATAAAATCACCACAAAACTATTTCTCTTTTACGAATGTCACTATATCACCATCCTCAAGCCTGTGCTTTATGCTCACCCTTTGGTTAGGGTATTTAACGCTTGGGCCGGTTATATAAGCGTACTTTATTTCATCGGCAAATTCGCTGTGGAGCATCTTTGCCACATCGTAAGCCGTAGATCCTTTATCGAGTGTGATAGGGGACTTTTCATCAGACATCCTAGGTTTTATATAAATCCTTATCAAATCCAAGGCGCTGTAAAGCTCCCATTTCAAATTGTCCATGCCAATCCTATTCAATGCGCTGACGGTAACGACCTTCATCGGGTATTGGGATTTTATCTCTTTGGCAACCTTCTCATAGTCCTTGACAAGATCAATCTTGTTCAGCACCACAATCGCTTTTAGGTAAGTGGAGCTATGGGACACATAGCCTATAAGTTCATCTTCGCTCAACTCGGAGTAAATCCTTACATCAGCATTGTATATCCCAAATCCATTAAATATCTCTTTTATATGGTCCAACCTCAACGAAGATTTGTTTATAATGGATAGCCCATTGCTCTTGTTCTCTATGATTATGATTTCCGGCTTTTCCTTTATGTATATGTGCAGCGCATTGAGCTCATTTATGAGGTATTTCAATTGGCTGGGCTGCTGTGCATCTACCACAAATGCAACAAGGTCCGCAACATGCATCTGTGCGATTACACTAAGCCCGTTTCCCGCTCCCAAGTGCGCATCGTTTATTATTCCAGGCATGTCGAGTATCTGCAGGTGCGCATCCCTATAATTCAATGTTCCCGGGACGATGCCTATAGTCGTGAAGGCATACTCGGCGGTTTTGGAATTGGACTTCGTAAGGTCATTGAGCAACGAGGATTTTCCAGTGCTTGGGAACCCCATCAAAACTATCGTCGCGTCTCCTGTCTTCTTTACGAAAAAGCCTTTTTCGTGCCTCCTCCTGCTTGCTATGACTATATCCTTCTTTATCGAAGCTATCTTTGCCCTCAGCTTTCCTACATACTTGTTAGTGGCCTTATTGTCCTTTACCTTGGCGTATTCGTCCTTCAGCTCCTCAAGCTTCTCCTCAAGCTTATCCTTCGTCTCCATGCATATCTTTATCCTGTTTTTCAAGCATTATTCAAAATCATTAATTATTAGACGCAAAAATTTATAAGCAAAGACAGCAAATTCATGATGCACTATTTTCGGAGCATCACGATATCAAAATTGAATTTTCAACAGATAAAAATGTTTATTTATCTACAATTATATACATTATGATATCAACTAAAATTTATTAAATTTAAATAGTTTACCTATAAATTCCAAACTGAAAAGTGAATTAAAATGACGGAAACAAAAAAGAAAAAATCAAAAGTTACGAAGAAGGCAGCTAAGAAGGTTGCTAAAATAGTAGTAAAAAAGGCAACAAGCATGGCAAAGCCAAAGAAAGCAGCTTCTAAGCCAAAAGCCAAAAAGGCACAAAAGCCAGCGTCAAAGACTGTAGCCAAAAAGGCCAAATCTTCGAAAAAGAAGAGCAAATGAAACGCTAATTTTTGATTTTTAAATTTCAATTGTTAAACCCGGGGAAGATCTTGCGGATATCCCTGCTGTTCTTAAGCATATTGAACGATTTCTTCATTTTGTTAAAGTCCGCTATCATGCTTCTGACATCGCTTTCAGCAGTGCCGCTTCCTAGAGCTATGCGGTGTACCCTGCTTGGGTTGTGAAGGAGCTTCTCATCATTCCTCTCATCATTGGTCATAGAGGCTATTATGACCCTGTATTTCTTGAGCTTCTCCTCACTCTGGTCTATAAGCTCCTTCGGGGCGTCAACCGCACCCATCATCTTAAGCACATTTTTAAGAGGGCCCATTTTGTTAAGGGTCTTAAGCTGGCTGTAGAAGGTATTGAAGTTGAGCTTTTCGGCATTTACCTCGTCCGGATTCAAATTTGCCTCTTTGACGGCTTCATTGACGTTGTCAATCAGCTTCTTTATATTTGGTATGCCTAACAAGCTGCCTATGTAATCATCAGGGTTGAATGGCTCAAGGTCATTGAGCTTCTCCCCTGTGCCTATGAACATTACATGAACCTTGGCGGCATTCGTTGCGCTTAGCGCCCCTCCTCCTTTGGATGAGCCGTCCATCTTTGTGACTACCACACCGTCTATGCCTACGGAATTATTGAACTCCGACGCCTGCTTGCCCGCAACCTGCCCTATGTCCGAGCTTATGACAAGCACCTTTTTGTCTGGGTTGAAGGATTTGGTTATTCCGCTTAGCTCATCTATAAGATTCGGGTCAAGGGCGCTCCTGCCTCCTGTGTCGCATATTATTACAGGCTTGTCCTTCAGCTCCTTGAGCCCTTCTGCCACTATCTTTCTCGCATCCTTCTCGCCCCTAATCCCAAAGAAACCAACATTTGCTTGCTCTGCAAGGGTTTTCAGCTGCTCGAAAGCGGCAGGCCTAGTGGTATCGCAGCAAATTATTCCGCTAGCGAGCCCTTTGTTCTGGTAGAACCTTGCAAGCTTTGCAGCCGTAGTGGTTTTTCCCGATCCATAGAGTCCTAGAAGCAGTATTCTCTGGCGCTTGAGCTCTGGCTCGTACCTATCCCCTACGAGACTTACAAGTTCGTTGTATACAATATCGGTTATGTAATCATTAGAGGGGATTCCTGCAGGGGGCTTGCTCTTCAATGCCTTTTCCTCTATCCTCTTTGTCAGGTCAAGCACTAATTCAACGTCAACATCTCCCATTATCAAGGTTTTCTGTAGCTCCTTGTTGAACTCCCTTATAACCTTAGCGTCGATTATGGTCGAATGCGTCAGCTTTGCCAAAGCCTTCCTTAAAGAATCTCCAAAATCCATCTGAATTTACCATTAAAAAATTTAAGCAATGCTTATTTTATCTTCTCCGTTCCGACTATAACACTTTCAGATATGTTCTTTACCCTCTCATAATTGACGGTGTTCTTCTTGAACTCCTCTCCTTTGCTCTTGCCGCTTGCAAGATCCTCAAGCTTTACCAGCATCAAGCTGTTGACGCTGCCGCTTTCCATGTCCAATATTATGTCTTCAACATATCCAAGCTTGTGCCCCGTGTTCGTTATTATCTCCTTTCCATACAAATCGGATGTAAGCATTTTATCACTGAATAACTTTATCTTTTAAGGTTTATAAACCTATTATAAAATAAGGGGTAATTATTTTATTCTGTAAATTTTTTTGACCGCAAATATCCTGCTTATGTACTCCTGCATGTTTTCCAGGAGCTTGGCTTTGTCATTATTGAGCTCTTTGAGCTCGTTCTCATCAAAAAGGTCTTTGTGGTTCTCTACAAGGTCCTTAAGGTAAGTGTCGGTCAGGTAGTAGCTTTTCGCATTGCAGTGCTTGCATATATAGGTAGGTATTATTGGTATATTGCTTTTTTTCAGGGTTGCTTCCGATCTTGAAAGATCCTTTGAGCCGCATTTCGGGCAAGCTTTGTCAAGCTTTACGTCCTCGTATACCGATTCCCTGACATCCTCAAGGCCATTGGCCTCTATGAATCCGTCTGCGAAATCCCTGGCCGATTTCCCATCCGATTCGATCAGCTTCTGGTCAAGAACTCCACCAGTCAAATCGAACAATGTCTGCAATATGGCGTCTTCCACCGGTTCCCAAACCATGGTCACCATCCCAGTACCCTCAGAATAAAACTCAAGCTTTATACTATGTGTGGGGCTCTCGCTTATGAAAGCTTCCCCCGAACTTTCACTCAATCTTCTTCACCTTTACAGAATTTTTAATTATAGCCTGTTCAATATCATCATGCGTTATCATAGCATGCTTCTTTATCTTCGCATTGTTCACGGCCTCCTTGGCTATCTTTCCCGCCTGCGAGTCCAAGAACTTTATTATGCTTTCTATCGCGTCATCGCTGATCCTTACCTTGTATTTCTCCTTGACATAATTTTTTATGGTCCTTTTGGATATAGGCATTGTGATCAACCATTATTCAGCACTCAAGATCTTCTTCATTGCAAAAGCTCAGAAACGCGAAACTCATCATCCGATTTATTATAGATTCAAAATAAATAAACCTTTGCTTTTGAGCGTACAGGCAAAATAGCATATGCAAAAGCTCTGCAATAATGGATTTCCAATAAAATTTTTTAGAGCAATATTTTAATATTTATAACCCAAAAATATATTATATGTGATAAAAATGAGTGCAGAAGAAAACAAGGTAGAAGCAGTCAACTCCGGAGATTTTGAAGAGAAAGTCCTAAAATCCAAGGTGCCTGTCGTTGTAGACGTATGGGCCGAATGGTGTGGGCCATGCAGGATGTTCTCACCTATAATAGAGGAAGTAGCACCGGAATACAATGGAAAGGTAAAATTCGTAAAGCTGAATGCGGACGACAATGAAGACATCGCGGCGCAGTACAATATAATGAGCATCCCAACATCCCTTCTAGTAGTAAACGGAGAGGTAAAAGCGGAAAATGTAGGTGCGGTGCCAAAAGCGGTCCTAAAGAAATGGATAGACGAAAATATTTGAATATTTTGAATTTTGAATAAGATGTTTTGATGGTTGACCTGCCTTTTCCGAAGGGATTCAGGGACATGCTGCCTAATGAGGCGCTGTTCCGTAGCAAAATGCTGAGAAGAATAGAGGACATCTTCCAGCTTTACGGGTTTATGGGTATATACACCCCAAAGCTGGAATCAATGAAGCTCCTGCGTGCAAAGGAATCTATAGGAGAGGAGAACAAGCTGATTTTTGAGTTAAAAAACGAGGGTTTGGGCTTAAGGTATGACCAGACCGTGTCATTGGCGAGATATTTCATAATGCACTCTAACTTGCCCTTGCCATTCAAACGTTACTCGATTGGCGAAGTCTGGAGGATGGACGAGCCCCAAAGGCTCAGATATCGTGAGTTTACCCAAGCAGACATCGATATAATAGGAGGGGATAGCGTAAAGGCGGATGCCGAGATTATAGCAGCCGCATCAAAAGTCTACGAAGCTTTTGGAGTGGACTACAAGATATCCATAAACGACAGAAAGATGCTTGACGAATTTTTTGCAAAACTGAAAATCAGTAAAGAGAACCAGTTAAAAATAATGCGTGCAATAGACAAGATCGATAAGCTAGGCATCACAGGAGTAAAGGAACTGATAAAGGAAAGTGAGCTAAAAGAAGAGCAGGTAAATGAAATAATAAAGCTGATATCATTTGAGGGTACCAATACTGAAAAATTAAATTATATTAAATCCTTAATTGGAGAGGAGCCTGCCTCAGAGATTGAGAATACCATTTTGCTTTTGGAGTCCTACGGAATAAAAGCAATCCCTTCCATTGACTTCTCTACCGTTAGGGGTATTGATTATTATACCAGCATAGTATTTGAGTTCAAGACAAGCGGCGAAAATGCGGCATTGGGGGGAGGAGGCAGATATGACAATCTGATATCAAACTATGGAGGCAAACAAATAGGCGCTGTCGGATTTGCCGTTGGGGTTGACAGGCTTCTGGATGTATTAAAATTCCAGGAATCAAAGGAGATAACCCCAGCAGAGGTATTCATTTCAAACATAAAAAAAGAGAATTATCAATATGCATTGAAGATCGCCAATGACCTGAGATCACATGGAATAAAGGTGGATCTAAACGATTCGGACAGAAATCTATCCAACCAGCTTTCATATTCAAATGCAATAGGATTCAAGTATACAATATTCATAGGGCCGTCGGAGCAAGAATCAGGAAAAGCAAAAGTACGCGACATGAAATCCGGCACGGAAACATTGGTGGAAATTCAAAAGATAAGTGAGTTTTTTAAAGCTTCCACAACCAAATAATCTTAAAAACAGCACGTTAAAGCCTAATAAAACGTTAGTTTTAAAAGGTATTGCATTGTAATAATAACATAAGTAGGCATATTGCTCTATTGGTAATTTGCATTCTAACTTAAACATAATAGGAAGTGTAATTATGACTGAATCGACAAATAATATCCGTCTTGCTGTAGATACAGGAGAGGCGGCATTGGGATTAAACAGCGTTATTGGTTCTATAAAAAACAATACAGCCAAGCTTATAATATTGGCCAAAGTGAATGATAACGACATACTTGAAGATATCCAGCACATGGCAAAGGTCGCAGAGATAAGCGTGCAGTTATTCGAGGGGAATTCAATGGACCTTGGTTCACTATGCGGAAAACCTTTCTCGGTATCCGCATTGTCAATCATAAATCCAGGTGCTTCCGATATTTTAAAAGGGCTCGAAAAAAAGAGCGATAAATAAAGGTGTTATAACATGCCAAATGGTCAATTTGCAGCTAGAAAATTGCTTACAGAAAGGAAGCATCAGCGTATGCTTAAGAAATGGTTGAAGAGAAGGAAATTGAAGCTTAAAGCTAAATACGATCCTGTAGGTACAAACCCACGTGCAAAAGCACTTGTCCTGCAGAAGTACTCCGTAGAACAGAAGCAACCTCATTCAGGACAGATAAAATGCGTCAAAGTACAGCTCATAAAGAACGGCAAAGTGGTTGGCGCATATGTGCCAAATGAAGGCGCAATAAACTTCGTGGACGAGCACGATGAAGTTACAATAGAGGGCCTCGGTGGGTCGCAGAGAGGACAGATGGGTTGCATACCTGGATTGAAGTACAAGGTAGTAGAAGTAAACGGTGCCAACCTTAGGCTTGTAGCCAAAGGAAAGAAGCAGAAGCCAAAGAGATGATATCCATGCCTGTCGATAAGAAGAACACTAAAAATTCCAAGGAATCCAAATCCAAGGAGAAAGAAAAGGAGCAGAAGCCAGAGATTAAATCCAAAGCTTCCGAAGAGAAACATGAACATCCTGCTGCAAAAGAAGCAAAAGAATCAAAGAAGGAGCAAGCAGCAGAAGCAAAAGAAGAGAAGCTAGAAGAAAAGGCCGAAGAAAGAAAAGAAAAGAAATTAGAGGAGAAAGAAGAGGCCAAATCAGAAAAAGAAAAGGAAAAATCAGAGAAATCCGAAAAGAGCTCTTCAATAAACAAGATAAAGCTCTTCAATAAATACGATTATGACGTTTCAGTGGACGATCTCAGCCTTAGGAATTACATAAATCTAAAGCCTATGGTCAACCCTCTCACATACAGAAGAGGAAGCGGCAAGCCATTCTCAAAAGCGAACATTAACGTGGTAGAAAGGCTCGAAAACTCCTTAATGAGGGGAGGTACAGGAAGCAGGATCGGAGGCCACACCATAAGGACCGAAGGAAGGCTTCAGGGAAAGAAAATAAAAGTAATGAAAATAATAGAGGATGCTTTTGACAATGTCCACAATCAGACAAAGCTGAACCCTCTGGCCATCTTCATAGTGGCATTGGAGAACAGTGCACCTATAGAGGACACGACAAGGATAAGGCAGGGAGGTACGGTATCCAACATATCTGTGGATGTAAGCGCAAGCCGCAGGCTCGATATCGCTTTGAGGAATATTGCAACTGCTTCAATAATAGGGGCATTCGACAATAAAAGGAAGATAAGCGATGCTCTTGCTTCGGAGATAATACTTGCATCAAGAAATGATATAAACAGCTATTCGATCAAGAGAAAGAACGAAATAGAGCGTATGGCTAGAAGTGCAAAATGATGGTGCTTTTTAATGGTAAGAAAAGAGTATATTGTTGAAGAAATAGTAAAGATAATGAAGAATACAGACCAGATAAGGAATGTAGCAATCATAGCACACGTCCATCATGGAAAAACTACATTGACAGATTCATTGCTGGCAAGGGCGGGCCTTATATCAAAGGCGGCTGCAGGAGATGCATTGTACACGAATTATGAGGCTATAGAAAAGGATAGGAAGATGACTATTAAGTCTGCCAACATATCATTAGGTTTTCCTTATAACGGAAAGGACTACATAATAAACCTTATAGATACCCCCGGGCACGTAGATTTTGGCGGAGGTGTTACCAAAGCAATGCGTGCAATAGACGGAGTCATTCTTGTTGTAGATCCCGTAGAAGGGATAATGCCCCAGACTGAAACAGTGCTAAAGCAGGCGTTGAAAGAAAAAGCAAAGCCAGTTCTATTCATAAACAAAGTCGATAGGCTTCTAACCGAACTTAAGCTCAGCCCCGAAGACACATTCGCAAGGATATCCGCCTTGATAGGAAGCATAAACAGGCTTATAGACAAGAATGTGCCCGAGGAATTCAAAGGCCAATGGAAAGTAAGCGTGGAAGACGGAAGCGTTGCAATGGGTTCGGCTTACAAGAAATGGGCGATATCAAAGCTCATAATGGAAAAGTACCATACAACATTCAAGGACATATTCGCATTGACTGCAGCAGGTGACGAAAAGAAGCTGCAGGAAGTCGGGCCTATAGATGAAGCAGTATTGGCTATGATAATAGACCATTTGCCAAGCCCAAAAACTGCACAATCATACAGAATACCTCATATATGGAAAGGAGATATGAACAGCGAAATCGGAAAGTCCATGTCTCTTGTCGACGACAATGGCAAAGCGGTAGGTGTAGTATTCAACTTAACATATGACCAGCACAGCGGAGAAGTGGTCGTGGCAAGGATATTCTCAGGGACCATCAAGAAAGGTACTGAAGTCCACATCTCAGGCCAAGCCTCAACCCAAAGGGTACAGATGGTAGGGATATACATGGGCCCCGACAGGATTATCGTAGATGAGATACCTGCAGGCAACATAGCTGCCATAATAGGCTTAAAGGACCTTAGCATAGGGGATACCTTAAGCGAAGAAGAAATAGAACCTTTTGATCAGATAACCCACTATTCAAAACCTGTAGTCACAAAAGCGATAGAAGCCAAGGATTCCAGGGATACATCAAAGCTTATAGAGGCATTGAGGGAATTGTCAAAAGAGGATCCGACTATACAAGTAGAAATAAACCAGGAGACAGGAGAGCACTTGGTAAGTGGTATGGGAGAGCTGCACCTTGAGATAATTGAAACCAAGCTGCGCGACAATTTCAAGATCCAGATAATCTCAAGCCCTCCTATAGTAATCTACAGGGAGACGATAGCCCAGAAGGCGGGCCCTGTTGAGAGCAAGACTCCAAACAGGCATTCTAGATTTTACATGACTGCCGAGCCTCTTCCAGATTCTGTCCAGAAAGCGATAGATGATGGAATAATAAGAGAAGGCAAGCCCAAAGGGCAATCTGCAATAGAAGACCTTGTTTCAGCGGGGCTGGACAGGGCGATTGCAAAGAACACCGTAGACGTCTACAACAAATGCATACTTGCAGATATGACCCACGGAGTCCAGTACATGAACGAGGTAATGGAGCTTCTGATAGACGGATTCGAGGAAGCGATAAAGGACGGCCCATTGGCAAGAGAGAAATGCGCAGGTGTACTCATCAGCATAGTTGACGCAACAATACACGAGGACCCAGTACACAGAGGGCCTGCACAGGTAATTCCTGCATCAAGGAACGGTGTATACGCATCAATGCTGGAAGCAGGTGTGTTCCTTCTCGAGCCTATGCAGATATATACAATCGAATCGCCTCAGGACTATATGTCCGGGTTGATAACGTTCGTCCAGAGCAGGAGGGGGCAGGTCCAGGAGATAACACAGGTAGGAGAAGATGTAAAGCTGGTGTCAAAGATGCCGGTTGCAGATACTCTTAAAGGGTTTTCGAATGATATGAGAAGCCTTACCCAAGGAAGGGCTACCTGGTACACAGAGTTTGCAGGATTTGAAAAGCTGCCTACAAATATACAGCCACAGATAGTAAGAGAGATAAGGTCAAGGAAGGGACAGCCTCCAGAGCCTCCAAAGGCATCCGATTTCCTCGAATGAGGGAATAGGATGTTCTGGGGCAGGTGAACGAAAGGTATTTATAAGTGAATAACAAACTTATAAATGCGGAATAAGGCTTAAACAGCCTGCGTTCACTATTTCATAAATTTATGCTAACCAATGAAGTTAGATCTAAGGTGTAAAAATGGCCGAGGTATCAAAAGAAATTTTGGATAATACATACGAAGCTTTACAATCGGTAAAGCAGTCGGGGAAGATAAAGAAAGGAGTCAATGAGACGACAAAGAGCATAGAGAGAGGCATGGCCATGTTCGTGGCTTATGCGTCCGATGTTCAGCCTGCAGAGATAATAGCCCATCTTCCAAAGCTTTGCGAAGACAAGAAGGTACCGTTCATAGAGGTACCAAGCAAGCTAGATCTTGGAAAGGCAATAGGGCTTAACGTCCAGTGTTCTGCAGTATCTGTAGAAAATGCAGGAAGTGCAGAATCAAGCTTGAAGTCAATAATCTCAAAGATCACCGGAAAGTCCTCCGAGAAGAAAGAGTCTCAGGCAAAAGAGGCTAAGAAGGAGGAAGCGAAAGAAAGCGCATCCGAGAAGAAAGAGTGATTATAATGTCAGAATCTCAATTGCCTGCACCCCAGTTCTCAGGTTTCCTTGCTGAAATAGTCAGCATAGACATGAAGCACAAGACTGGGATGTATGGGGAAGTATACCTGGTATCGTGCAAGATACTTGAAGGAAAGGACAAGGGCAGGATTATAAGGAGAAATATGATAGGCCCTGCAAAGCCAGGAGATGTTATAAGGCTTCCAGATACAAGCAGAGAAGCGAGAGAGATAAAGGTAAAATGAGGGATTTTTATGAAGTGCTCCTATTGTTCAAAAGAGATAAAGAAAGGGACAGGAATACTATACGTTTTCAGGACTGGAAAGGTAAATTATTTCTGCTCCAATAGGTGCTATGTCAACAGCATAGTGCTAAGGAGAAAATACAACAGGAAAGAATCCTCAAAGGCAAAGGAAACCGATCTCTCGAGGGTCATAAAAGCAGAAGCCAAAGAGCAGAAATGATCGGGAGCACGATGCCCGCAAGCAAAAGGTTTCACGAAGGCTCGAGCAAATCGGGAAAAGTGCCGATAACATCAAAGCTCTTCGTTCTGTTTCTTATTTTTTCATTTTTGGTTGGTTCTAGGCGTTTTATACTACACCGAAAGAACAAGAGAGAAAGCAGGGATACGGACCTGCTCAACTAATTTTCAATTACACATCCCGATGTACTAAAAATTTCACCTCTGGTGAATATCCTATATTATTCAGTATGCAAAGCCATACCGCAACCCTAAATGCCGCAAGCATAAGATATAGGCAAATTCTCGCAAATCTACAAACAGTTTTTATTTTTTTACGCAAAAATAGAATCGTGATTGATATGGCAGAAGAACTTAATCCTTTTAAGATAGCACAGGAACAGCTTGACCAAGCTGCAAAGATAATGAATTTGGATGAAAATGCGCACCAAATATTAAGGGAACCTTTTGAGATAATAACCGTTCACATACCTGTAAAGATGCATGACGGATCCGTCAAGCTTTTTGAAGGCTTCAGGGTGCACCACAACAATGCAAGAGGGCCAATGAAGGGAGGCATAAGATTCTACCCAACAGAAACAGTTGACGAGGTAAAAGCGCTTTCTGAATGGATGACATGGAAATGTGCCCTTGCAAACCTTCCTTTTGGAGGTGCAAAGGGAGGCGTCATTTGCAATCCAAAAGAATTGACCGCGAATGAACTGGAGCAGCTTTCAAGAGGCTACATAAGAGCGGTAAGGGCATTCGTAAGCCCTAAAATAGACATCCCTGCCCCTGACGTCTATACGACTCCCCAGATCATGGCTTGGATGATGGATGAATACAGCAAGCTTGTAGGCCATAATGAATTCGGTACAATAACAGGGAAGCCATTGGAGGTAGGAGGGTCAGAAGGAAGGAACGATTCAACTGCAATGGGGGCCATGTTCGTGCTCAGAGAAGCGGCAAAGAAGCTGAATATTGATTTGAAGACAGCCAAAATTGCAGTTCAAGGTTTCGGAAATGCCGGGATGTTCGCTTATACTCTTTCAAAGAAACTTTTCGGAGCCAAAGTTGTAGCAATAAGCGATTCCAAGGGAGCAGTATACGATGAAAAGGGGCTTGATCTGGATAAGCTCGAGAAGGCAAAGAAAGAAACCGGTTCAGTGCAGGGATACGAAGGCGGAAAGAAGCTCACGAATGAAGAACTACTGGAAAGCGATGTGGACATACTAATACCTGCAGCGATAGAAAGCCAGATAACTGCAGAGAATGCAGGAAAGATAAGGGCAAAATTAGTATTAGAACTAGCAAACGGGCCCGTGACACCTGATGCCGACAAGATCCTATTCGACAAAGGAATATTGGACCTTCCCGATTTCCTGGTAAACAGCGGAGGCGTGATAGGGTCGTATTTCGAGTGGGTGCAGAACAATGAAGGATACTATTGGACAGCAGAAGAGGTATATTCCAAGCTCGATACAATAATAACAAAATCCTTCTATGATATGATGAAGGTTCAGGAGGATTACCTTTCAAAAGGCACAAAGATAACCCCAAGAAATGCAGCCTACATAATAGCTGTTGACAGAGTGGCAAAAGCGATGAAACTAAGAGGATGGTACTGATGGCAGAAGCAATTCCTGTGCACTCCAATGCAAAGATAGCGATAATCGGCGGTTCTGGGCTCTATTCACTTTTTGAAGGGCAGACCGAAGAAGTTGAAGTGCAGACAAAGTATGGAAGTCCAAGCGGCAAGATCTCATTAGGCAAGATAAATGGCAGGGATATAGCATTTCTGCCAAGGCACGGAATAAACCATACCATACCTCCGCACAAGATAAATTACAGGGCTAATATAGAGGCACTTGCACAGCTTGGAGTCGAAAGAATCATCTCTACGACCGCAGTCGGTTCGCTAAGTGTAGAGATAGAGCCAGGAGCATTTGTATTCCCAGACCAATTCATAAATTCCACACATCGTTCCGAAGAGACCTTCTTTGACGGGCCGCAAGTAGCCCACATAAGTACCGCGGATCCGTACTGCGAAGAGATACGTTCAATAGCAATAGATGATTCAGACAATCTTGGAATAAATTACATTGATGGGGCTACAGTGGTAACCATAAACGGCCCAAGGTTCTCGACCAAGGCAGAATCAAAGATGTTCCGGTCCTTAGGGGGAGATATAATCAACATGACACAATACCCTGAGATAGCATTAGCAAGAGAAAAAGCAATGTGCTACTTTTCTATCGCCATAGTGACAGATTACGATTCAGGATTGGAGGGCAGGGAGGACATAAATCCTGTCACAACCGATGATGTAAATAGGAAGTTCGCAGAAGGCATAAAGAGCTTAAGGCTGCTTTTAGATTCGCTTGCGAAGGACATACCAGAAAAAAGAGGATGCAGCTGCTCACATGTCCTTGACAATGCATTCATGAACAAGATGTAAGAATCCTGCTCATCTGTCAAAGTAGTTGTAGTTGTCTACCCATCCTCCATTGAAGTTTCCGCTGTAGAACTTCCCGCCTGCCGTATTCCCCGAATAATCGTTTTCGTTCCCATTAAGCGGTATCCATGATACCAGATTAATCAAATCAACCGGAGCGCCAGCTATATTCTCATCGTACATGTCCGATATCACAGCAGAGCCCAATGAAGCATTGTATATCTGCACATTCGAAATTGATCCGTTGAACCAGAACCTGCCGGACATAAGCGGGGAATCCATATTTCCCAAAGAAATGTAATTGGTAGGGAGATTTGTATAGCCCGGTGCGTAAGTTTTATTGACTAATCTGCCATTTATGTAAAGGTCCAGATAAGTGCCATTGTAGGTTTCTGCGACGAAGTACCAAGCCTTGTAATGCCCAAAAGGGTAATTTGTATACGCCCACTGCGCACCGCCATAAGTTTTATTGTAAACGCAAGCAGCTGCCTTGAAGTAATCAGGGTTTCCAGAGTCAAACACCACAGGTGTACCAGTCGAAGGAGAATAAAACAAGTTTATTGAAGCAGGATATGCGGGAGCAGCCAGAAGTATAGTTCCATTGTCTTCAGGACCATATGTACTAGAGCAGACATCATCGCCTATTGATATTGGCATTTGCTCTCCCATTGAAGTAGGGCCATTAACATAAATCCAAGCACTTACAGAAAACTTTCCCGTATTAAGGTACTCCAAAGTGGTAAGTGATGCGCTCACATTGCTGTCCTTTCCATTAAACCCTCCTACAAATTTAGGCAGCAGGTATCCACATTCACCAACCAAAGAAAGCCCAGAAGCTTGGCCCGGTCCATAAGGCCTTTCCACGTAACAGCCCCCTGGCTGAAGCCTTGGCTCAAACGTGAGCGGATTGAATATCCCTAAAGTATATAATGCAGCAAGTATTATTGCTATAACTAAAATGGCCCACCCATATGTCATAAGGTATTCCATAGCGCTCTGCGATTTATAATTAGTCGACAATCTTTTTTTAGAATTAAGCGCCATGTCTGATTTAGATCTTAACCAGTCCACATATCCACCAGTGATAATTATTGTAGTTTAATATATTTAATCATTGAGTTTAAATTCGGAAATTTTTGAAACTGCACAAACTTAGAAAGCAATAAATAAAGAGGATGTAAAAGTATATTGAGAATGGATAATATGAATGTCGATGACAAGCTATATTTTATCAACAAGCTGCTCAGGGATAATAAGTTCCATGTAACTGGGTTTTTGCTGACCAAGGACTACATTTTTATCAAATCCTATAGGTTCAGGACTAATTACTATTTTATCATTCCCCGTCTGGCAGCCCCATCCTCATTGGACTCTATAGACAAGCTTATGCGCTACAATACAATAAATGATAATAGGGTACCAATAAGCTTCATAGATATCTGAAATATAGGAACAGGTGCACAATTATCTTCTGTATTCAAAAAATAAACTGCGCCGGAGGCGAGAATCGAACTCGCGAAGGCTTTAAAGCCAAACAGCTTAGCAGGCTGCCGCCCTTTAGTGCCTTTTAAAGTACCACTAGGCTACCCCGGCATTTATTGAATGACTCAAATTCGCATAAAACCCAAATAAGATAAACAAGTTATTATCGCATTCAGTAAATAAACTTTATCCTATATAACTATAAATACCTTTAGTTTAAGTTCCAAGATACAAAACCTAAAAGACGGCAGAAGCCGATCAAGCATGTAAAGTAATTAAAAGGTGTTATGCAAATCCACTCAGTCCTGTATCCTAAAAGCATAACCTAATTGCACGCAGTTTAATCCGCAATATGCTTAAGGTTGCTCCTTCCGGCCTGGCCTGATTCACATACCAGGTTATCGTTTAGGGCAGAGCCTCAACACTTCTTTGCACTCTTTTTTAATTCCCTTATATACCTGACCGACATGTAAGCCCGCCTTTGAAGGGATTTGCGAACGGAGAACCCTTAGCTCCCCGGCCTATCTGCCGTAACTATAAGGAACATGCAATAATTTAACTTTTTTGATAATTAAACTTTAAAGCAAGCCTTTTTAGGAAGGTGCCGCAATCAGACAGCCGATATAGAAATATATATATAATTAGAACAACAATTAGTAAGTGACGTTTCAAGCTAATTGATAGGTGTTTAATTGGAAGATAAAGAATATACAGAACTATTGCATAATGCTTTCTCGAAATTACCCAACTTGGAGGAAGAGCACCAAGATTTTGTCATACCAAAGGTAGACTCAATGATACAAGGGAACAAGACAATAATCAAGAACATTAATGCAATAGCAGACAGGGCAAGGAGGAAAAGAGAAGAGATATCAAGATACTTCGAGAAGGAATTGGGAGTCCCTACGTCATTGGAGGACCAAAGATTGGTCATCACTGGAAAATTCAGAGAAGAAGATCTGAACAAAAAGCTGGAGAGGTATTTCAATGTGTATGTTATATGCAGAGAATGCCATAAGCCCGATACCCATCTGGAGAATGCGGGGAATGGGATGTACTATCTAGTATGCGAGGCGTGTGGTGCAAGGTATAGCCTAAAGAGCTACTGATAAGGTGTATAATGATGTATAATAGAAAAAGCAATCCAAACTCTCCTCCACCTCAATTGAGGATTCCAAAAGGCAATGAGACAGCAGGCAAAGTCGCAAAAGTTGTTGGGGCCTCAAAGTTCATAGTGAACTGTGCAGATGGCAAAGAGCGCCTTTGCGATATACCTGGCAGGTTCAGGCGTAGATTCTGGATAAAGGAAGGAGATACCGTTCTGATACAACCGTGGTCTGTCCAGAGCGATAAAAGAGGGGATATAATATGGAAATACAGCATAATGGATGTAGATAAGCTGCATTCTAAAAATTATATATAAGCCTTCGAAAAGGCATAATTTGTTTTTAATTTTTTATTCCATTTCATGGAAACAATTTAAATAACATAATTCAAATTTAATCATAGAGTTTGAACTGTAATAAGGGGGGCACATGCAAACATTGAACGATCTATTAGCAGAATCAAAAATCTTCCAGAACAGGGAGGTGCTTTCTCCGCATTATATACCAAAGAAACTTATATTCAGGGAGAAAGAAATAAACGACATAGAAAAAGCAATAGCCCCTTCCCTGAAAGGCGAAAAAGGCAGGAATCTATTTATTTATGGCAAGACCGGCACCGGAAAGACAACTTGCACAAAATATGTGATAAACGAGATAAGTACGCTCCCAAATATAAAGACTAAAATATCCTACATAAACTGCCGGATATACAATTCAAGATACAGGGTGCTCAACAAGATTGTAAGCGACCATCTGCCAAATTATGCCAAGAGGGGATTTGGCACCGTTGACTTATATGAGAAGCTCATAAACTGGATGGAAGAGGACACAAAAGTCCTTGTAATAGCATTGGACGAAATAGATATGGTAAAAGACCTTGATGATTTAATATATACCTTAACACGGATAAACAGCGATATAAGGTTCGGCGGGGTAAGCATAATAGGGATATCAAACAACGTTTCATTCAAGGACGACCTTGATCCCCGCAGCCTGTCTGCCCTATACGAATCGGAACTGGTATTTCCATCATATTATGCAAATGAGCTTTATGCAATAATAAAAGATAGGGTAATTGAGGGATTTAAGGAAAATGCGATATCGGATGAAGTTCTGCACTACATTGCGGCTGCGGCAGCCAAGGAAGGCGGAGATGCAAGGTTCTCATTGAACGTCCTTTCGGAAGCCGGAGAATATGCAGAACTAAACAACGAGGATTCCGTAAAGATGGCAGATGCCGAAAAAGCAATACAAAAGGCCGGAGAAGATGCGGTCTATGAATTAATATCAACACTTCCATATGACCAAAAGCTTGTCCTATACTCCATAGTGCTTATAGCGGAAAGCGGAGGTTCATACAAGAAACTTAGCGATGGAATAGACACTTACATATTCAGCGGCGAAATCTACAGCAGGTACAAATCACTGGCGGAAGGGCTTCACAAAACATTCAAGAGCGAGAGATGGTACCGCAATTACATATCGGAGCTGGAGACCTATGGGCTAATATCATCATTTGAATCCGGAAAAGGCATAAGGGGCCATACAAAGCTTATAAAGCTTATATATCCATCGAAGAAGATAAAGAAAGTGATCGAATCCGATCTATTCAGCGTTTCAGACCCTAAAAGCCCAGATGAAAAATAATGCGGTGTTATATTGTATTATGATTTAGCAAATTTTGATTATGCACCATTAGGAATATCCCCAAGAGATTTGGGATTTAACCAAATATTCAGGGCAGGGATTGATGTCAAATTACTTGATGTATCATCAAACAATGGGGATTTCAGCGGATCAATAGTCTACAATTCGGATTTCAAAAGACTGATGTCAAGGATGAGGGAAGGTGCATCAGGAGTGCTACTAAATGATTATGTTTTGGAAAAAAAATTCATACAGTTCCTTTCACAAAATGACAACTTCCTTATACTTTCAATAAATAAGTTGCTTGCGGATTCAGGTTTTTCAAGGCAGAGAGACCTGCTGTTCATGCGCAAGATGGTCAGGTACCTTGAATCAAGCAGGATAAAGTTCTCAATAGTCACATTTGCAGAAAATCCGGTGCTCCAATACTCCAGGATGCAGCTTTTGTATATATCCCAGCTTGTCTTTTCAAACCCCGATCATGCCAAAGAGCATATAACCAATTTAAAGGATATCATAGTAGAGGGATGAAGGATGAGGGAGAAGCACAGGTATGTACTGGTAAAGTCTTCTGAAACAATAAAGGCACTGCTAGGGAGTGAGTATACCAAAGATCCAGGCAAAGCGTTTTCAAAGTTGATGAACAGGTACTTATTATTTGAGCTTGGAGATGTACATTATTCGGATGCCAATCCACAAGTTGCAGCCATCCTTGACGATAAGACATTCATATTGAAGGTGCTCCTTAATGGATTCAGGGATAGTGTTATAGGATTGGCGTTTATAAACAAGGTTAACAACATTCCCGTTTCTTTTACGACTCTTAAAAGCTCTGGAACTATAAAATCCATAAAAACCTATTACAAATCGAAGCTCTGAATTTATATCCCAAAAAACGAAGAGTTGCCAATAATAAAAAGCAACAAAATTACCTTCGGGTGAAATAAGGTTTGAATACCTTTTTATACTTTTATATACATATACTTCCATTGATTTTAAATTAATCTACAGACTTAATGCAAAAGCTATAAGGATTCTAATAAAGCATTTTGCAATCTTTGATTTAAAGTCGAGAATCGGTATTTTATTTAGGTGAAAAGATGTATCCAAACATACAAGCATATGACAGAGGGGTTATGTTCAGTCCAGATGGGAGGCTTTTTCAGGTTGAATACGCCAAGGAAGCAGTTAAAAAAGGATCAACCGCTATAGGAATAGTGGCAGATGCAGGGGTTGTCATTGCAGCCCACAGGAACATCAATGAATCTTTGGTAGTGCCTGAAACATTGCAGAAGATCTTCAAAATAGATCCGTATATATGTGCTACATATAGCGGAATGATATCTGACGGGTTGCACCTTGTCAGCATGATGAGGGAAAAGACCCAGAGCCATAGGATGATATACGACGAGACAGAGCCTGTCGAAACGTTGGCAAGGGAAATGGCAGAGGAGATGCTTACAGCTACAGAGTATGGGGGCTTAAGGCCTTTTGCAGTTTCAACTCTTGTAGGAGGCGTTGATACAAAGCCAAGGCTATTCGAAGTAGACCCTGCAGGTGCTTTGGCAGGATACAAGGCTGATGCAATAGGATCGGGCAAAAAGACCGCAACGGAGATTCTATCCAAGGAGTACAAGGATGGAATGGCGTTGGATGAAGCGATAAAGCTTGCAGTTTCAATAATAAAGAAGATAAATGAAAACAAGCTGGATTCAAACAACCTAGAGATATCAACAATTTCAAAAGGCAAGGGATTCAAGTTTTTTGATCAAAAAACTATAGAGTCTTACTTTTGATCTTTAAGTGACTTTAATGGAATCTAAAATAGTCATAGCAAAATATGGTGTAGGCAAAGACGAGTTTGAAATATTGGTGGATGCCGACTTGGCATACCAGTATATAACAAATAAAATAAAGGACCCCATCACAGTGCTTGAGACAGAGGAGATTTTCAAGGATGCAAGGAAGGGTGAAAGGCAGAGTGAAGAAAAGCTCAAAAAGGCATTTGGCACAACAGAACTGCCAACAATAGTGGATAAGATATTGAGGAAAGGCAATGTCCCTATAACAACAGAGCAAAAGAACAAGCTCCTAGAAGACAAGAGGAAGCAGATAATAAACATAATAGCAAGGAATGCAATAGATCCAAGGACAAACGCACCCACACCATCATTAAGAGTCGAAAATGCTATGAGCGAGGCAAGGGTTTCAATAGATCCATTCAAAAGCGCAAGTGAACAGATTGAAGAAGTGATAAAAAAGATAAACATGATTTTGCCAATAAAATTTGCAGTTGCAAAGATAGAAGTTTCTATACCTCCGGAATACGCAAGCAGATGCTATGGAGTCCTGAAGGAATACGGAATAAAATCGCAGCAATGGCTCAAGGATGGCAGTTTGCAGGCAGCTGTTGAGTTCCCTGCAGGAATGCAGTCCGAATTTTTCGACAAAATAAATAAGCTTACACAAGGTAAAGCTGTTACAAAGATTTTAACGTGATTTGATGAGACGTTTTGTTTTTCCTGGCGAAATGATACTTAATTCGCCTACAGAATTGAGCTGTTCGTACATAGATAATGATAAGACTTATTCAAAGGTGCTTGGGCTTTTTGACGAATCATCAAAATCCTTGATACCTCTCAAATCCGTATGGGTGCCGCACATTGATGACAAGGTAATAGGAGTAATAAGCGACATCGGAAGAAACGGCTCATACAGCGTTGAGATAAACCCTCTTGTGAAAGGTGTTCTGCTCACAGATAGAAGGGAGAGGCAGAGATTTTATGTTGGAGATATAGTAGAGGCAACAGTAAAAGAAATAGAGCACAAGACAACAGTTGTGCTAGAAAGGGCCATGCTTCTCAAAGATGGAATACTAATGCACATCAATACCGCAAAGATACCAAGGCTTATGGGCAAAGAGAACACAATGATAAACGAGCTGACTTCGTTTACAAAGACCAAGATAGCTGTAGGCAAGAATGGCTATGTTTGGATAAAAGGTGAAAATGCCAATAAGGCGATAGATGCGGTGCTTAGAATAGAGTCAGAAGCGCATGTGCCTGGATTGACTGACAGGATAAAAGACATGCTTGAGAATGAGAATAAGGAATGACAAGGTGGTAATTTGGCATCATCATTAAATAAACCAAAATTGATAATCAATGGAAAAAGAATAGACGGGAGAGGTTTCAATGAGCTCAGGCCATTGAAGATAGAAGCGGGAGTATTGAAGAACGCTGACGGTTCAGCTTATGAAGAGTGGGGCAATAACAAAGTGCTTGCAGCAGTCTACGGTCCAAAAGAAGCGCCAAGATATCTGGCAGATCCTGAGAAAGCGGTTATAAGGGCCAAGTACTCAATGGCATCCTTCTCCGGGCTTGATGGTCACGGAAGGTCGGCTCCATCAAGGAGAGAAGTTGAGATATCAAAAGTGACCTCTGATGTGTTTTCCAACATAGTTGAGGTTTCACAATTTCCAAATTCTGTGATAGAAATAGACATAGAGATACTTCAAAGTGATGGAGGAACGAGAGCAGCAGGGATAACTGCAGCTTCAGTTGCATTGGCAAATGCGGGCATACCTATGAAGGACCTTGTCTATGCGGTAAGCGGTGCAAGGATCGAGGACAAGATGGCAGTAGATGTGAATATGATAGAAGACAATTATTCCGATGCAGATATACCTTTCGCTATTTCGCCAAGGAATAATGAAGTGCTGCTTTTGCAGTTTGACGGTGGGGTTACACCGGAGCAGATGAAGGAGGCGGAGAAGCTGGTCCTTGAAGCCGGGAAGACTATATCCCAGATACAGAAGGATGCGCTGAAGAAGTCCTATGAGGACGTATCCGCGAAATATGAAAAGAAGTGAGGTGTATTTATTTGGATGCAATGTCTAAGATGAAATCAAATTATGTAAAGAAGCTTTCCGAAGAAGGGAAGCGCGAGGATTCAAGAGACGCCTTTAGCTTTAGAGAGATAAAGATAACCAAGGGCATCATAGAGCACGCAGAAGGCTCTGCGCAGGTAGATATCGGGGATACAAGAGTGATTGCAGGGGTGAAGATGGTAGTTGAATCGCCCCATGATGATACGCCAAATGAGGGAAACTTGATAGTGTCCGTTACGATATTGCCTATGGCGGCCACGGAATACGAATCCGGGCCTCCCTCGCCTGAAGAAATAGAGCTGTCAAGGGTTACCGACAGAGGGATTCGCTCTGCGGTGTCAATAGACCCTGCAAGCCTTTTCATAGAAGAGGGGAAAGTGTGGAGCGTGTACGTAGACGTATACGTGCTCAACTACAGTGGAAACATGCTCGATGCGGCAAGCATTGCCGCGATGGCAGCGCTAACCAACGCAAGAGTGCCGGAATACAAGGACGGTTCAGCCAATTATGAAAAGAGGGACAAAAAATTAAGCATAAAGAATGTGGTAACTTCAACAACATTCGCAAAAATCGGGGATTCATTGTTCCTTGACGCGAACGAGAATGAGGAATCCGCGATGAATGCAAGGCTTACCATACAGGTTGATGACACACAGATAAGGGCCATGCAGAAGGGCCTTTCAGGGAGCTTTACGATGGAGGAAATAAATAAGCTTATAGATATTTCTTTTGATAAACATAAGGAACTGAAAGGGCTTATAATAAAAGAGTGATTAATATGTCAAGCGGAAATATAAGATACGGAGCTACAATAAGGAAAAGGAAAAGGGCAGTAACACAGCAGAAGATAGCACTTTATAAATGCGAGTCCTGCGGAAAGAACTCGGTAGAGAGGATAAGCACTGCTATATGGAGATGCAGGCATTGCGGCAAGATCTATGCTGGAGGAGCTTATACATTCACCACAGCTATGGGAGCGATTTCCAAGCACTCTCTTGATTCGGTCGGGAAGTCTCAGCGCACGGCAGTGCAGGACAGCTCCAAGCAGGTGTAAGCCTTGGAAAACAAAATATCTATTACATATGCCCCTATACATGAAATTATCGTTCATGAAATAGTAAAGGTAGAGCTCGAAGACCTTAAAAGGGAGAGGGTAACGCCATCAGGCACCCTTCCGCTTTATTGGTGCAGTGGGATAATATTCTCTTTTTCCTCACTTCCTATGTCAAGGAAGGTATTGGATGATTACCTTGACGGCAGAATACATTGGATGGAAGTCCATTTCTCACAAATGAAGGAGTATTCTTCCTCAATAGAACTGAAAGACGAACAGCATTATTCAGGGAAGATTGAGATAAGGGTAATAGATACATCAAAATCCAACGTACACCAGGAATTCATAAAGTGGCTTAAGAAGAATACTAAGGTATAAATATTATCACGAAAGATAATTAGTGCTAAAATCTGATAGAGGTATAAAAATGGACTATATTTGTGCAAATTGCGGCAGGGACGTAGATTACAATGAGAATTTCATAGCATGCAGCTACTGCAATTCAAGGATAGTTATAAAGAAAAGGCCAAGTATACCAAGAGAAGTATCGACCGATTGATTTTTTCGGTCCCAACCTAGTCCTGAATTAATGAAAGTTTTAAAAACATTGAGTATCAAGGGTATTCAATGGACAACAAGCAGCAGGCTGGAAAGGCACTGCTCATAATAATTTTATTGCTCTTTATAGCGTTAGCTTTCCTTATATTCATAGCGCTGAAAGTGTACCTGCCAACAACAATTTACAAGACCGACACCATTTACCTTTACCATAATTATAACTCTTCTATCAGGGCAAATATAACATCTGATCCTTATATGGTAATTATAGGCACACTTAACCTGAAAGGCCCTGGAATCAACGATTCCATTCCAATATACAGATCATCTTCGGGTGTTGCATGCCCTTCAGAGTCAACTACAGGATTGCCCTGCCCTCTGCCAAATGAAATTATACTATTTAATGAGCTAAAGCCCTTGTCCCTCTACAATCTTTCCTTCACAGGATCTGCGTCCCCTATATGCATAAAGGGAAATATCTGTCCATTCGTTAATCTGAACACGTCCGCACTGCCAGACTACATAGTAGCGCTTAGGTACAGCAAGGAAATAGAAACAGGGCCAAATGCCAGCACTATAAATATATCAGTGTCATTAGAGAACTAAAAAGCATATAAAAAATCTGGAAAACGAGAATAAGAAAATCAAATGAGCAGAAGAAGATCAGACCCTTCTTCCTCTCTTACCTCCAGCCCTCCTTGTCGTGTCCGTAGGTATAGGAGTAACATCCGATATGCCGTTTATAGTAAGGCCGCTTCTGGCCAATACTCTTACAACTGCCTGTGCTCCTGGCCCCGGTGTCTTTGAGTTGTGTCCGCCAGGTGCCCTTATCTCTATAGTTATGTTGGTAATTCCTTTCTCCTTTGCATCTGCGGCTACTTTGTATGCCGCCTGCATTGCAGCATAAGGCGAACCTTCTTGTGAATCAGCATTCACAATCATACCTCCGCTTCCAACCGCTATGGTTTCAGCACCGCTCATATCGGTAAGGGTTATTATAGTATCATTCTTGGACGAGTATACGTGTGCAACTGCAAGCCTCTGCGGCCTTTCCTTCACGGTAAGGGCTTCCATGGCCTTTGCTTCGTAAGACTCCTCTCCCTTGTTCTTTTTGCCTTCATCTGTTTTTAATTTTTTTCCTTTAGCCATATAAATACACCTGATTTTATTCGCTTACAACTGCCGGGCTCTCTTCAGAAGCAACCGCTTCCTTAGCCTCATTATTCAAGTCTGAACGACTTTCCTCATGCTTTGGTGCGGCCTCAAGGTTGATTGGCCTGTAATACCCAAGTTTGTCTTCTTCCGAAACAGATACCCTGTATCCTGGCTTGTCTATCTTCCTTCCGCTTATTGCTATAAATCCATGGGTTATCAGCTGCCTTGACTGGGCCATGCTTTTTGCAAGTCCCTTCCTGAATACCAAAGACTGCAAGCGCCTTTCAAGGAACGCAGTTTCATCCAAGTCCAAGGCCTTCTCCAAGCTTACCCCTGGAGCAGCTATGCCATACTTAACCAGCTTGCTCAAGATACTATCAGAAATCTTATTTATATTTTCGGATTCAGGTGCGGAAAGCAAAAGCCTTACATTTCCTCTAAGCTTGCTAAGCTCAGTCTGTATCTTCCACAGTTCCTTTTCATTTTTAAGCCCGAATTCCTTTATAAACTTTGAATCTACTTCTATCCTAGCTGTGCTCCACATATCTCTAGGCTTGTCATATTTCCTTCTATTTCTCTTTGGTGCTCCCAATTAATCACTTATTATTTTTTAGATGAAGATGATGTTGCAGGCTTGTTTGCTTTCTTGGTAACCCCTACGGTTGCCCCTCTTCTTCCTGTAGAGCGTGTATGCTGTCCTCTTACTCTCAGGTTGTACTGGTGCCTGTAGCCTATCCATGTCCTTAAGGTAACCGCCCTGCTTATATCTTGCCTTGTAGCAAATACAAGATCGTTCCCAACTACATGAAGGTCCTTTCCTGTTTCCATATCCTTGTTCCGGTTAAGCAAGAATGCAGGAATCCCGAATTTTGCAGGGTCTTTTATTACTTCTTCCAACTTTGAAAGCTGTTCATCGTTTAAATCTTCAAGCCTTGTCTCTGGAGGTATATTCAAGCTTTTATCTATGATATAACGCAGTCCATTGGCCATTGTGAAGCCTATTCCTCGTATGTTCATGATTGCGTTCTCTATATTAAGATTTCCCGGTATGTCCTTTCCCGAAAGCCTTATTATTGATGCACTCCTTGCTGACCTCTCATCATATCTTTTCTCCTTTGGCTCTACCTGCTTTGCAGGTTTTTGCTGGGGCTTTGCCTTAACTTCTGCCTTAGGCTCTGCTGGAGCTTCAGCCTTTGGTTTCTCTGCTTTATTGACATCTTTTTTTTGTTCTGACATAAATATTCACCATTTGATGAAACTGTTAAATAAAACTATAAAATTATATAACAATATTTAACCTATAATATTATTAATTTATCCTTAAATTATACGCCAGGGCTGGGATATTCCGCCTATTTATAAGAAATTTACAAATGAAGCTTTTGAACCCAGAAGGCCTAGAAAGGCCATACGCTTACAGGTATGAACTCCAGGCGTACGCGTTACCGGTTTCCGCCATCCTGGCTTACTATTAATCTAATAATAATATTATTTAAACTTTACTAACAAACCCCATAAATTTTTAGGATTGCCTTTTTAGAAAAATTCATTACTTGCCCTAATTGGTCCGGTTACATCTAAACAAAAGGTTAATATAACTTTAAAATTTCATTGTAATATCAAGGTGTAATGATGGCAGAAGAGTACAAGCTCAACAAGTTAAACGAACTGAAAAGCATGGGAATTAATCCATACCCTTATTCATACAAGGTAACCAACCATTCAGAGGAAATAAAGCTAAATTTTGACAAACTGGAAGATACAGACGTTACCGCCGCAGGGAGGATAATAGGATTAAGGCATATGGGAAAGCTGTACTTCTTTGATTTACTGGACGGTGAAGGCAAGATACAGGTTATGGCAGCACCAAACTTCTCTTCAGAATCCTCTTTGAAGATATTGGAAAACCTTGACACTGGAGATTTTGCGGGAGTCGAAGGCAAAGTGACCAAATCCAAAAGGGGTGAGATAAGCATAGCGGCAAAGGAAATTACAGTGCTTTCAAAAAGCCTGCTATCTCTTCCAGAAAAATTCCACGGCCTTACGGACATTGAATTGAGGTACCGGAAAAGGTATCTCGATTTAATCTCAAATACAGAAGTAAGAAAATTCTTTGTTACAAGGTCCAAGATACTGAAATACATGAGGGATTTCTTTGATTCAAGAGGATATGTGGAGTTTGAAACTCCTATACTGCAGCCCACATATGGGGGTGCAAACGCATCACCTTTCAAGACCTATTTCAATGCCCTAAACCAGGATATGTTCTTGAGAATAGCTGACGAGCTTTACCTAAAGAGGCTAATTGTTGGTGGATTTGAGAAGGTATACGAGGTTTCAAAAGATTTCCGCAACGAGGACATAGATTCAACACATAATCCCGAATTCACGCAGATAGAGGCATATGAGATGTTCAAGGATTATGAGGACTATATGAAAATGACTGAGGAACTGCTCAGCGGGATGGTGAAATACCTTTTTGGCTCATACAAGATAAAATACCAAGGTAAGGAGCTGGATTTCACCCCGCCATTCAAAAGGCTGTACTGGGTAGAAGTGCTGAATGAGAAAACAGGAGTGGATGTATCAAAGCTTACAGACAAGGAAGCAAAGGAGGTTGCAGAGAGAGAGAATCTTGATATACCTATGAAGAACTCATATCATGTTGCAGATGCATTATTCGACAAATACATAAAGCCCGAACTGTTCAATCCTGTCTTCGTATTGGATTTCCCTGCATACATGTCCCCATTGACAAAGGACAAACGTGGAAATAACAAGCTTAGCGAAAGGTTCGAGCTTTATCTGGCGGGCAAGGAGGATGCGAACTGCTACTCCGAGCTCACGGATCCAATAGAGCAGAGAAAGAAATTTGAGGAGCAGGACAAGGAGAGGAAGAAAGGTGATCCAGAAGCACCGCCTATAGACGAGGACTTTCTTGAGGCCATCGAGTATGGAATGCCACCAACTGCGGGAATCGGGATCGCAATAGACCGGCTTGCCATGATACTGACGGACAACATTTCTATAAAGGAAGTGATAACCTTCCCTGCAGTGAAGACCGAGAAGCAGAATGGTGTTTAGCCCCCACAATGCAGCAACTTCCGGTTTCCAAAAGCATAAATAAATAATTCAAGACATAATAATTGATAAAGATGCCATTGGACCAGAAGGTCGCGGATTTCGTGACGCCTTTGATAAGGAAGTACTACAGCAGGGTAAAGATAGATGTAGACCACCTCTCTGAAAGGGAATTCGGGTTCGGCAGCTTTGAAAGCAAGATAACAACAAGGCATCATGCCTTTCAGGACAAGGGGCAGCTGCAGGATTACTTGGTCGCAAATGCGCCTCCTTTTGCATCCTGCTCCCCTTCCTTATACGAAAGGCCCGCCGCAAGACCTATGGAGGCCAAAGGATGGAAGGGAGCCGAGCTTGTTTTTGACCTTGACTCCAACGATCTGCATCTATCCTGCCAAAAGGAACACGGAAGCTCATGGGTGTGCGACAATTGCTTCACCGCAGTAAAAGATGAAGCGTTGAAGCTAATAGAAGATTTCCTCATCTCCGATTTTGGATTTTCCGAAAATGAGATAAGGATAAACTTCAGCGGTAACAGGGGTTACCACATCCATGTAATATCCGATGAAGTTATGAACCTCAATTCAAAGGAAAGGAAGGAGATGAGCGATTACATATCAGGTAATAATATCGATATAGAAGCATTTTTCCCTACAATAAATGAAAGAGGTGCACACTTGGATGGACCCAAGCTGTCCGATTTTGGATGGGGCGGAAGGATAGCAAGGGGGGTCGTCGGTGCATTGAACTCTGGAGAGAATTCCTTAAAACTGCTTGGAATAGACTCTACAAACAGCCGCCGGCTTGTCAGGAATAAGGCAAAGGTAATACCTGGGATAGAGGCGGGGAACTGGGACAAGGTCAAGATAACTAAGAAATCCGAATTTTGGAATAACGTGATTACCAATATGACAATAAAGCAAAGCGATGCTATAGACAAGAATGTGACCAATGACACATCACATATACTAAGGGTGCCCAATACACTGCATGGCGATACTGGGCTGATAGCAAGGAAGATAAAATCTATAGGGGCATTGGAGGGGTTCGATCCGATGAAGGATGCATTGGCATTTTCGGACCGCACAGTAAAGATACATGCGATCAGTGTGCCAAAGCTAAGGGTAAGAGATGTGAGCTATGGCCCTTACAAAGATGAAGATGTTGAAGTAGGTCTTGCTGCAGCCGTTTACATGATGCTCAAGCGCGTGGCAGTCCTTGCGGAGGACTAAGCCAAAAAATCTAAATAACCTTTGAGGCGAATCTCAAATTGAACATGATGAACAAAATATTAATAGGGTCCAGATTACTGCTATTCATATTGCTGCTTATGGTAATTGTCTTCATAGTTATAATAGTCGAAGCGGTTATATTTATCCTAGAGCACATATTGATATTTGCAGCAATAATATTAGTGCTGGTGCTGCTTTTATTCTATCTGAAGCACAGAATTAGAAAACATTTTTTCATTGAATACAAAAAACCTGAAGATAAAAACGCATATGATGCAAAATACAAAAAGATAAATTGAATAATGAAACATTCACTCTTTTTCTTCAGGATCTGAATCATTATCTTTCATCCTTTCAACTACACTATCCATTTCTGGATAATATTTGTTGACCAGCTCGGTCCCTCTCTCCTCCCCGAGTGTGTTTATTATGTTGCTCTTGCATTCCTCCATTGCTTTCTTTATCCCGCCCTTTGTAGGATTTTTGAAATCCACATTGCATTTCCTGAATACATCCCCCAAATATATCTTTACCCGTGCATTGAGCTCGTCGTCGGGAACCTTTTCGTTCAATGCATCTGACATTTCCTTATTTGCATTTGTGAAACATGATACAAGATGGTTGACGACATAATCTTTATCCAATTTCTTGCTTTCAGAGCTGTTATTTATTTTATCTTCCACTGAATCACAACAATATAACCAGGTTATAAAATAAAAATGTTAATATTGCAAAGTTTTATCTTTTGTAAAAATAAGCAGTACTCTGGAGCATTGGACTTATAACCTTTAAATAACTAAATTAATTTAAATGTATAATGCTATTTTATAATGAATTCGCATGTCAGATAGATTGTTGGTGCTTGCTGTCGATATAGACAATGATTTATTCCAAAAAACTGGGATAAACGGCCCAGTCGTCGGAAGGGAAAAAGTGCTTGATGCAGCAGCAAAGCTAACATTGGCTGACCCATTGGACAGCGATGGAAACACCCTATTTGAAGCTGTCAAAAAATACGATGAATTAAAGGAGAAAGATTACGAAGTTTATGTAGCCGAGATAACAGGGGCTGTGACTGAGAACTTCTTAGCAGACGAAGAGATATCGAGGCAGATAGACCAGTTGATGAATGAACTTAAAGTTGATGCATGCGTCCTTGTCACTGATGGTGCCAGCGACAACCGTGTATTGCCTATCTTAAAGACAAGGTTAAAAGTAAACAGTGTAGACTACGTAAGAATAAAGCAGGCAGAAGGGTTTGAAAATACGTATTTTACCATAATGGAGAAGCTAAAGGAGCCCCATTATGCAAGAATAGTATTTGGGATACCCGCAATATTGATACTGCTTTTCTCCATATCATACTATTTCCATCTAGGCATTGCATTTCCGTTTGTACTAATAGGGCTTTACCTGATAATAAAAGGTATTGGAGCAGATACGATATTGATAGATTCATTTACAAGTCTTGGGATGAGCATAAAGAGGATAAGTTTCATCTTTTATATCGCGTCTATACTTTTTGCGATATCCAGCCTGATAGTTGGGTATAGCAGCTATATATCAAGCATAACATCAGGTAATTCGGTTCCTGTAAGCTATGCATACAGCATAGAGGGGATACTTCTACTTTTCCCGATAAGCATAGTACTTTACATAATAGGCAGGATAATAGACCTAAACAATCTCCACATGTATTATAGAGTGATAAACCAAGGTGTATATATAGGATATTCGGTCATTACGCTTTCATTAGTCTATGTATTTTCGGCATGGATAATAGGGCAGATTTACTTCTCGCAGCTGATAGGGTATGCGATCTTGGCATTCATAATAGGGTATGCAGTTACGGAATTGACTTTCTCATTTAAACGGCATGTGGTTAAAGGATTAAAGCTTAAGAACAAGGTTGTGATAAATGAGTTGGGAACTTATATAGGAAAGGTATATAATATCAATATAAGGAAAAGCAAGATGTCAGTAAAGACCGACTACAATCTGACGCTTACGTTTGACATAGACCGCATAGTCGGGATATCCGACAGAGTAATAATAAGGTAGCTACAGTTGAGAAATATGAATAAGGCTTCTCCTAAAGAAAAAGGTTCAGTCACAAAAGCAGACATAGCAAATGAGATTAATGAGATTTACAGAAGTTACAACAATAAAAATATAGTCCTAGAAGAATTGATAGGATTAAGGGTATCTGTTTACAAGAGCGTAGATCAAAAGAGGGCAGGAATCAAAGGACATGTTTTTAAGGAAACCAAAAACATATTGCAGATCAAGTGCAAAGATGGCAGCGTCAAGACAATACCCAAAAAAGGAGCCACATTCAAATTCCATATACTAAAAAATTCATTCAAGGTGAAAGGAGAAGAGATAGGGTTCAGAAGCTATGAGAGGACCAAAAAGTCCCTTAAATTTTACAGGATACGGAAAAACTTAAGCAAGCAGGTCCACTAACAAAAGGTATTTATAATTTTATTACTAATTTGTAAAAGCTGTATGTAAGATTGCAATTAAAATTACACTTTGCCCTTATTCAGCAAAGTATTTAAATAATCCTACAGAATTAATTACAGGTTTTATTTATAATTTTAAACTAAAAAGTGATTAACTTGGAATGCAATGACCCTAAATGCCCAATACACGGCAATTTAAAGACTCGCGGAGCCGAATTTGAAGGTATCGTAGTTAGCACAAAAGCGGCAAAGACTGCTATAATCAAAAGAGAGTACACAATATTCTTGCACAAATATGAAAGGTCTCTTAGGAAAACTTCAAAGATACATGCCTATAGTCCTGAGTGCATGAATATAAAGACAGGAGACAAAGTTTTGATAGCAGGATGCAGGAAAGTTAGCAAGACAAAGGCTTTTGTAGTAATGAAGAAGGTCTCTGGTGATTGAGATGGCAGGAATAATAGGAAAAGTATCGAAAACATTGATACCTGGAAGCATACTTACGTGTGCAGACAATAGTGGGGCAAAAACCCTAATGATAATTAACAAGATAGGCAAATCCGGAAGGAGAGGAGGATTGGCCAATTCGGGAATAGGGGATATAGTAATGGCAAGTGTCAAGACTGGTACTCCTGCATATAGAAAGAAAAAGGTAAGGGCAATTATAATAAGGCAAAAGCACCCATTGAGGAGGAAGAATGGGATCCACGTGAGATTCGAAGACAATGCGGCAATACTTATAACGGAAAGCGATCTTCCTGTTGGAACTGAAGTAAAAGGAGCAATGGCACGTGAAGTGATCGAGAAGAACATCAAGCTAGCAGGTATAGCTTCAAGAGTAGTTTAAGTGATATTTATGGGAATGTTAAAAAGCAGTCAGCCAAGAAAGCAGATTAAATTCAGGCACGAGGCGCCTATGCATCTCAAGCAGCACTTCGTTCACGCAAACCTAAACAAGTCTGCAAGGGAAAAATACAAGCTTAATAAGAGGGCAGTCCAGATATGCAAAGGAGATACAGTAAAGATAATGACAGGATCACACAAGGGCACGACAGGAAAGGTCACCGTGGTGAATACAAAGAGGCAGTTTATCTATCTAGATTCATTGAAAAGGAAGAACGCAAAAGGGAAGGAAATGAACATACCTGTAACAGCTAGCAATGTATCTATAATAGAACTAAACCTGAGCGATAAATACAGGGCATCAAAACTGAAGCTCAAACAAGTAATTGCACCAAAAGCAGAACCAGTCAAGAAGGAGCTTCCATCAAGCAGCGAAACTGCAAATAATGAAAAGTCAGAATCAAAAGAGTCCCATTCAACTGAGGTCCAAAACAAAGAACCTGAAAGCGAAGAAAGTGAAAGTTCGGCCATAGCCGATAAAAATGAGGTATAATCATGGCAAAAAAAGGAGGTACCAATCATATAAAGAGCTTGGCAGCACCAGAGTTCTTTAATATCAGCAGAAAAGAAGAGACTTATGTAGCAAGGCCTCTTCCAGGAAGGCATAACCTGTACAGTGTAGCCCCATTGGAGGATTCAATAAAGAAGTTGGGTTATTCTGACAATTACAGTGATGCAGCAAAAGTGATAAAATCAGGAAAGATCAAAGTAAACGGAAAGACGATAAAAGAGAAGAAATTCCCAATAGGGTTAAACGATGTAATATCTATAGGAAAAGCGAACTATCTTGTTTCTATAGACAAGTTCGGCCATATATCATTCAACGAAACCAAGGCACCAGAGCACTTTATCTACAAAGTAGTTGGGAAGGACAAGTTCAAAGGAAATAAAATAAGGGTTCGCCTTAACAGCGGGACAGTTATAGATGCAGGAGAAAATGCAGGAAAGATAAATCCTGGGGACTCGGTCAAGATAGACTCCAACAACAAGATAATCGAAGTAATAAAAATGAAGAAAGGTGCAAAATGCACTGTAGTAAGCGGTGTACACGTAGCAACATCCGGTTCAATAGAGGATATAAAACCAGGTAATATCCATACCGGGAAGGTTGTAATAATAAAAGACGATAAAGGAGAGATATTTGAAACCCTGGAAAAAAATATAATAACGATGAGCTAATATGTCCGATAAAAATTCGATGAAAGATATTGAGATAGATAAGGTTGTCATAAATATCGGCAGCGGAAGCGATTCAAAGCTTCAGGATAATGCAAAGAGGCTATTGGAGAAGATAACGCACATGAAACCAGCGGACAGCTTATCAAAGAGAAGGAATCCAACATTCAAGATCTCAAAAGGCACAAAGATCGGTGCATTTGTCACATTGAGGGGCAAAAATGCAAGCACCCTTCTGCCAAAACTATTCGAAGCAGCAGATAACAAGCTCAAACCAAAAGCAATAACAACAAATACAATAAACTTCGGGATAAGGGAGTATATAGACATAAACGGTATCAAGTATGATCCATCAATAGGGATGCTTGGTATGAACGTAAATGTAGCTCTTAAGAGGCCAGGATTTAGGGTAGCTGACAAGAAGATAAAGAGAGGAAAGATAAGAGAGCACCACAAGAAGATAAGCAATGAAGAGATAACTGAATTTGTCAAGAATAAGTTTAAAGTATCAATCGGCGAATAATTATGAAAGTTAAAGAAGAAGAAAAATACAAAGGCAAAGGAATCCGCAAGTGCAAGATTTGCGGCACTAGCAGAGGGCTTATAAGGTCTCATAACCTCTACATATGCAGGAGATGCTTCAGGGAGGTTGCAAAAAGTTTAAATTTCAGAAAATATGGTTGATTAAATGGTAGACAAGGTAGCTGACGCGATTAATACAATCAAGACAAACGAGAGGATAGGCAGAGTGGAGTGCGATGTGCCTTCAAACAAGCTGATAAAATCCATACTCGAAATACTTAAATCCAATAATTATATAGAGGGTTTTGAAGAATTTTCTGTAAGGTACAAAAAGTTTTTAAAGATAAAACTTTCCAATAAAATTAACGGGATTGGTGTAATTAAGCCAAGATTCACAGTTTCAAAGAGCAACATGACAAAATACGAGGAAATGTACATACCAAGCAAGGATTTTGGAATGCTTGTTATCTCCACAACGGAAGGATTGTTGACAAACAAGGAGGCAAGAGCCAAGAATATAGGTGGATCCTTGATAATGTACATCTACTAAATTCAAGTTTAAAAGGTTTTGATGGTAATTATGTATACGATTGATATCCCAGAAGGAATAAAGGTTGAAGAATCTGGAAATACTCTAAAGATAACTGGCAAGCTCGGTTCAAACGAGAGGCAGTTCAATGAAAGCTTGATGAATGTAAAGTTGGAGAAAAACCAGATAGTAATAGAGAAGACAAATTTCAAAAAGCTGGACAAGAAGGCTTCAATTGCGATTAAGACTTTCATGAGCGAGATCAGGAATGACATCAAAGGCGTGAATGAGTACTACGAAACGAAGATGGAAGCAGTATTCGCCCACTTCCCTATGACATTGGAGATTAGTGGAAAAAAGCTCATAATCAAGAATATGCTAGGAGAAAGGACTGCAAGGGAAAGCAGGATCATAGGGGATTCAAAAGTTGAAATCAAAGACAAGACCCTTAAGATATACGGAACTAAATTGGACGACGTGATGCAGACTGCCGCCAACTTCAGGACAACTACAAAGGTAAAAAATAAAGATGAAAGAGTATTCCAAGATGGAATTTATTTCTCTATAGAGTGATTTTATGGCACAATTAAAAAAGAAAGAGCACCCAAAATTCAACGTACCAAACTTCAATTCCAAGAACAGGAAAAGGGTACCTGAGAGATGGAGGAAGCAGAGGGGTATAGACAGCAAAAAGAGGGTTAAGAAGAATTTTGCAGGAGCTGAGCCTACGATAGGGTACAAAAATCCGGATTCAATAAGAGGAATCAGGGCATCAGGGAAGAGGGCAGAGCTTGTCCACAATGAAACTGAATTGAAGGGAATCGTAGATTCAAAGAAAAATGTCGATATAATCTTGGCAAAGCCTATAGGCAGGAAGAAAAAAATCGCACTTACCAAGATTGCCCAAAAGAGCAATCTTAAAGTTGTAAATGGTGTTTCACAATGAGCGTAAAACTTACAAAGCGTGTTGCAAGCTCCTTGCTCAAAAGGGGTAAAAATTCAATAAGGATAAAGGAAGATGCAATCGAATCCGCAACCAAAGCAATAACAAGGGAGGACGTAAGGGACATGATAAAGAAGGGCGAGGTTTATGCCAAGCCAAAGAAGAAAGTGCAGAGCCTTTATGGAAAGCTGCTATCAAAGAAGAGGAAAAAAGGCAGGGCCAGAGGTCCTGGAAGAAAGAGAGGTACTCTAAAAGCAAGGACCGGCGATCTGTACATGAAGAAGGTAAGGGCCCAGCGCAGGATAATAAAGAAGATGAGGGAAGACAAGGTCATAGATAATGAAGTTTTCAAAAAGTTCTATGCGCTTGTAAAAGGAGGGTCATTCAATAGCAAGGCATCGCTCCTGAACCACATGAAAGGGGACGGGGTAAATATTGACGACGAGATGTACAATAAGCTTAAACACGTGTGATGATTAATATGATAGCAAGAAGGAGAAGAGATTCAATTACCAATTATCGCAAAAGGCTTGGCTTGCTCAAAGGAGATAAGACAAGATTAGTTATAAGGAAGACTAACAGGCACGTGATAATTGAATTAGTTGACTATAAAGTCGATGGAGATAAAGTACTTACTACGGTCAACTCAAAAGAGCTTGAGAAACTCGGATGGGTGTCTCACAGCAACTTGCCTACTGCATATTTGGCGGGCGTTCTGATGGCTAAGAAGGCCAAGGAATTGGGGTTCTCAAAAGAAGTGCTTCTTGACATGGGTTTGTACAAGCCGATGAAAAATGGGGTTATATTCGCTGCGGCTGAAGGATGCATAGAAGGCGGCCTTAAAGTAATAGGCAGCTTCAAAGTGGACAAGGACAGGATTTCCGGAAAGCACATAGCTGATTATGTAAAGGAAGACGCATCTAAGGAAAAATTATTCTCCAGCTATTCTGAAAAGAAGCTTAATGTTAAAACCCTCCCTGAATCATTCAAGGAGGTAAAGTCTAAAATCAATGGTGCATAATAATGGCGTTCAGAAGAAGAAACAACAGGGATAATGAATCAGATCTTGTAAACCTAGAAGAATGGGCCCCTAAAACGCAGTTAGGAAAAGATGTAAAAGAGAAGAAAGTCACCTCAATAGAGCAAATATTCAATGCAGGCAAGAAAATAGAAGAAATAGAAATTGTATACTCCTTGCTCCCAAACATGAAAAGCGAAGTAATCGACATATCAAGCGTACAGAGGATGACAAAGAACAATAGAAAGCAGAAGTTCAGGGTTACTGTGGTTGTCGGGGACATGAGAGGTCATGTAGGTGTTGGTTCTGCAAAGGATATTGAAGTAAAGAAAGCAATAGACAATGCAACCAAGAACGCAAAAATGAACGTTATACCTGTTGTATTAGGATGTGGGTCATGGCAGTGCACCTGCGGTACATCCCACAGCCTTCCATTCAATGCAGTAGGAAAATGCGGCAGCGTTGAGGTTACACTGAAGCCCGCCCCAAGAGGATTGGGTATAGTAGCCAGCGCCCCTGTAAAGAAGATGCTTGAGTTAGCAGGAGTAAAAGACATATGGAGTTTCTCTCGTGGGAGGACAAGATCAAAGTACAATACTCTTTTAGCGGTCCAGAGGGCTTTTGAAAGCACAATAAGCATGAAGAACCTTACACCTGAGGAAGTAGCATATAAGCCTCAGGCAGCTGAAAGCGAGTAATTACGATATCAAAATACAAATTAATTCTTGTATGTTTTATATATGTATGCTAAAAATGTAAATAGCTATTAAAGATGATAATATGGAAGTTTGGGTAAATAAACCAAAATGCACAGGTTGCCAGCACTGCAAGGATGTTTGCCCTGTGGGAGTTTTTGAGTTAATGAACAGGAATGACAAGGACAAGATTAATGGAGGAGATCCTGCTCCCGAAAACGAAAAGTGGGAAGGAAAGAGCGATCCTGCAGTAGTCGAAAAATGGAAAGACGTGGATGATGGCCACAGGCATTTTGCCGATGACAATGATGGCACAAGTGGCGGCATGTCCGTAGCGGTTAATGGAGAAGCATGCATACTTTGCCAGGCCTGCCTGATCGAATGCGAAGGCGAATGCATAACCATAAAGGACGATACAGGAACGGAGTACAAGTCTATATACGCTTGATATTTCTTCTTTTATTTTTCATTTAATCCACTAATCCTCGATTTTTGCCCTTGTTTTATATACAAGGAAAGATTTTTAACACAAAGAGTTAAAAAATAAAAAACCTATTTATGCATGAATAACATTCATAAATCTTAGCTGCCAGAGGCAATCAAGTTCCGACAGCAATTTATTCATCTGTTTAACAAGATGCCTGCATTATAAACCAGTAGAAAAGAGCGTTAATATGATAGAATTCGTAGAAAAACCATTTAGTGACGAAGAAAGTTTATCCGTTCTGAATAAGTATGTCAGGGAGTGGTTTACATCCAATTTTTCCGAGCTTACTCCTCCGCAGAAGTTCAGCTTCAAGCTGATAAGCGAACATAAAAACGTACTGATAACCGCACCGACAGGTTCCGGAAAGACAATGTCCGCATTTGTCTCTATATTAAATGACATGTTCAACAGGTCATTGTCAAATAGGTTGGACAACAAGATCTACTGCCTCTATATATCACCACTAAAGGCATTGAACAATGACGTATTGAGAAACTTGACCAAACCGCTTGAAGGCATATACGAGACCATAAAGAAGGACAAAGGGTTGGAGATAATCAAGGAGAACATCAAAAGCGTCACCATAGGTGTAAGGACGGGGGACACGGACGCAAAGGAGAGGAGGCAGCAACTTGTGCACCCTCCAAATATACTGGTTACCACACCAGAAAGTTTGGCGATACTGCTGAATTCAGAAAAGTTCCTGCACAACTTAGATTCTTTGGAATATGTTGTGATAGATGAGATACACGAGCTGGCCAACAACAAGAGAGGGGCTCATCTTTCCTTATCAATTGAGAGGCTGGTCAACCAGCTTGGGAAGGATGTAAACAGGATAGGCCTAAGTGCAACCCTATATCCCTTAGATGAAGCTGCCAAGTTCCTTGTTGGGCTAAAAGGCGGTGTCCCAAGGCAGTGCTATGTAGTGGATGCATCATGGAGCAAAAAGCTTGAAGTCAAATCTATAAGTCCGGTGAAGGACCTTCTATACACACCGCCAGAAGAAGTTGAAACTGCAATATACGATGAGATAAACAGCATAATAAAGAAAAGCAAGACAACGCTAATATTTACAAATACAAGAAGCGGAACAGAAAGGGTCGTGTTCAACCTAAAAAGAAGGTTCAAGTATACGGACGCGGACATAGGCGCGCACCACAGCTCGCTTTCGAAGGAGTCTAGGATAAACATCGAAGAATCCCTGAAGAAAGGTAACCTGAAATGTGCAGTCTCGTCAACAAGTCTAGAGCTTGGAGTAGATATAGGGGATATAGACAATGTGGTGCAGCTCGGATCTCCAAAAAGCGTGACAAGGGCCATACAGAGGATAGGTAGGTCAGGGCATTCTTTCAGGGAGATAGCGAAGGGAGAGATAATAGTTGTAAACAGGGATGATCTGGTTGAATGCAGCATAATGCTATATGCTGCACTGAAGCACCATCTTGATTCATTTTCAATACCAATGAACCCTTTGGATGTCCTGGCCCAGCATATAGTAGGTATGGCGATAAACAAAGTGTGGAAGGTTGACGAAGCATATGAAGTCGTAAGGCAGGCGTATCCATACAGCACCCTTGAAAAAGAGGACTTCATATCATTGATAAACTATCTTGCAGGAAATTATGTGGGCCTGGAAAGCAGGCGCATATACGGGAAGATCTGGTACGAGGAGGAGAAACAGGAATTCGGCAAGAGGGGAATGTACATAAAGCCAATATACATGCTAAACATAGGCACAATACCGGATTCCGTTGCAATATCCGTATACCTGAAAGGCACAAAAGAATGGATAGGCAACTTGGAGGAAGGCTTCCTGGTGCGCCTCAAGCCCGGTGACATATTCACATTGGGCGGCAAGCTATACCAGTTCGAGTACTCGAAAGGAATGAGCTGCTATGTATCAAAAGCGGACAGCAAAACCCCTACAATACCACCATGGTTCTCAGAGACCCTACCTCTGAGCTATGAGCTTGCAGTAGAGATAGGGGAATTCAGGAGAAGGTTTACCGAAATGATAAAACCCTATACAAAGTACAGCAAGGCCAAGCTCCAGAAAATTATTAAGGGAAAGACGCTCCCAAAAGATGCGGACGAGGTCCTGTCAAAGCTTCCAATAAACAGCTATGCCAAGTACGCGATATTGGAGTACTTTATGGAAGAACTGCTTTTCATAGGGGAAATACCAAATGACCGCCTTTTGTTGATAGAGTCGACTTCCGATGAACTTGAAGGGGAAAATTACCTAATATTCCATTCGCTTTACGGCAGAAGGATAAACGATACGCTATCAAGGCTGTCAGCCATGATCCTTGGAGAAATGATGAATGAGGATATAGGCACAATGGTCACGGACAACGGTTTCATACTGCTTACAGGTTCACGTGCAGTTTCAGAAAAGCTTCTTGACGAATTGATGCGCAATATGGTGGACGCAGATCCATACAAAGTGCTTTCAGAGAACATAGAGAATACCGAGCTTATGAAGCGCAAGTTCAGGCAGATTGCAGCCAGGAGCTTTATGATATTGAGGAACTACAAAGGCAACAAGATGTCTGTCCTAAGGCAGCAGATAAATTCAAACCTCATACTTCAAGCCCTCAAGGAGATTGATCCGAATTTCCCGATAATAAAGGAAACCTACAGGGAAATATTCAATGACATGATGGACCTGCCAAGGACCAAAGCGCTTTTGCAGAGGATAAAGAAAGGCTCAATAAAGTACAGGATGGTAGAGACACCTTCACCATCGCCGTTTGCACATATGATGCTTACACACGCGCATTCGGATGTTGTCATGATGAAAGACAGAAGGGATTACCTGCTGCACCTGCATAAGCTGGTAATGAGCAGGCTTTATGAGAGGAAGGTAATTTGAGGGTAACAAACGATATAGAACTTGTTGATGGGTTGCCAATAGCATATGTGCACTCGTTGGATTCACTGGCCGTTGCAGATCTTCATCTGGGGTATGAAGGAGTGATGGCAAAGAGGGGCATCCTTGTCCCAAAGGCAAATCTAAAGTCTATAGAGAAGTCAATAAAATCTGCGGTCGAGTCCACATCAGCCAAAAACATAATAGTTGATGGGGATATCAAGAATGATTTTTCCGATGTCGATGTAGAAGAGTTCAACGAGCTATTTGAACTGATACATTTTCTGAAGGATTTGGGGCTTTCGATTACGCTTATCAAAGGAAACCACGACAATTTCGTAGAAAGGTACAAAGATACATTCAACCTTAAAGTGTACAGGCAGGAAACTCTTATAGGAAAGTATCTTTTCCTTCACGGCGAGGAATTGCCTGCCGAAGACAAGCTAATCCAATCATCAACATTGATAATGGGGCACGAGCATCCAGCGATAAGCATTTATACAGAGGCAGGCGCCAAGGAGAAATTAAAATGCTTCTTATACGGAAAATACAAAGGCAAGCCCATACTTGTGCTTCCTGCAATGAGCTACTTTTCAGGAGGGACAGACATAAACATAGTCCCTAAGAACGAGCTTTTATCCCCTCTATTCAAGGACATAGACATTGACTCTATGGAGGCATATCCAGTAGGCTATGGCTCAACCATGGATTTTGGAACTGTTGAAATAATAAAAAAAGGGACGTTCTGAAAAATTCAGAACCACGGCAATACGTTTACCACTAATGCAATTATTATTATTGCGATTATAAGGTGTATCTTCCTCTTGTCCTTTATTGATGTGGAATAAATCCTCCAGCCATCAAATCCTGGTATCGGAAGCAGGTTTACCGCACCTATAAGGAAGTTGAGCATGAATGACAATGCGAATAGCGTGTAAAAGAAGAATATAACACTTTTGGATACCGTATTTGTCAAAGGCTCCGTTACCTGTTCTACCTCTATTCCTATCAAAGAGGTCGTCTTGTTGTAAGGCTTAGCTACCAAACTATAGTTGCCAGTGCTGGTAGCTATATTGATAAGCTCTCCTGGATAGGTTTTGGAAGCATCATTTTCAAGCTCTGTCAAATTTTTAACCTTCAGCCCATTCCAGTAAAGCAGGTCCGAATTGTTCTTTACCACACCATACGCAGGATACCCTTTCATTGTGCCAACTACCACCACATTTGTATGGTATATATGGTTTACCACATAAGGGAGCATAAGTATCATAGGTATGAAGAATATGATCATGAAGAGGAAGTTTGCGGACACCCCCGCAACAGATATCTTGTTCTGTGAAAGATTATCAAGCTTGGCAATTTCATCCTCATTGGGCTCTACAAATGCTCCCATAGGCAAGATTCCAAGCATGAGAAGGCCTATGGACTTAAGCTTTACCTTTGATAGTGCCGCAAGTATGCCATGGGAGAATTCATGTACAACCAATAGCAGTGCCAATGCAATGAGGCCTGCTACCAATGGCAGGTCAATCCCTGGTATAACGGGAGCCACGCCAGGAATTCCGGAGGAAAGAGGTTTTACCGAAGATATTTCTATAGACTTGATTACAAGATATACTATATCTCCTGCATTATACAATATAGAACTCAGAACATATCCAGCAAACCCCGTAGAAATTGTTATTATGTTAAGTATTACCAGCACAGGCGACTCGTGTGCCAAGTCATAAAGCAAGGTGAAGAATCCTGGAACTTTGATGGATGTTATGAAGTCTACATGGCTGCTAAGCTTTGGAAGGTTTATAAACGTGGCAGCATAGCTCATATAGGGCAAGACAAACATTGTTATGATTATCAGAGATATAAGCCCAAATGCATACATCTTCTTGCTTATCTTGTTTCCTAAAATTAGGTATGAAAGCACTCCGAATCCCAGTATCATCCCCCATGCAGCAAAAAGCTGCCAAAACTTTTCATTGGAATATGCAATCTTCCTGATGGCATTCAAGCCTCTCTTAGTCTTGAGAAGGTAAATCCCATAACCTCCATTAAGCCCATCTACCTTTGTTATTATGATCCCGCTGATTATCAACGTAGCTATTGCCAATACCCATTGCAGTATCAGTCCAAGATACGAAGCATAGTAAAGCCTATAAATTATAAACATAGACACTACAAGCAGTATAACATACGCCAATGTCCTAGCCCACAAGGATTTTAAATGCCATTTAGCATTATTTTGCCCAGCAGCACTATCAGATACCTCTTTTTTAGCATCTTGGCGATTTATCTTTTTGGTATTTTTATCCTTTTTCAACTGAACCACTCAACTAGAAATAAGCTAAATATCTTTAATCAGTTAAACCTATTTATGATTTACTATTTTGTTCTGTTGCAGATCTATAATAAAAGTGCACCAAGCAAAAAGGCCATATCCAAAGAATAAATGCAATTACCAATCAAAAACCTCCCTCTACGCCAATCAAAAGGTATTTATAATTTATATGGCATAACTTAGTGTCAATCCTATAAGTCGTATTTTTAAATACGAGTATTAGCAAAGATAATAAACATGAATTTATGGTGCTTTTATGGCGGACGGAGAAATAATGAAGATGACTATGAAGGATATACACGTAGGAAGGTATATAATAATAGACGGAGTGCCATGCAAAGTGGTAGATATAGAAACGAGCTCTCCAGGAAAGCACGGATCTGCAAAAATGAGGGTTACCGCAATGGGAATATTCGATGGCAGCAAAAAGACCTTGTTGAAGCCAAGCGATGCAGATGCTGATGTGCCAGTAATAAAGAAGAAAAAAGCACAAGTAGTATCAATATCTGGAAATTCTGCGCAGATTATGGATTCTGAAACTTATGAAGTTTATGATCTGCCAATACCTGAGGAACTAGACGGTAAGGTAGTCGCAGGTTCCGAAGTTGAAATATTGGAGGCAATGGGAAAGAGGGCAATATCAAAAACAGTATAAAGGTGAATTTAATGGAATTAAAGATAGCAAAGAATGAAGACAATGAATTATTTAATAGGAAAAATGTAACCTTCAACGTAATCGGTTATGACGCAACACCCTCAAAAGAGGTAGTAAAAGAGGAACTTTGCAAGAAGATTAATGCACTTCCGGATATGACTGTAATAGTTAATCTAAGCCAGGAATCTGGAATGAGAAGGCTAAATGGGATGGCCCATGTTTACAGCAACAAGGAAGACATCGATAAGTATGAGAGAGATTACATACTTAAAAGAAGCGAAAAGAAAAACGCTAAAAAAGAAGGCGAAAAATAAATAATCAGTGGTATAAATGGCAAACGATAAAGAAAATAAGAAGTTCAAAGCTTATTCATCAGGAAAGATGTGCCCTAAATGCAACTCAAAAATGGCTTCCCATAAAGACAGATACGCTTGTGGTAAATGTGGATACACAGAATTCAAGCACAAAGAAGGCGAAAAGAAGGAGTAATCGCTCCGATTTGCCTCTGGAAAGCAGCAAACCTAATCACAATGAAGCTTGCCCTAATGAAGCAATCGAGAAACAGGGCAAGGATTCTTATAAGGCAAGATACATATTCTACTTTTTTTCCATTTTGCTTATATCAATAGCAATTGCATCAGTTGTACTGTATTACGATTCAATATTAAGCAATAACTCAGCTGATATAATCTCTACTATATCCATATCTCTTCTGTTCCCATCTATAGTAATATCATATATGATGGCCAAGGGAAATAATATAAGCGGTATAATAAAATCCTTAGGCTTATCAAGGGATAAGTTAAACTTCAAATACATCATTATAGGCATTGTATTATTTGCTGCAATTATGGGATTGGATCTTGCGTTCAGTTCAATAGCTGCATATTTGCATATATCTTTTCCCACAAATGTAAAGCAGGTTTTTTCCGGAATGCCCTTATACTTTTTGATTTTTTCATTCACTGTAGCACCAATAGATGAAGAAATTCTTTTCCGCGGTTTTTTGGTGCCAAGGATAGGTGTAATACAGAGTGCATTTCTATTCGCGATACTGCATTTTGGCTATGGTTCAATATCTGAGATACTGTTTGCTTTTATCTTTGGTTTAATGGCAGGTTATGCCTTTAAAAGGACCAAGTCGTTATACATATCAATAATAGGGCATATATTGGTTAATATGCTTACAATAATATTGCTTTTTGTAATTTAATCCCTAATTTGACAATATAAAAGCAATAATTTAAGTGTGCTTCAGGCAAATCAATTAAAATACTAAAAGCAAGATGATTAAAATAGATATTAACAAAGTGAGCGTGAAATCCCACCTGCTTTAGCGGTGGGATGAAAGCGAACCGCAAGACAAAAAGATATAAAAGTTTCAAGAAATAAATACATAAGAAAGTGAATGGCAATGGAACTGACAAGAGCCTATAAATTCAGGATCTATCCAGATACTAAAAGGCAGTCTGAGATAGATGAAAGGCTAATCCTTGCGCAGCAGTTCTACAACAAGATTCTGGAGAAGTCCATTGAATCCTATAAGAATGGAGAGGCAAAAGCCTCAATGGCACAGTTCAACAGGTTCGTCAAAGAAATAATCCAAGATGACAAGAGATACCTGAAACTATACTCGCAGACGAGATGCGAGATTGAATATAGGCTTCTCAAGGCATATCAAAACTTCTTCAGGAGAATAAAGGAAGGAAACAGGAAGGCAGGATTCCCGAGGTTCAAGTCAAGGGACCGGTACAAGTCAATAACATATCCTCAGTACAATGGGTCTTTCTCGATAAAGAGGGGCAGGCTGAGAGTCTCGAGGATAGGCACAATGAGAATAGAACTGCATAGGAAGATTGAAGGCACAATCAAGACTCTTTCAATAAAAAGGGAAGGAAAGGATTATTACGCCATCTTCACCACAGCAAACGAAATAAAGATTCCGCAATTGGAGGACACAAACCCTGTCGGAATAGATATGGGTTTGCATTCATTTATTGCGATGTCATCTGGAATGAAGATAGAGAAGCCAAGGTTTGTGAGGAAGAGGGCAAAGCATCTTGCAAGATGGCAAAGAAGAATTGCAAAGAGGGAAAAAGGCAGCAAAAGAAGGGAAAATGCAAAGAATCATCTACAAAAGGAATGGGAACACGTTACAGAGCAATCAGATGACTTCTCCCACAAACTTTCTAACAAATTGGTAAATTCAGGATATACTTCATTCGCAGTAGAGGATTTGCACATTCAAAACATGGCAAAAAACCATAATCTTGCGCAGGCAATCTATAATGCTTCATGGAACAAGTTCATCCAAATGCTCTCATACAAGGCTGAAAGTGCCGGCATGAAGGTAATAAGTGTAGATGAAAGAAACACGACACAGGAATGCAGCAACTGCCACTGCATAAGGGAAGGCGGCGAAAGGCTGACTCTAGAAGACAGAGTCTACAACTGCAATAGATGCGGTATGCAGTTAGACAGAGATGTAAATGCATCAATAAACATATTGCACAGAGCAACTACCCTCGGACAGAGGGGAAGTTACGCTCAGGGAGATATGGCCTCTGCGGTTCAACAGGAACTGAAAAGTCGCATCGCTGAACTGAGAACCGATAAAACACATCCTTTGCGGGATGCGGTGTTTGCATGAATGCAGAGGAAGCCCACACCGCTTGCGGGTGGAAGGATGTCACATTAATATTGGTAGGATCTGAATACCAGATTAACCTTGGTTATATAGCAAGAGCGGCCAAAAATTTTGGAATAAGCGAGATTAGGTTAGTCAATCCAAAATGCAATCATTTAGGCAAGCAGGCCATAAGGTTTTCAAAACACGCAAGGGAGCTTCTTGAGTCGGCAAAGATATACCAAAGTCTGAATGATGCAATTGAAGGTTCAGACTTTGTGATAGGCACTACCGCAATCTGGCACAAAGCAGAGGAAGCAAAGAGCAATATATACTCCTTAGATTCATTTAAGAAAAATTTCAAATCGCTAGGCAATGCCTCAATAATAATAGGCAGGGACGGCACAGGGTTGACAAAGGAAGAATTGGGGCTTTGCGATGCATCCATCTATATTCCTGGGAATAAAGAGTACCAGACATTGAACATATCCCATGCAGTCTCAATAATACTATATGAGTTGACCAAAGGCAAGTTTGATGATAATTTATTAAGTACAAAATATGCCAATACAAAAGATATAACCTCTGTAAGCTATCTTTTCAAGGAGTTTTTAAAGAATAACCACCATATCAGGAATAAACCGAAAGTAGCGTCTGTTTTCATGCATATAATAAAAAGGTCTTACCCTACAAAAGAAGAAGTAAACACATTAAAATCAGCATTTACAAAAAGGAAAAGTAAAAAATAAATTATTGAGGTTTTTTCTTTTTGATTATCTTAACCTTTGCAGGAGTGATAATTATCTTTCCAGTATCAATCCTACCAACATCTCCATCTATCTTGTTTACGTAATCCTTTATCTTGTCCACAAGATCCTTCAATGTTTTAGGTCTTGCCGACATAGAAGATATATCTAAAAGCAATATATTCTTTTTGTTAAGCTCATCCTCAATTGCAGCCAAATCATCTTCACTCTCTAGATTAAGGGGTTTAACATAGAAATCTGCAGGTTCGTTTAAAACATCTACATTTTCCATCTCTTGAGAATTCATGTAATCCTCTATATTTATCTCTTTTGAAACTCCAAGGTCCTTCCCTAGCTTGCCGAATAGACTCATATAATCACCACTATATACCTATTTGATATTGCATATTATTATTTTTAATACTTTCTATTTACGAGTGACTACCGATATCAATGCAAGCCTAAACCATATAGAGCGATAATTCAGGCAAGATAACCGGTTAACCAGTAAGTTTAAAAATATTAATTATTTATATTAAACCAATGATTAAAATAAAGAGGGTATACGATAGAATAGATATCCATGATGGAACTAGGATACTCGTAGACCGATTATGGCCACGTGGAGTAAGGCGAAGCAGTGCAAATATAGATTTATGGCTTAAAAATGTTGGCCCCAGTGATGATTTAAGGAAGTGGTTCAGCCATGAACCAGACAAGTGGCCCGAATTCAAAAAACGATATATAAGTGAATTAAAAACAAATCCCGTTTTTGATAAATTATTGGATATAGCGATGACAACAGACCCAATAACCCTTTTATATGCAACAAAAGATCCTGATAAAAACAATGCAGCAGTATTAATGGAGCAACTGAATATCAGGATCAAAAAGATTCAATCATTGACATATCCTGAAAAATAATCTAATCCTTAATTTGTAATTTAATTTATTCCCTCTATAAGCCTAACATGCTCCTTCATCATACACCTATTCATGACAAATAGAATCCCATTATCCTCAGCGTATTTCTCAGCACTTTCGTTGAATATGCCTTCCTGCAGCCAAAGTGCTTTTGCGCCTATGGAATGTGCCTCTTTTGCAATTTCCAATGCCTCAGATCCAGGCCTAAAGACGTCAACGACATCTACCTTAAATGGTATATCAAGCAAAGAGGGATAGGATTTTTCACCGAGTATCTCATCAGCATTAGGATTTACAGGCACTATCTTGTAACCCGCCTCCTGCATGTATTTAGGAATATCATGTGAAGGTTTCCCTTCTTCCCGTGAACAGCCAACAACAGCTATAACCTTGAAATTACCTAATATAAATCTCTCTCTTTCATCATCACTGCCAAATTCCATCAAATCAATATCTAGTGTATAAAAATGCATTTAATAGTATCTTATAAATAATATGCTGATGGAAGTAATAATAGATACAAGTTCATTGGTATTCAGCGCCAGAAATAAATGTGATATAATAAGCCGTATAAATAGCGAAATCCCTAATGCTGAAATATGTGTTTCAAAAGGGGTAATACGTGAATTAGAAGGAATATCAAAAGGAAATGGGGGGAATTCAATAGCGGCAAGAACTGCCATAGAAATACTTAAAAATAAAAAGGTTAAAGTATATAACAATAATGAATACGTTGATCAATGGATATACAACCATGCCTTAGAAAATAAGACCCAGGGCATTGGACAGGTAATAGTTACCAACGACACAGAAATCTATAATAGGATAAAATCAGAAAAAATAACAGTCAAAAAGTCTACAATTAAATGCTTTTTAAAATAATTTGGTGAAAAAATGTATAAAGTTTTCTCAGTAACTGATAATTTTAAGCTACCTCCATCTGAATTCGGAAATGATATAAATAAGGTGGCAACACACATATTGCAGGAAAAATATGAAGGCCTGCTAGATCCTGATGTTGGGATAGTACTGGCCATCTATGGAATCAAGGACATCAGCGATGGAATAATATATCCTGGAGATGCTTCAACACACCATAAAGTGAACTTCAGCATATTGACATACAAACCAGAGGTAGATGAAGTAGACATAGGAATAGTTACAGAGCTAGTCGATTTTGGAGCATTTGTAAGGATGGGGCCTATAGATGGATTAGTCCACGTATCCCAGATAACTGACGATTTTATCTCATTGGACAAGAAGGTAAATTCATTTGTATCAAAGAATAGCGGCAAGTCGCTTAAGAAAGACGATATTGTATACACAAAGATATCAACTATAAGTATGAAGAAATCTATAAAGGATTCAAGGATAGCATTAACCATGAAGCCGTATGGATTGGGCAAGGTTGAATGGATTTTGGCTGGATCAAAGAAAAAGGAATCTCCAAAGGGGGGAAAGCCAGCAGTTGCAGCAAAATCTTCTAAAAAGTAATAAAAGAGGTATTGAAAATGGATGAATTAGCGTGTAGAAATTGCAAGTTTATAATAAGCAGCCATAGCTCAAAGTGCCCAATATGTGGCTCTGATGATTTGACTTCAAAATGGAGCGGTTATATAATAATGCTAAATGTAGATAAATCAGAATTGGCCAAAACATCCAATATAAAAACAAATGGGGTATATGCAATTAGCATAAGGGACTGATTTTTAAAGCATTTAAAGAATTGGATTTCTTCCCTTATAAACTGGATTTATATATAAAAATAAGAATTAAATCCCTGCCTTTCAGGGATCAATCAACTTCTGAAATTAGCTTGCTTCTTCTTCATTGTGCTCTGTGTCGCTGTTTTCCTCACTTGCATTGCTTTCTGCAGAATTTTCGTATTCCTCGACCACATTCATCTTAGTGATCCCATCCACATAAGCAAATATTGCCGACAAAGCGTTTGCCTTTCCTATAAAATAATCCGCATTCTTCTTGAACTTTGGATCATAATAAAGCACAAATTTATCACCTTCCTTCTCTACACGCGATGGCTGTACACTATAGGTCTTTGCAAGCCCCTCTATCTTTTCTTTTTCATCCTTAAGCTGTCTTACAACTTCAACCTCATATTTGATGCTCTTTCCTGCATCCGGGTGGTTCCTGTCAACTACTACTCTGCCTGAGCCAACACTTACCACTGTTGCTACTGAATTATCGAGATTTATCTGCATTCCCGGCTGTGGGTCTATCTTATTCTCCCTGAACTGGGAGATTGGCATTACACCTATAAGGTCCTTCCTGCGCTCTCCAAAAGCATCTTTTGGCTCTAACGTGAAGGTCTTAGATTCGCCTTCATTCATATTCATCAATTCCTTTTCCAATCCTGGTACGACTGCATGCGACCCCAATATTATCAAGGTAGGCCCGTAATTAACATGTTCATCGTAAATATCTGCCTCTTTAGCTTTGTCCTTGTAAGTTGTCGATAGGACGTTTCCCTTTTCTGCATCATACGCTGTATAATTTATCTCTACAAAATCTTTTTCCTTGAAACTCATATTAATCACTTGCTGCAAAACAAAGACTTTTATTAATTAAAGTCATAAATATTCTTATGACATCCTATTTAAATCTTATTATCGCATTTATAAAAATGTATTGAATTATCCTAAGAGTTATACAGGATTGAACAAATTTATAAATATTTAAACTTATGATAAGAGAATGTCGTAAACCCTTATTAGGTGCATTGCCATATGAATGAAAAAAGCAAGAAAGTCATAATGTTGGTTGTATCAATAGTCATAGCTATGACATTCATAAGCTCTTATCTGAATTCCGACTTCAATTCAACAACCCCTACAGCCCCATCAAAATCTGCAGTGAAATTACAACCTGTGCCATTTTTTGGATCTGCAAATGCTATAATAAGGAATTATACCTCTTCGCTATACGTCTATGAGAATACCACAGATGTAACTAATGCATCGAAATTAACCTCTTTAAATAGCAGCTTGTCATCAGCCCTAAATGTAATACCAAGCTATGGAGAGACCAGCCTGCCAAATGGATATTATCTAAGATTAACGGGAAGTGCAGTATCTGCATCCCAGACTTTGAAAAAAGAGTTTGGCAATGAAATCATACTAAAATCAGATGCGTTGGTAAATATAATAGGAAATTATACATCCTCATTATATGTGTATGAGAATGTCACAGGTGCATCCAACCTAACCAGCTTAAACAGCAATCTAGCGTCTGCCTTTATTGCATTGGGAATAAATGACGAGTATCCAATTAAAAATGGGTATGATATCATAAAAGTCGGCAGCGTAAATAATATAACCGAATCATTAAGAAAAGAATTTGGCAATAAAATCATACTAAAGCCAACCATAACGGTTGATGCGGTCCCAATGACGTACTCGTCAAAATATGGAGATATAGGGATATACTTCAACGCCACTACTTTATACACACTAGATAACGTTTCAATATCAGCAGTCAATAGCACTATACCAGTAAGTATAATAGCTACTGTTACAGATAATGACAAACCTTACCAAGTGGTGCTTAAACCTATAGAATGAACAAGGTAACCTTCATGGTGAATCTAAGAGATATAGTTTACGAGTACGCAATTAAAAATGCATTTTCTTATGGAAAAGCTAATTTTGGGAGTGTACTAAGCAAGGCAATATCAAAAGTGCCAGAGTCAAAGAAAGATATGCAATTGCTGAAGGACACAGTAAATGAGGTAGTCAATTCCGTCAATGCAATGAGCAAAGAGGATATTAATAGAGAATATTCTAAATATGCTGACATATTCGAAAAAGAATACCAAGAGAAGTTAGAAACCACATCAAAAGCAAATATAAAAATAGAAGGTGCCGAGAAAGGCAACGTTATTACCAGATTTCCTCCAGAACCCGGTGGATATATACATATAGGAAATGCCAAACAGTGCATATTGAGCGACGAAATATCAAAGCTTTACGACGGCAAAATATACCTCTACTGGGACGATACGAATCCAGAAAAATGCAAGGAGCAGTATATCTCAAGCATAAAGGAGGACACTGCCTGGCTAGGGATAAAGTTTGACAAAGAATACTATGCAAGCGACAACATAGATAAGATATACGATTACGGGAGGAAACTTATTACTGATGGCAACGCATATGTATGCGGCTGCAGCCCTGAAGAAATCAACAATAATCGGCGCAATGGAATCGAATGCAAAGATCGGCTAAGGCCCACAGAAGAAAATAGGGAGCTTTTCGAAAAGATGATAAGTGGCGATGTGGAAGGAGGAAAGCTGATAGTTAGATTTAAGGGAGATATGAAATCAGAAAATTCTGCGATGAGGGACCCAACATTATTTAGGATAAATAAAGCGCCCCATTACCGGCAAGGCACAAAGTATTCAGTTTGGCCGACTTACCATATGAATACACCAATCCTAGATTCTATAAATGGCATAACCGATGCGATAAGAAGCAAAGAGTACGAGGTATGGGATTCAGTAGACAAAAAACTAATTTCATGTTTGGGGTTAAGGCAACCACGCATCCATTATGAAGCAAGGCTGAATATAGAGGGGACTATAACGAAGAAAAGACTTATAAGGGAATTTATAAACAAGGGATACATAAAGGAGTGGGATGACCCAAGGTTAGTCACGATATCTGCATTGAAAAGAAGAGGAATACTGCCCGAAGCTATAAAGAATTTCATCCTTAAATTTGGAATGAGCAGAAATGATACAACAGTAAAGATGGATATGCTTTTATCAGAAAACAAGAGGATATTAGAGCCAACAGTGCCCCACCTATTTTTCATCTCCAATCCACTCGAGCTACAAGTAGATGGAATTGATGCAGCACCAAAACTCAAACTCAACCCTAACGACAAGCAAAATCCAGCATACAGGGAGTACCCCAAAGACGATAAATTTTACATATCAAAAAATTCAATTTCCGATCTAGCAATAGGCAGCACGGTAAAGCTAAAGGATTTTATAAATCTGCAGCTGGTATCAATAGAAGACAAGAAAGTAACCGCCAAAGCCTTGGACGGCAAAGAACATTTCGATAAAATAATAACATGGACACCTTACAACGGGAAGGCTGCAAGTTCTATTCTAATACCTGGAGAAATAGTAGACAAAGCCGAAAATTATATACCAGAAAGCATCAAATACGTGGAAGGATATGCTGAAGGATATGCAACCGAATTAAAAGTTGGGGATATAGTATTATTTGAAAAATTCGGTTACTGCCGGCTAGATAAGATAAGCGAAGGCAAGTACGATTTTATATTTACTTCCGGCTGATTATTTCTTCTTTAGAACGGCAAACATATGAAGCTTGTCAAATGGATTAATGTCTATCTTTTCCACTATGTCAAAAACATCTTTTAGTTTTCGAAGCTCGTCTTCAAAAACATCCTCAGGTTTCCTGCCGACATCAATGCTTTGTGATTTTATTATGAAGTAAGCAATGCCGCCTTTTTTTAGGAAAATGCTGTTTGCTTTCAGTATACCTGATTGGTCTCTTGCGGAGACATCCTGGTATATCACATCACAGCTTTCCTCCTTTACGAGATTTTTGTAATTATCTATTGCCATAGCATCGCTCAATATGGGAAGCATATTGTGCCTCAGTTCACACAGATTCAAAAATTCACGCATGCTCCTTTTCGATATCTCTACACCATACAGTCTTCCATTAGCGCCTATTATATCGCTAACATGGCTCGAGGTAGTCCCTGTTGACACACCCAAGTAAAGCACGTGTGTACCTCCCTTTATCGCTATGGTTTTAAGCCCTTTCAGTATTGCGGCTGCCAATTTGCTCCTGTAAGGATTCCAGAGCCTGTATTCTATATTGTCTTTTTGTATTAGTTCCTCTCCATATACACGGTGACCGGTTATAAGATTTTTCGTCGCAAGCCTGCCATCTACTTTGAATATGCTATCTGATATATTAATAAATTCCATAAAACTACCTTAAAAAATAAAGGTATAAAAATTTAATATAACTATTTGTAATTAGCGCATTTCTCAAATCTATAATCGTGTTTAATATGGTGGAAGATATATTCATAAACAAATTTCTGGCAGACATGATCAATCTTACAAATACTACAGATACTGAGTATGGTTTAAAGGACTATCTTTCCAGGATGTTTGGCATAGAGAATATAACTGTAAAGATGTTTGATACTGAAAGATTCAACCAAAGCTCACTTGAAGCTTACATTTCCAACACGAAGAAAAGTTACATAGACAACGAAATAAATGAGTATTCTGCATTCCCCGAATTGCTTAACTACCGCAATAATGGGTATAGCAGCTGTCTTATTGCACCAATAAAGGTGGACAATAGGGTTATAGGAGAAGTAAACCTGTTTTCCACACATCCAAATAAATTCACCCCAGACATATCAAGCCTTATAGAGTTGAGCGTCACCCTTTTTGGTCTTAACTTGTATTATAGTTCTGAAAAGAAGAAAGTAGAGCGGATAACAAGCTACTTTGATGCATCATTTAACTCATCAGTCCCTCAGGCATTAGTCAACTCAGCAGGAGATATCCTGAAGTTCAATAAGCAATTCGTAAATCTAATAGGAAGTTATCCAGAGGACAAGAAAATAGCAAGCGCAATAGGGGTGAACTTTTCGGACCTGTATGATCTTACAGATGGAAAATACATCCAGAAAGCAATAAAAAATGGCAAACCTGTTAGAATAAACTCATACAAGATAAGGGATTCTCTGATACATATAACATTAATCGATCAATCAGAGCATGAACTACTTAGCTCTATAAATTCCGCAATCAACCTGCAAAACCAATTCTTGATTCTAATATTGGACGATAAATTGGATATAAGAAATTTTGCAGGATCTCTATATGACAAGTTCAATGAGATACATGACCTGTTGACCGGAAAAAACCTAAATAGCTTCGTAGGAGAGGCTAATGGAAAGCTGATTGACGAGTCTCTAAAAAATCAGCAGTCCTTCAAATCTACCTTGCAAATTGAATTCCCAAACAAGTCAATAAATGGGAGGATATCAATAGAAAAATGTTCAATGGGCTATGCGGCGATGATAACCAACATAGAGAAAGAGCTGTATGCAGAAAACCTTGATAATACCTTAGACGATTTCATAAACACAACAACGGACATGATAATAAAGGTTAATGAATTTGGCTATATAGAAGACTGCAATGATCCCACTGTAAAAAACCTTGGTTATCCGGATAAATCCGGCTTAATAGGAAAGGAAATAAAATCGATATACTACGAGGGAGATTTAGAAACTTTCGATACAAATTTCTCATTTATCCGCAAAGGGGAGCCGATAAACTCGATAAGCTCCAACATGATAAAAAGGGATGGAGATTCAATACCTGTAATTTACTCAATAAGAAGGATTGATGACAAATCCAGCCAAAAATATATTTTAATAATACATAGCTTGGAGACTAAAAGGGAGCTCCAAGACATGGAGAGCAAACTTCACAAATCAGATATCCAAGCAAAGCACTTCAAGAGTGCAAGTGACCTAAAGTCAGAGTTCATATATGACATAACCCATGAGCTTAAGACCCCTCTGACAAATATAAAGGGATTTGCCAAGCTGATGAAAGACGGAGAATTCGGACAGATCAATGAAGACCAAGCCAGTTATCTAGATACAATACTTGAAGAATCTGATAGGCTTATGCTCATAATATCACAAGTCCTCGATGCGGCGAAGTTGGAGGCAGACAAGGTAAAGCTGGATGTAAGAGAGGTTAACCTAAAGGAGCTCTACTCAAACCCTAGCATAAAGTCCATGGAGGAAGCAGCTAAGAACAAGGGATTGTCATTTACTTGGGATATAGCTTATGATGTGCCAAATATAGATGCCGACTTAAACAGGCTTATACAAGTATTGGTAAATCTTATAGGGAATTCAATCAAGTTCACTGAATCAGGTGGGATCACAGTAAAGATATTCAAGAAATCACGCAAATCAGTTCAATTTGAGGTAAATGATACCGGGATAGGGATAAGTGACGAGGACAAAAGGAAAATATTCAAGAAATTCTACCAAGCCCCTAAAAGAGGGCTAGTAAAGCCGGATGGAACTGGAACAGGTCTAGGATTAGCAATAACAAAAGATATAGTATCGCTTCATGGCGGCAAGATACGTTTTGACTCCAAACTAGGAAAAGGCACTAAATTCTGGTTTACTCTTCCGATAACCTACAAGAACAAGGCTTCAAATAAGGCTTAATCTCAGCCGAATGTTGCATTATAAGTTATATGGGAATAATCAGGAGATATACCCAAACTTGGGCTGACGGGATATATATTTAGTGTCGCATTGTCACTGCTAACACTGGTCATCTTTATTATTAGGTTTGCATATTTTCCTGATGTATTTATATGTACTAATGTACCAACAGGAAGATTCACCTCGATAGGCTTGTTTATGAATATAGGGGATTTTGTAATATAAACATCAGCAGTATTGGATTTTGAGTTTGTGCTATAAAGGTATATCGAATATTCAGAATTATTTATACTGTAAACAATCCCTTTTGAAGTGCCTATTGATAATGTCACATTTCCCTTGTAAACCCCGGTATTATAGTATGCTGCGACTGCAATTACTATAATAATTATCAACACAACTAGAATTGCGATTCCATAAGTCATATTATTGTATTTATTCTTTGATTTAAGCTTTGGCGATCCAAGCTTGTTCTGACCCTTTTTAACTTTAGTGGGATTGCGATTATTTAGCAATTTGTCAGCATCGCTTTCTTTTTTATCAACCATAAATGCACCATCAATTAGAAATGAATACAGAAAAAGATTATCTATATAACTATAAATACATTTCGTTATACCAATGCAAGAAAGAATCAAATTAAATTTATGTGTTAATACGAGCAAAACATTGCCATATAGCAAATAGAAATGTTTTTATAAATGCAAAGCTATTATCTTTTGTAAAGGTGATAATATTGGCCAACATAGGAGAAGAGACTAATTCTGACAAGAAGAGCTCACATTATGATGAAGTGTTAAATGTTATAAATACCAACCAGCAGATAGCTTACCATGATATAAAAGATGCACTTGAAAAGGAGATAAGTGATTCGGAACTTGACAAAACTTTGAAGAATCTTGAAAACGACAAGAAAATAATATCAAGGAGCAGTGGCGGGATAATGACCTACTACTCTTTATATGATGAACCGAGAATAAGCAAAATAATGATAGTAGAGGATGATAAAAACATAAACAAGCTAATGTCAATATCAATAGGAAAGGGGTACGACATTACACAAGTATACGATGGAGGTGAAGCATTAGGACTAATAAAAAAGATACACCCAAATCTCATAATACTTGACCTAATGCTTCCAGTAATAGACGGAATGCAGATATGTGAAAGGGTTAAGAGTGATCCTGAACTATCTTCAGCAATAGTTATCCTTGTTTCTGCCATGGACCCTACAAGCAATAGATTTAAAGGAATAAAGAACGGGGCTGATTATTACATAAAGAAGCCTTTTGATCCTCTTGAATTGCGCACACTGGTGACTTTGTTCTTGAAGAAAAAGGGAAAGCGCTTTGATCCACTGATAGATTTGCCGGACGAAGAGAGGATATCAGCAGAGCTGGAAAGGTCACTTAAGCAAGGTGAGAAGTACAAGATAGGTACATTGAGCATTGAGAACCTTGGGCCTTATGCAAATAGGTTCGGAGAGCACTCTGCCATAATATTATTGAGGTTAATATCCCAGCTGCTTCAAGACCTAATAAAGAACAAAGACCTATTCGTTGGTTTCCTTAATAGCGACTCCTTTGTGATAGCAGGCATGGAAGACGACGTTAACAAGGCAGTAGAGGCTGCCCAAAAGGAATTTAATGCAGTGCTTACCTTTGTAGTCCAGGATATAGGATACAGGCAGATAGACCTTAATCTGGACAACATATTCGAGTCTAACGAAATCCCAAAACTTGCATTGACATATCGTGAAGCTCCAAAAGAGCTGATTAAGGAGAGAAGAGAAAAAATATTGATAGGCAAGGACCAGAAAAGCGGGGATTTGGGTTCATACACATATGACGAATTGCAAAAACTGTTTGGAAGGGAGGATCTTGATGTTATAATAACAAGGGATGCAAACGGTATAAAGCTTAGAGTAGGGAAGGTAAACAACGATAAAGGGGAAGAGAAATAAATGTACAAGCGATCTCAGGCGGCATTGGACTTCTTGGTGTCCTATGGAATAGCATTTTTAGTAATAGCAATAGCCATCTACATAATTTTTACATCTGGAATATTCTCGCCAAGTATAACTCCAACCTCTTGTACCCCCTCTCCGGGATTTGAGTGCCTTCCTTCCTTGCTATCAACCAATGGGACTATAATAATGCGCATACTTCAGGTAACAGGAAGCACGATAAGGATAAATGGGATTGCTTGCACCACATTATTGGAGAACGCAACCAACCAAATTCCTCTATACGGAAACATAAATATTACAGGCCCTGCTGCATCCCCTCAATTCTATCCCAACGGTTATGAAATCCCAAATGGGGGCATTGAATATAGCGATAATTACACAACGTTAGAAGCAAAATGCTATGGTGGGAAAAGCTCTTTAGCTACAGGAAAATTAGGAAATATCTTTAAGGGTTATGTAGTTTTAAATTATACAATGGAAAATTCTGATAGGCCATACATAAAGCAGGAAGTTGCCTATTTGACAATTAAATATACGTAAATTATAAAAAATCAAAAAAGAATCTTATCGGTCTCGTGATATAATGAAAAAATTGATTGTATTGATGTTCGCATTGCTGGTAATGTCAGGTTTAGGATATATATCAGCGCAATCAGCCCAAAACTCATCTTTGCAGCCCTCCTATGTAAGAATGATTGAACCATACAGCAGTATCTTATATGCGAACAGCAGTGTTTACCTTGGCAAAGTCGCACCAGGGCAAACATTCTACGTAACTATATCCTCAACATCCCTAAATAAAAATAATAAATCCATAAACTTAGGATGGAACCATTTTGTAGCATATGGATTGCCAAAGGGGTGGGTGGTAGAAAATTCCTCCTACAATATAAATGAGCCTTCGGTAAAGATAAAAGCAGCTTCAAATGCAAGTTACGGAATTTACAATTTCACATTAGAAGCAGTTAACTCTGGGGACATAGCAGGCATAGGAGAGCCAAAAATACATGCAGAAATAAATGTCTCCAAAGATGTTATAAAGTTGTATCTACCTTATACCAGCATAAAAATAAACCCTCTGCAGGCAAGTATAGTTTACGTTATAATAAACAATACAGGAGTTTCAGATAATCCATTCATAATAGGATCAACAGGCGTGCCTGGCTGGAATTTTACCCAATCAGTAATATCAAAGCATGGAAGCAGCAATGAATTCGCTTATCCCGTGAAAGTAGATGCACCAGGAATATACACAATGTCATTATACGTTAGGTCGGCTACCAGCCCCGAAGTATACGAATCAGAGAATATAAGTGTAACCGCAAGAAGCACGTTGTTTACAGATTATAATTCAATAGGATCAGGATCCGTATTGTTCCCAATAATATATGCCCCAGTCGATGCTGTAATGTACCTGATTGGGGTTTTAGTTAAAGTGATGTAAAATGCCCAAAAAGAATTCAGATAAAAATTCAAATAAAAAGAAGCAGATGAAAGTAGCATATGTAAAATTGGCTTCATTAAAGGATTTTGTCAAGTCGTCATGTGACTTCAGCAGGAACTTCCTCTCTTCAATATCCATGAAGGAAGGGAAGAGATACAGGCTTATAGCCGAGGGCGAAAGGATAAATGAAACTGAGATACTATACTATTATGATACGGATAAAATAAGCAATTTCATAATATACAACCCAGTGAAAGATTTGGAGCCTGAAATGTCGTCAAAAAAGGACAATACTGACATGTACAACAACTATATAATAAGCATAGCTAGCATGCTATCAAACCCTTTTAAGGAATCAGAGCTAAAGCAGGGATCGGTCAACATGGTTGAAATTGAATCCTATAAAGCACTGCTGATAGCCGCAATCAATCGTTTTTCAGATGACAACTCCATAGGGAAGATTTACCTTTTCAATTATGGCAAGAAGCCTTATATAGGAACATTCAACCTAATGAATGGCAGCGATAACAGCACATTTTTCTTCTCAAAGCTTCCAGAAGAGATGTTAAAAGAGGACAATGGATTCTTTAAATATGATTATAACTCTGACAGCATAGAAATAAATAATAACTTTTCTACCGATAACTTAATACACGTCAGGATTGTGAATTTGGCAGAGCCGTTCAAGTTTTTTAAGCCCGAATAGCTCAGTGGTAGAGCGACTGACTGTTAATCAGTAGGTCGTAGGTCCGATCCCTACTCCGGGCGCTTGTGCTTTACAATCAATCCTAATCGTCAAGCTATTTATTTTGATATGTGACACTGTGCTGCCTGATAGCAAATAATACAAGTAATAGAAGAAATACAAGTAATAGAAAATCAAGAAGCCAATATCTGATATATTGCTTTAGCAATCGTACGCGTAATATAGTTAGCTATATAACGATATCTCGATATAAAAATCCAAAAGGAAAAAGGCTTAAACATAACATATTATATATTGACTATAGGTGTTATACAATTTCACAAGAAACAACCACTATGCAACTAAATAAATCCGTTGTTAAGGCACTTAAGCAAATAAAGAAATACTCCAGAGAGACTTATAATAGGACAATCCTAAATCTTGACCCAAGAGACACGACGCAGGAATGCAGCAGCTGTCATTATATAAAGAGAGGGGAGGAGAAGTTGACTCTCAAGGACAGAATATACTGCTGCAACATCTGCGGACTGGAAATGGACAGAGACATAAACGCATCGATAAACATACTCAATAGAGCTACCCTCGGACAGAGGGGAAGTCACACTCAGGGAGAAAATGTAAGACCTCAACAGGAGGCAGTCTTCGAGGAACTGAGAACCGATAAAACACATCCTTTGTTGGATGCAGTGATTGCATGACGCAGAGGAAGTCCACACCGTTTACGGGTGGGAGGATGTCACAGATATAGAAGGTCCAAAGATCATACCTGCGTTGGTGTTATCGGAGGAATTATGAAATATAATTATAGCAGGAATAACTACAAATCTTCAAATGGTGTGGTACGCATATTTACATAGGAACAAGCAACCAGGACAGTGTAATAAAACTTAACTATATACTTACAATTACGGATTATGCGATAATGAAAACGGTTTTTAAATTAAGCCCCAAGAAGAAACACCTTGTTTTTGAAGGATTAGCCAAAAAGCTAGGGCTTCTGAAAATTTAGGTAGCATAAATTATGCAGTATTTTATTGCCTTGTCAGACATCAATTACTATATCTGCTTTGTAAACTCCATCTGCAAACTTTAGTGACATGTTGTACTTGGATACTCCCTTGACCTCTATGTATGAGTACTTGTCCTGCTTTTTCACAGCATCAAGCTCCACTCTTACATTATCCTTGGTTTTTCCATTATGCATTTCAATGGAAGACACCCTGAATATGAAAAGGCCCCTGTAATCAGCTATAGAAAGCGCGTCTTGAAGAACATACCACAATAAATCGAGATAAGAGCCCTTTTCAGATCTCTCTGTCAGTTTTATGTGGTAGACCTTTATGGAATCCCATTTTCTTGCATCTGCATTGATCCTTCTAGTATTTGCTATTGTATTGGCCATTGCCAGTATAGAATTGCCCAACACCTTTTCAAAGCTTCTCCCATAAGCTAGGAATTCCACATCCGCAGTGTGCGATTGGTACTCAAATTTTTTAAACCTCATAAAAACCCTTTTGCAAACGAAATAACAATTGCTGATTTCATTAACATATAATCTAACAATCAAAATGTATATATTTTATAATCCTAAATAATATAAGTCCTATGAAGAAAAGAGTAACTGCTGAATTGTGATGATACCCATATCGGCTGAGGACTAAGTGTTGGAAATGAAAAGCGATATTGACTACAAAACGAACAAATTATTTGGGATTATAGTCCTACTCATCTCATTTTTAATCATAGAACTGAGCTCAATAATATCAACATCTTTTGTGATATCGGATACAAACCAAGCAAGCTACATAATAGTAGTAATGCTTATGCTTCCCCTAACGATCCTGTTCAGCATTAAAGAAGACATACACATAAGCAGGAAATGGTATGATTATGCAATAGGGATTGCGGTATTCATCCTGTATTTGACTGTATTTGCTTATGCCAGAGCCGCAATGTCATTTGGGTTTATGTCATATAGAATAGACGCACTGCTCCTGCCTTTAGTAATTATATCACTTACTTCTATAATATTCGGCTCTAAGAACATAAAAAAGTTCAAGTTTGTAATAATATACTCTCTTTTTGCATCCCCTGTCCTGCTGCTCCCTCTTTTAAAAGAGAATCTGGCGTTTACGTATCTTAATGCATCCTTGATATTCTCTGGAATAAAGTTATTCGACCCAAATCTGGTAAGAGTCGGGCTTGTCATAACTTCACCTCTAGGATATCAAATATCAATCGCATCAACATGTGCGGATATAGGAGCTTTCGTATCTATTATGATGTTTATGCTGCCCTTAGGTTATCTTTACAATGGCAAGCTGTCTCACAGAGCCTTGTGGATAGTGGTCTCGGTCGTGTTCCTCCTACTTCTTAATTTTTTCAGGATGTTTCTAATATCTTTGATTTGGATATACTATGGATTGAGTGCAGCGATATTAACTTTGCACTTGTTCTTCGGAGAACTAATATTTGACATAGTTATAATAGTCATGATACTTGTGGCGTCAAAGTTTGGGATGAGCATACCAAAGTTGAATAATAACAAATCCAAAACAAATTTCCAGAATCTAAAGAATTCTTTGATTAGAAGCGGATACATGGTTATTGTAATTGCTTTAATCTCTATAATTGGCATTTTCTTGTCTTATCCGATAACATCTTCAGTACAGCACAATCCAATCTCATTTGCAAGTGCTGTGCCAAACATGTCCGAAGTCCAGTTTATGCAGCCCTTGGAGGCGTCAAATATGACCATACTATACGTAGGCCAGGTTAACGGGTCTGCAGGAAGCGAGCCATTGGAAATTTTCACAATGACAAACAAGACATTTTCCAATAACTCCCTAATAAATGCGTTATCCTATGACGAAGCAGGCTTATCTGTTCCGACAATCCTCAAACTCGGAAATACAAAAACCATCAAAAGCAGCAGTGTTATTCTGAACAACGGAATCACTCTTCACTATGCTAAGGAGGTATCAAACGGTACAGTTTTTTACTCAAATCTCCTGTCAATACCATATAAGATCAGTGAAGAAAACCAGAGCAGATACGTCACTATAAACTACCTGTTAGCAACCACAAAAAACTTTACAAGTTGCAATATCGATTTACCAATACAAAACAGGTTTGACTCATTAATATACAACACCATAAATGGCAATAGCAATAAGGGAAGATATATTTGTGCGGCTTATAAAATAATAGATGGTGCAGGCAATGGAACATATGGATGATGGAGGCATAATAATATATAAGTGCATTAGTGGATCCCCGGTATTTTTATTCTTAAGGCGTGCAGAAGGATGGCTCGATATGCCTAAGGGCCATATAGAGAAGGGAGAAACAGAGATGCAAGCTTCAATAAGAGAGACCTTTGAAGAGACTGGGATAAAGGTGGAATCCATGGATCCTGACTTTAGTTACATAGACACGTACACTTTTGCGAATGGCAACTCTGAAATAAAAAAATCTGTCATGTTCTTTATGTCTAAAGTTAATCCTGCCATTGAGGTTAAAATTTCCAAAGAGCATGTAGGATATGAATGGCTTGGCTACAAGGAGGCATTGGAGAAAATAGAATTCAAGGACGAAGCAGAAACAATAAGGATAGCATATGACTACATAATCAATAAGAGAGCATGCAGGTAGGTTATCTGCATAACCATTATCCCAATGCTTAAATAGTTACTATTCCATTAACAAGTGGTATGGTAATATGGTAAGACTGCTTGTTTTAGGGGGAAGGTTTGCAGGTTTGACTGCTGCATATACCGCAAAGAGGCTGCTTGGAGACAGTATAGATGTAACATTGATAAATGATACTCCGTATTCTGCCTTTAGGCCAAACATGCTGCACGTGGGTATAGGAATTGCAAAGGCAGAAGATTACGAAGTTGACTTGAATTCTGCATTAACCGCAAAAGGGATAAACTTCATATTGGGAAGGGTAACCGGAGTAGATGCCAAGAGCAATAAGGTAAGCTATTCAACAAAAGATACGGAGGACGAAGCAATAGAATATGACTACCTAGTATTTGCGCTCGGGGCAAAACTCGGAATAGAACATATCAAAGGATGGAATGAATATGGTGCAAGCGCATGCGAGCCAGAATTGGCAAAAGCTCTATATGCAAGGTTGGAAAAATTTGAAGGCGGCAATATAGCCATAGGATCGGGATTATTTTACCAAGGAACATTGACACCCAGAGGCAACTATCCAAAGAATTGGTCAACCAAGATAGATTCAGCATGTGAAGGACCGGTATTTGAACTGTCACTGATGATACCTCCATTCCTTAAGAAAAAGGGTGTTTTGGATAAAACACACATAACAATTTTCTCTCCTGGTGAAGAGATACTCACAGATATATCAAAGGAATCTAGGAACATAGTAAAAACAATGTACTCAAACCAAGGATTCGACATGGTCTGGAATTTCAAGATAAAAGAGATAGATAAGGACAAAATCATAAGCGATGACGGAAAGGAGATAAAAGCGGACTTGGCAATAATACTTCCACCTTATGAGGCAAACGATGTAGTCAAGAATTCGACCTCGGACTTGTTTGACGATGGTGGATTCATGGTGACAGACGAGCATATGAGGTCCCTAAATTATCCAAATGTATACTCCTGTGGCGATTCAAACCAGATGACTGTTCCAAAGCTTGGAGCACTTGCAACGCAAACTGCAAGGATAGCAATGCAGGATCTGGCCAACAGGCTTGGAGTGCCAACAAAGATAGATTCGTATGCACCTGATATCATATGCATAGCAGACAACCCATTGGAGAATACAGCGATATCAATCGATGACACAACACTCTATGGGGGGGATAAGAGCATAGTGCAGGCATCTCCTGCAAATCATATAAAGAAAGAGCTTTTCGCTAAGTATTTTATGTGGACCAATGGGGATATGGTTCTTGATAAATATCTAGGAAGTGGGTGAGCTATAATGTTGAAAAATAATCCTGTAAATTCTGAAAACTCTTTTGATCCTGAATATGCACCTAGCATTACCAAAGCTCTCAAGATGATAAAGAAGCTTGACGATCTTGGAATGCTTGACTATATGAGCGAAGTATTAGACACTGAAGACACCATGGAATCAATATCTACTTTAATCAAGAGTGACGAAGCAGTAGCATTAAGGGCTAAAGCGGACCAGCTAAGGCCGCTGGTTGGAATTATCGCGGATAAAGACACCATGAGCGCAATTGCAAATCTCGCAACAATACTTTCAGCTTTGCAGAAAGTAGGCTTACTGGATCCAGTAATAGGGATGCTAAAAGACGACGAGGTCATAAATGCGGTTATGGGGCTTATATCAAACGACTTCACAATGAACCTTATAGCAAATGCAAAACCCATTCTAAATTCATTAAGTAAATTAGACTTAAGCGCGATTCCAAAATACCTAGATGTGCTAAGCTCCGCTCTAACCTATATGGAAAACGGCACAATCCCTCCGGTAAAAGGTTTGACCGGTATGTTACATGAACTGGGAGATAAGGATACACAAAAAGGTTTGGGTATTGTGTTCTACCTGCTGAAAAGCTTAGGCAGTGCTAACAGCACTACCCAAAAAGCAGATGACAAGAGTTGATCCGCTGTATGTAGTTTGTAAGGTTCCACGTTAAAAATACTACGTGGAACTAAGAACTTGTACAATAAATTTAAATACCTAAGTTTAAATAATATTATTCAGTTATAAATAAGGTTTTGAGGATTGGACTCGAAAATTGATTAGATGTGATATTGTGGAAAAGGGTAACATGTTTGCCGTAAAATCTTGGTCTTCCATGTTTAGCGGTAGCCCTGACAGATACCACACAGCTATTCTTTGCATTAACACAGTCAATAAGTCATACATCCTCCATCTGCCTGCATAAATTATTAATTTTTTGGTGGTTTATGTGAGGCGGATGGTATCTAGTTTAGAGTTTGATAAGGAGGTTTTAGTCGTACAACCGTCTAAACTTCCTGAAAAAGAGCAATTGACTATAATAGAGATAGGTCTGGATGATATAGACAGTGCTTCAAGCTTCGTATCTTACTTAAGCGAGATGTATGGATTTCCAAAAAGCTCTATGTGGTATGACTTAAGGCGCTTAAAGGAGAAGGGGCTAGTGGATTTTGCGGCAAAAGGCGAAAAAGGGAAAGCGCTCCGTTTGACCGAAAAAGGCATTCAGATATACAAAGGGTTCAGTGCAGAAAAAATGAAAATAATAAACAAATTCGCCAGCAAATTCATTGACGAAGACAGTTATTCTGAATACTGATGACAGATAACCTCAAGCTTGGATATGGTGTGGTGTGCCAGCAGCATTATGCTGCTGGCTTGCCTATATAGCCCTCTTCTTTCAAAATTCTCCTTTTGGCATCAGTGCCTCCGTTGCTGTATTCCCCCAACTTTCCATCTGCCCTTATTACCCTGTGGCAAGGTATTAATATAGGAAGAGGGTTTTCCTTCAATGCGGTGCCAACTGCCCTATAAGAATTAGGATGGCCTATTGCAACGGCTACTTCCTTATAAGACATTGTTTTACCTTTAGGTATGGTACACACAAACAAGAGAACTCGCTTTTGGAAATCTGTCAATCCATATTTACCGAGCATCCGCTTTATCCTATCACTTCCTTTACAATCTGAACTTGCCATAAATAATCACAAAACCACTATAAATTTAGCTGTCCTATTATTATTGATTACCATGGAAAAGAACTTGAAAGTTTGGCTAGATGGTGAAATCAGGGATTATGAAGATTGCAAAGTGCCAATACTTACCCATTCATTGCAGTATGGCACTGGAATATTTGAGGGGATAAGAGCATACTTGTCGGAAGACAAAGGCTCATATATATTCAGGCTGGATGACCATGTAAAAAGATTCTTAAACAGTATGATGATTTATTCAATAAAGCAGCCTTATGGAGCAAAGGAATTAACCGAAGCGATAATTAGCACAGTGCGTGCGAACAATCCTTCCACTGACATGTATGTGCGCCCATTCGCCTTTTACAACGACGATTCCATAGGCATATCCGTAAAGGGGAAGAAAGTCAGTGTATTTGTCGCTGCAATTCCTTTTGGCGCCTACTTCAAAGGCGTATCCGAAGGCATAAGATGCAAGGTATCTTCATGGGAGAGAATAAACTCATCAATACTTCCGGTACAGGCCAAGGCCAGCGGCAATTACATAAATTCAACCCTGGCAAGCACGGAGGCAGATTCGGTAGGGTTTGATGAAGCAATAATGCTTTCCAAAGGCTATGTAGCTGAGGGTCCTGGCGAAAACATATTCCTTGTTAAGGGCAACAGGCTTATAACACCGGCGGTATCAGAAAGCATACTGCTCGGTATAACAAGGGACTCTATACTGCATTTTGCAGGAGATCTTGGCTACGAAGTTGAGGAACGCAGGATAAGCAGAGAAGAGCTTTACTCGGCGGATGAGATTTTCTTTGCAGGGACCGCAGCAGAGATAACTCCTATAATACAGGTGGACAGCATAAAGATAGGGTCAGGAAAAGTAGGCGATGTCACAACCTCTATATCAAAATACTATCAGGATATAACTAGGGGAAGGAATAAGGAATACCTTAAATGGCTCACCAAAGCATGAACGAACAGCCCAATTAAACAAGATTGTATCCAAATCAAAAAAAACAAATCAGAGCAGCTTGAGCCTTCCTGTAATGACATCCAGGTCCTTGCTATACCAAGGGCCTATCCCAAGCGCTGTCTTGCTGTTTGGCGGAACTTCAGTCAATCCCGCATCATGGACAAGTGCGCATGGTATCCTCTTGAACTTGAACGCTTCATACAACTTAATAAGTGAGGTTTCATCATTCACTTTAAGGACTATCTTTTTCTCTCCTTCATCAAGCCACTCTTTCGCTATCTTATCATCTTGCCTAACGGCCTCAAAATAACTCATAAGCGAAGCATGTGCCGCCTGTGCAGCTATTTTGCCTTTGCTCATATTAAAATCTGATCTTATTATTATAACCTGTTTTATCTCATTTCCGTTCATTTTTAATTACCCCTGCATATGCATAACCCCAAAACCATAAACTCCGCTGCAATATAAAGAGAATTGCCTGATTCTTATAATAAATAATGCAAGCACAATTATATACTTTTATCCTGTGGCTGTCCTTAATCAAAAGTCATTATTACATGGCTGCCTTGAATAAACTGGTCAATACAATAATTTAAATATCTGAAAAATGAAAGGTAATTGAAATAAAAGATGATATATATGTTAGAATGCAGTATATGCCATACAAAAATATTTTTATGCGATTTATGCCAAAGGGACTTCCATGAGTTCAGCCAAGTGTACTGTTATGAAGGCGGGCACTATTGCAGCTTGGAATGTGTCAAAAACGTATCAGGACTTCCTTTGGAGCAGGTCCAACAGAACATTATGATATCAACGGCGCAAAAAGCCTTTGACTAATAAGCACAAGCGGACCCGGTGGGATTTGGACCCACGACTTAGAGGTTAAAAGCCTCCCACTCTGGCCAAGCTGAGTTACGGGTCCATAGAGAGGTATATTGCAATTGAATATATGGTATTCAATTAACTTATTTTATAGGCGTAATTTAGGATATTTTAAATCCAACATCTAAGCCTAGAAATGTTATATAACCTTATTCTTAACATAACTATAAATTCTTTTCGTTGACACATCGCTTTTCCAAACTATTTTTCTAAAATAAATTCAAACAATTGCTTGCCATAGCCGAATTAACCTATAAAAATTTATTATTTCATAATTGCAAGCCAGGAGAGGGAATTTCGTATGATATCAAAAGATATTATAAGTCGAACCCTCCTTAGCCGCTCTGCAGGCGGCTGCATAGCCGATCTGCCATCCTGGCAATGTTGGAATATGTAATAATTCAGAAGAAAAATTTATAAAGTGATTGTGTCTTGCCATTCCAAGGGCTGACCAAAATGCCTTAAGTTCAGAAACCTTTATAATCCTAAATATCGTTAAATACTTAGGTGTAATGATGGATTCAATAAATGACGAAATAAAGATACCTGAAGAATTAGCGAAAGAAGTTCCAGTATCGGATTACACTGATAAAATGTCCGATTTAATCCCAAAAATATCAAAGTTCGGCGCTGTAATAATCAACAAGGACGATGAAGTGATGGGAATAATAGACAAGAAGGCCATAGAAAAGATAGACCTGGAAATTCCAAGGAGCTTAAGTGCCGAAAGGTTTGTTGTAAGGACGCCAAAAGTGAATGACCAAACAGCGCTTTCTGATATAATAATGTATTTTTACAAATCGCACAGCATCGCCCTTCCATATATGGTGAAAGGAAAAGTCAGCAAGATAATAGACAGGATCACTCTATTTAAAATCCTGCTGTCAAGAAGCGATATCAAGGATGTCCTTGTGAAGGACATAATGAGCACCCCAATGGCAGTGATCGATTCTAAGACCGATATTGCGAAAGCAAAGAAAGTCATGGAAGATGAAAATATGAGCACGTTAGGTGTATTAGATGATGGCAAGTTCTATGGAATAATAACATCAGAAGATATAATCAACAATGTCGTTATAAAAGAGAGGTCCCCAGCAATAGAGAACAATAAATATTCCCCATCAAACATACCTGTAAAAGACTATGTAAATACGAATCCCGTAATGATTAAGGAAAGCGGCAGTGTTCAGGATTCAGTACGCCTAATGGTTGAAAACGAGAATAAGCCTATAGTGGTTACCAGTGGAAGCCAGCCTATAGGAATTGTAACAAGCACAGACATATTGGAGTACCTTACATCAAACAAGAAAGAGGTTTCACCAAGCATACTTATATCGGGATTGGATGAGTCCACCTATATATATGAGGATGAAATACTGTCAGAAATAAAGAATTTTAGCTATAAAATAAGCAAAATAAAGGATATAGGAATACGTTACATATCCGCAACTATAAAAAGAATAGGGAAAAGCCAGTATGAGGTAAGGATGAAGCTGCTATCTGAAAAATATGGCTCATTGCAGGTAAATTACAGCGATTACAGATTGGAGAGGACATTGAGCGAGGCATTGGAAAAGCTGAATGATCAGATATTAAAGGCTAAAGAAAAAAGCGAAAACGTAAAGGATTATTTCAAGGAGATATGATATGATGAATAGGCTCAACAAAAGCACAGGTGCACTGCATTCAAAAAAGGGGCAGTCAAGCTTAGAGCTTCTCATAACCCTCTCTTTCGGCCTGATAATTCTTCTGCCAATAGTTATATTGGCGTTTTTGCAAATTGCATCTTCATCCTCTACCCTATCAACCACTGAAGCGCAGTCAGTAGCGAGCAAGATAGCAAGCGTGGCAGTATCTGTTGGTTCTCAAGGATATCCTGCCAAGCAGCTTGTGCTGGTGAGTGTGCCTCCTGATGTTGATAACATATACGTGGGCGGAATAAATAATACGGTAGGCCATGAAGTGATATTCGTGGTAAGAACAGACGCAGGCGACGATTATGTCACAGCATACAGCCCCGTCCGCATAGAAGGCTCCCCTACTCTGAGCAGCATATCGCCCCAGGGTGAGTACCTGATAAACATAAGCGCTGTCAATTCGTGCCCTGGAATGCCATCAAAGACTTGTGTATACGTGAGCCCTACGTAATTAGGGAAATTAGGAAAGACTGCATGCAAAATGTTGTGGCATGCAGTTAGACAAAAAGCTTAAAAGCTTAAGCAATAGAAGATTCATATAAGATGGTAAAAATGGTAGATTCCTTCCAAACAGTAAAATTCTGCTGAATAGCAGAACGTTAAGCTCATCCTTATATATTGGCAAGGCAATCTATTTTACGGAAACTGGATTCCTAAATGCATTTTTAAATTTTAACTTTAATAATTCAGGATGTAAACAGATTTTCAAAATGGCAATCCTATTTGGTGAATAATATGAAAGTACTTCAATTGGACGTGGATAAGATAAGTTACAAGCCGGTAAAGCCCGAAGCGAGCGTATATGAGGAATCAGATGACGCAGTCGTAGAAGAGAGCAATGCGGTCGTGATGCTGGTGTCTATAGAAAAAGGGGACGACGAGGACGTGGGGAAGATGGCCGTAAAGGAATCCCTGGAGTTCGCAAAAAAAGAAAAGGAGAAAGTGTTAGTCATCTACCCATATGCGCATCTGAGCGATAAGCTTTCAGGATTGGAAAGCGCCCTCAATATACTTAAGGCAATGCGAGCAGAAGCCTCAAAAGAGAGCTCTATCAAGGTAGTGTCAGCGCCTTTCGGATGGAACAAGAAGCTGATGCTTGACATAAAAGGTCACCCATTGGCAGAGGAGTCTCATTCGTACAGCAACAATATGGAAAAAGGCAACGAGGTAAAGTCGGAACTGGTGGAGCACGAGCTAAAGATAGACACTTCCATAGTAAGGAAGAGTGACTGGTCCAACATGCCTGATACGGACCATAGGACAATCGGAGAGAGGCAGGATCTATACAGCTTCCAGGAAGTGTCTCCCGCAATGGTCTACTGGCACCCAAAGGGCTTTACCATATATAAAGAGCTGATAAACCTGATGAGGCACATAGAGTACCAGCACGACTACCAAGAGATCTCGACCCCCGAATTGACCAACATCGCTCTTTACCAAGTAAGCGGCCATCTTCAGCATTATAAGGAAAATATGTTCATGTTCAATTCATCGATAGGAGATGTCAGCTTAAAGCCGATGAACTGCCCATCAACCATATTAATTTACAAGACAAGGAAATGGAGTTATAAGGATCTTCCTTGGAGAACCGCCATATTTGACAAGCTGCATAGAAGCGAGCTAAGCGGGGTGGCCAGCGGATTATTTAGGGTGAAAGGGCTGACGCAGGATGACGGCCACATATTTGCAAGGGAGGACCAGATAAAAGACGAAATCTCAGACCTTCTCCATATTGTAAAGGAGGTGTACGGAGGAATATTCAAAATGCAGTATCATGCAAATCTTTCTACAATGCCCGATGACCATATGGGTGACCTTGATCTATGGGACAGAGCCACAAAAGCGCTTAAGGATGCACTTGACGAGAACGAAATTAAATACGATATAAAAGATAAAGATGGTGCATTTTACGGGCCTAAGATAGACTTTGACATAAAGGATTCCATGGGCAGGCTATGGCAGTGCGCGACCATACAGCTCGATTACCAGCTGCCAAGGAACTTCAAGCTCGAGTACACGGACAATGAAGGCAAGTCCCGCACCCCTGTAATAATACACAGGGCAATATTGGGCAGCCTCGAGCGCTTCACAGCGATAATGGTAGAGCATTACCAAGGGAAGTTCCCTCTGTGGCTCTCCCCAATTCAAGTGAGGGTACTGTCCCTTTCAGAAGGGTCAAACGAATATGCATCTAATATATACAAAACCCTGAAGGACAAGGATATAAGGTCGGAGCTGGATATATCGGACAGGACTATAGAGTACAAGATAAGGGACGGCAAACTGCAGCAGATACCTTACCTGTTGATTATAGGTAAAAAGGAAATGGAGAAAAACTCCATATCTATAAGAGACAGGTCGGGAATTCAATCAAACAATGTAAAGCTCGACGACTTCATAAGCGGCCTCAATGAAAAGGTATCCTCAAGGTCAAATGAACTTTGATCTTCAGAGGATTGATTTTATTTTTTATTCGTGCATGGATTTTTTTTGTTTATTCAAAGCGCAATGAATAGATGTTCCTATATACTCTCTTTCCTGCCTTCAGTCCATAAAGCTCATAAGACTTTATAGGCTTCAGTTTCTTGTTCGATTGGAAGAAAGCATTTGCGACATCCCTGCTTCCGATATATATGTTGACTCCGTTCTTATCCTCTTTTATCTGTGATACGAAACTGCCATTTTTGTTCACAAAATCAAGGATGCGCTTTTCCATTACACTGAGCTTGCTGTATATCCCCCTAAGCTGTATCTCCGCTTCGTAATAACCAGAGCGTTCCCTGTTGCATAGCGGGCACAGTATATTTGTGAACTTTATCTCTATATCCTTTGTGAACTGCACTGGCTCTCCTTCAACCTCCTTTTCAAATTGCACAACCGCTATGGAGGTAGCTTTGTCATAGCTCACAAGTGATACCTCAAAATCCGGCCTGTGTATTGAAAACCTCACCGCGTCATCCAGAGAATCAGGGCTGGATGCGACAAAGCCTATGTGCGTCTTTATCCTTCCGCAGGACCTGCATAAAGGTATCTTTATCTCTTTCGGCAGATCCGACCCTATCCTGTCTATTACACAGTATTCGCAGAATTGTCCAATGAACCTGACGTCATCACTTGATCTATTGCATTTAGGGCAGTATTTAGTTATAAAAACACCTTTGAATTCATGAATAATGCCTGCTTATTATCGCTCCGTATGCAGGCCTTGTCACTGCAATGCCCATTATGACCCCTATTATTGCCGCTTCAGAGAAACCGACAATCGTCACCAACGAGGTTGAGAAGAACAATGGCAGCATCGCTATTACCAGCAATGCGGCATCCATCCATACGATATAGAACGCATGGCTTAACAGGAGTTTTCCATTGCTCGTCTGGCCGCTGTTTGAAAGCATTTCATCTGTTATTATTATCTGAGCATCAACTCCAGTACCAACTACTGCTATTATCCCCGCAAATGCTGCAAGGTCTATAGTGCCTATAAGCCCTATTATTGAAAGTATTATGAACAGCTCCATGAAAGTGGTCAGCAATATTGGTCCGACTAAGAATATCCTCCTGTACCTTATTGCTATGAATGCGGACAACGATATTATAGCAAGCCCTAACGCAACAAAGCTTATCTCAAACGAATCGGCACCAAGCGTCTGCGGAACTGTTGTTGGTGTGCCAACTATTATGCTGACGGGCAATGCACCTCCGCTCAATATGCTTGCTATTGTCTTTGACTCGTTTGTAGCGTAAGCGGTTTTTGCGGTAAGAGGCAATGTAGTTGGAGCTTCTCCTGAAATCTCGTAATCCTCTGTAACATTCCCGTCTGTTATCTCAGGATTCAACAGTGGCGCGGAGAGAAGCCCTACCAAAGGCCAGGTCTCAAGCACAGTCGTGCTTGCATTTATAATGCTGTAAGCGGGTGTCATGTTCTTCTTGCTTTCCAAGTTTACTGTGTAATTAAGGCTTCTTATATAGCTTATCAAGGACTTGTTCAAGTTGTAGCTTGCATATACAACCTTGTACCTGCCGATATTGCTCTTGTAGAAGCTTTCGGCTCCAGCTATGCTTGCGTTTGAATTTGACACCGCGATGACAGGTATAGTGCTATTGCCAAGGGTCAAAGCGGTTTTCATAGCTGAGAGTGCGGTTGAACTGGATATCGCATCAGTGGCGTTCCCAAGTATTGATGAATTTATGAGTATTGTCGCATTCAAAGGCCTGTCCAAAAACATGTATAATGGGTAATTCGCATCACCATATACTATTTTCGCAAAACTTGTAGCAGAGGATTGTGTTGTAGAGAATGTGACTGCCCAAGTTACATTTTTCCCGGATATTGCGGGAGGGACCTGCCCTATTGTATCCCTTATTATATCAGAACCTGAAACAGCCAATCTTCCGTTTACTACTCCATCAAATCTTCCTTGGCTATCCAATATTGAGATAGTCTTGTTTATTGTGCTGTTGTCCGCTTTTGGCACTGTGACATATATCTCAGAATCCCCCACTCCCTCAACTGTGACTTCGCTAAGCCCAAAGGTTGAAGCCCTCTGGTCAAGCACCGATATGAGCTCAGACATTGTGGTGCTGTTGACAGGGTGGGCCAACTGCACTGGTATCTGCACTCCTCCCTCAAAGCTTATTCCGAAATGAAGCCCATAATGGATATCCAATGCGAGCAGGGCTATAGCTATAACTACAAGCACCAGTATACGCTTGTCTGTAAGGTAACCATTTATCTTTGCCATCTTGAATCCCGTTTATTCTTGTACCATAGAACCATTGCAGTGTTCCCAAGCCATGCAGTGAAAATATCTCCTATAAGACCGAACAGCACCACGCCGCTTATCTCTATATATGTAGGGACAAAAGCGATGTATGATACTATGAATAGTATGCCGAATGTTATTATTGCAGCACCTGTCATTGTGAGCCCGGTCTTCATTGACTGGAATGCCCTCTCCTCGTTGGTCCCGTCTGTCCTCTTAAGAACCCTTACCGATGATAATACCTCCGTATCTATAGCATACCCTATAAGCATCAAAAGCCCTCCTACGGATGCAACTCCGAGCTCTATGTGGAACAATCCCATTGCCCCTAAAGCTATTATCATGTCATTCGCTGCGCCGAACACTATTGCAAATGATGGTATGGGTGTCCTAAATATTATAAATACAACGATTGCTACTATTATAAAAGCGGCTATTATAATATCTATAACTTTGCTTAAGAAGTATGCACCTAAAGTTGGGGTTACACTGTCGTAAGAATAAGTCGAAAAAGGTATGACCGACCTTATTTTTGCTATCAATCCGGACTGATAAGCGGATGATGCATTGCTGTCGGCGTTCCTTCCAATGTCTATCATTGATGTGGCATTGGTTGAGTTGAATATATAACTGCTAGGGGTTATGAAAGGCGAGAAGTAATGCAGTTCCAGATCAAGGGTGCTGTCCATGCTGGAAATGGTAGAAGACAATTTACCCGTATAATTCACAAGCTGGTTTTCATCTGTGACATTACCGGGACTTGCGGTAAGGTTTCCTCTTATTATTGCTATGTCCGCACTATAGCTTGAGTAGTTCGAGTATAAGGATGTCAGGTTCAGCAATTCGGCTTGGCCTGAAGTTATGCTTTTATTAGGGAGGGCTATCAACGATATATGGTTTAACCCACCGATTTTAGAGACTGTTACAGTTGTTCCTGGTATAAGAGCGTCTATTGAGCTGGTCAAAGATTTTACATTTATGGAGTTTGCAGTGGAAAATTGCACGGTGGTTCCTCCGGTTAAAGACGTATCTAATATTATCTTTGGTATAAAAAACAGGCTTATGAGGAGCAATATCAATGGAACTATAATGTAAAGTTTGTAATTTTTATACGTATATATGTTGAACATGTGATCTTTCCTAAAAAATGCAAATTAATGCTTAATCGGTATTAATTAAATAAAACTCTGTCACTTCCCTTTAGAATATAATTAATAAGAAAATTGTAATAAAAAGGTATATATAACTATACCAATTCTGCCTGCCGCAAATCGTTAATCTTAATATTCAGTGCAAGTTTTCATCCATACGTTTTCATAAGCTTATGGTGAAGCGCCCCAGCCAATCCATATATCATTAGGAACACAGCAAACAGCATCATCATAAATCCGAAGTATACATTGGTCTGTATTATCCCATTGGTATAAACAAGTATAGCTCCGGCAACAAATATGAAAACCCCCCAAAAGACCGATTTGAACGCTTCCCACCTTGAATGCTTTTCCAGATAATGCAGCCTCCTGCTATACTCCCTTGCAGGATCAATCTCCACAATTATACGTTTTTCCTTTTCCACCATTGTATCACAATGCTAATTTGAAATTCAGCCAACCTTATACATATATCCAATTAAGCCCCTTAAGCTTAAGCAAACTCCTTTCAATCTCAAGATTAGTTATAAAGGTATTTATAAATTTGTTTTATGCCGCCCATCATTCACATTTATACCTACCATATGCTCGTAAGCGCTTGTTATATAGCTTTTAATTTCAACACTATTTATTGTGCTATTGCTCCTTTTAAGCTTGCTTTCGAGCTCGACTAGAATTTGTCTCTTTGTTAGCTTTTTTGAGAACAAAAGTATCTGGTTCGCAGAGCTTTTCATGTAAATCATGTAGATATTGTATCTCTTCGAGGATTCGAGCTTCAATATCTTTGAATTCTCCTCTATAGGTATGTAATTGATCGCCAATATTCCATTTTCGCTCATCTTGTCGTAGGCATCTGATAGAAACTGTTCAGTAAGGAATACAGCGGGCATATTGTAATTGTTATAAGCATCAAGTATTACTATGTCATAGGTATTTGTTGTGTTGTGCAGGAATTCAGCGCCATCCTCAAGCGTAACCTTCGCCTTTATCTGATTGTCAAGCATCCTGTTCTCTGCGGTTATCATGTCTTTGTCTATGTCCACCGCTTCTATATCTGGATTTCGGAAAACCTTGTAATACTGGTATAAAACAGTGCCGCCCCCCAACCCTATCATCAGTGATTTTGGATTGTCGTAAAGGAGGGGAAGCAGTATGAAAAAGTCCCAATAACCGTCAACGAATACCGAATTCTCGCGTATCCTTGAGAACGGCACATCGTCTACCAGAAGGACGATATCGGTATACCTCCTCACAATCCTTATTCTCCGGCCGCCATTGTGGCTGTATATGACTTCTCCAAAAAGGCTGCTCCTTATATCGTCTAAAATTCCCATAATCCTATCATCACCAAGGAACTTCCTTGAGTTTAAGCAGATATGCGCCAAGGTTGGTCAAAGGGTGCATTACCCCTGTAAGTATTACCAAGAAGATAATTCCATATATATCCGGAAGATGGCCCAAGGGAAGTGCAACAAGTAATGCAAGCACAAAGAAACCATATTGGTCAAGGATCGGGGCGCTTTTGCCTGGCTTGAATGCAATCTGCCTCTTCAGGAAGCTGCCCAGAAGATCTCCTATATTCGCACCAACTGCAAGAAGTATGGCAATCCCAAGCATATAATGCAGGAACGGATACTCTAACAGCCCTATTATTATTCCTGCAATAAGGCTTGACACCGTTCCTCTTATTGTCTTGTGGTTGCCAAATATACGTTTTCCATTTATTTTCCTGTCGAAATCCAGGGGCTTCCCGCCTCCGAATAATACTGGGGCCCCATTGGCCACATACGCAGGCAGTATATAAATTATAGGGTACAAAATAATATCTACAAGATAGTTCATGAAATCATTTCTTGTGCGCAAACAGTTTGCCCTCCGCTATATGGGCTGATCCTCCTCCATGGAAATCAAAGGAATTGCTGCTAGCATAGCTCTTTAGGTATTCTAAGGCATCTGCTCCTGAATCCTCTCCTGCACAGGCTATGACTTCATATTCCTTGTTGTATAAAACAACCATTTTCTCTTTGGACCTATTGGTTACATCAAGAACTATTGCCCTAAGCATCTCCTTCCTATAATCCGTGAATTCCTTTATCAAAACCAAATCCTTTTCCTTCGCAAGCTTCTCGGATTCAGCCAATATCAACTTGCCCTCAAGCTCTTTTGAATATTTTGCAACTGCCTCCAACTCAGCAATCTTTGACGATATCCCTGTTTCCAGCTTGTCAGAATCAATATTTGTCATCTTCGAAACATTCTTTATCTTGTTCTCAATAGACCTTACGTAATCAAGCGATGCGGGCCCTGCCGTGAACTCAATCCGGTCAACGCCATCATGTATGCGCGATGTCGATATAATCTTTATCAGACCTATTAGGGATTCCCTGTTTATCAAGTGCAGGCCCCCGCAAGCTTCGGCATCTATAAGGTTTCCATTTAGGTCGTCAACCTCTATTATTCTGAGCCTGCTTGAAGGCACTCCATGGCCCTGGTAGATAGAGAAACCGAATTTGGATTCAGCATCACCACGGTTCATATCATGAAGGCTGACCTTAATTCCATGGAATATATATGAATTAGCTTTCATCTCTATCTCGCTTATCTCTTTGTCATCCAGCTTCTCGAAATGTGCGATGTCTATATGCGCCTTTTCCTCACCTTTGTGTGCCCCTTCCTGCCATGCATGCTTGCCCAGAACATCCCTTGCAGCCGCGCTTATCAGGTGTGTGGCAGTATGGTGTGCCATAAGCCTTATCCTCCTGTCCATGTCAACTACGCACCTCACAAAGTCGCCTTGCTTGAACGACGGAGGGCTCTCCAATCTATGGACTATTACGCCAAGATCAGATTGTACATCGACCACTCTTATTCCATTCATGGTTCCGTGGTCCGCCTCCTGCCCCCCGCCTTCGGCATAGAAAGGTGTCCTGTCGAGCACTACATAGTTGCCCGATACCCTAAGCACTTTCGAGTCGGACATGTTGTCGAAATCATAAAAAAGCTTAATGGTGTTTGGGAGCCCATCGGTATCGATTGACACCTTCTTCACCTTTTTCTCCTTTTCTACAAAATCCCCTTTTATTATGCTCTCGTAATAATTGTCGGGCACGCTTATAAAGTGGCCCATTCTTCTGCTGTATGACTCTATGAACTCTGGAGTTATGCCTTCGCTTTCATATAAGACCTTTATCCTTCCCCTATCAAGCTCCTCGTTTTTGTCAATGATCCCTTTGATTATCCTTTCAGATTTAGATTTCATCTGGTCATATCTTTTCCTTTCAATATCCACTATCTTTGATATGACATCCAGGCTGTCCTCAAGCCCATTATACAGCCCTTCAAGGTCCTCGCAGTGCATCCTGAACAGGTCCATCAGATCGAACTTGAATCCGTACCTGTCCATGAAATCGAAGACCCTGCGCAGTATTATCCTGAGGTTGTATCCCCCGCTAACGTTGCTTGGGAGCGCTCCATCATGTATCGCAAACAGCAGTGTCCTGGTATGGTCGACGATAGCATACAGTGCCTGTGCAGGCTTTATCTCTTCCAAGTATTCCTTTTCATCTATCCCATTCCTTTTTATTATTTCAAGCTCTTTCTTCTGCCCCTCCTTGTCCTCTCCAATATCTATCAGTCCGGATATCCCTGCGACCTTGGCATAGGTCTCCCTGTTTGGGTGGAATCCGGTTTTTTCGTACAAATACTCTAATTCCCTATGGAATACCGCATCGTAAAGTGTATAGTTACCAGATGCGAACCATAGCAGCCTCTCAAATCCCCAGCCGACATCAACCACTTTGCCTTTTAGCTCGGATACCTTGCCTTCAGAATAGGAAAACTGGGTGAATACATTGTTCACAAGCTCAAGCCCATTTGCGAAAGCCTCAAGGTCTGGTCCGAATTCCGAGAAGTCACCCATTGCCCATACATCCTCTATATATGTCAGTTTCTTTTTGTCCACGCCAAGCACTTCAGTAAGGAACTTGTAATTAAGCTCAATGGTCCTGTCTATCCAATATCCTTCGGACGGATAATTGAATGCATGCTGCCCCGCCATCATAAATGAGGTGAGGTGCCTTCCGGTCACACCCACGTTTGGTATATCATTGAACCTAAGGCATATTTGAGGCACTATCAACGGATTTGAAGGATACTCAAATCCCATCTTATTCCCTTCTATCCTTTGGAAATCCTGTATGCTCGCTATCGTGAAGTAAAGATCCGGCCTCCACCTGCTCACAACGGGGTATTTTTCTATTTCCACATGCCCGTTCTCCTTGAAGAACTCCGCAAACTTATTCCAGAAGTCAACATATCCTATCTTTTTAGGAGAATCCTTGAAGAAAGAATAAGGCTCGTGCTCCGAATCACCGCAAAGCTCCCGGGATTTGTCAAGAGTCCAGAAATATTTTCCACATTCCCTGCATTTCTTTCTTACAAATCCCTTTTCCTCGAATAATTTCGTTGAATAATATTTTTGGTAATCTTTGGAAAATTCCTCCCTTAAGCTATTCTTGTTCAGCATCTCATTCACCCAATTTTCTCTGCGGCCACCAGACTTTGCAGTCATTTCCGAAAAACATGCAGTGGTTGCACTTCCATTTCTCTTCATAAGGGACGGGAAGCGCATCTCTCTCTCCCTTCCAATACCTCAAAGAGAATTCCAGCATCTTCGATATCTCACTGCTGCTGTACTGGAACTTCAATACCTTTATCTCTTCCTTTGTAAATTGGTTTATGTACCTTAGGTAAAGGCTGCTTCCTGTATTGACCTTTCTGTAAAGCTCAAATACCTTATTCGATACGTAATCGAAAGATTTCTGCTCATCATCCAAACCTATATCGGAAAGCTGCTTGACGAAATCATCGGTAAGCCTAAGCCTGCCTATTCCATAGGTATTTTTAAAATCATCAAAAGTATAGGATCCATTGGAGATGTCATCAAACATCTTTTTATATGTCATAACCTGGACCTTATGCGTGATCAATTCAGCTTCTCCAGGGACTCTGTCAGAAGACCTTGTCTTGTCCTCTATTATTACCGCTTGCCCTTTGAGAATCCTTATTTCGTCTATCTTGCCAACCAACCTAAACCCGTTCAAAGATCCATAGATCTGTATCTCCCTTGCCCTGTCAGTTTTACCAAGAGATTCCAATGACTTATAAGTAGTATATAAGGTTTTGAACAGAGAATCTCCATAGCTTTTAGGGTTCAATTCTATAGGAACGTTTACTTCATTTTCCATCATTTCATGTATTGCCTTGCCCTTCTTGATCTCTGCTGTCGCCTTCTTGGCCCTGCTTAGCTTATAGAGTTCCATCTGCTTCTCGCACCAGTATTGGGATGCTATGTCCGTTGCAGTTACGCTGCTCTTATGCAGTCTCTCTAAAGCATTCAATTCAATCAGCCTGCCTACTTGTCTTCATAGCGAAATTCGCTCAGCGATCATCTCACTCATCATTTAGGATAATATCAAAATCAATGCTTTTATACTTTATTATTCTATTTTACTTATATGGCTAATAAAAAGAACCAGCCAAAAGGCAATGATGTACTTGACGATGTAGATGTTTCAGGAGTGGTGAATAGCCCGTATGAGGGGAATTCTGCAATAAAAAACAATGTTAAACCCCCAAATTACACGCCTCCACCTTCACCTAGTTCATTGTCAAACGTATACGAACAGAAATCCTACGAAACAGATTTCACAGAAGAAGGAGAGATAAGCGGACCTCTGACATTGTGGATTGGGGCGATGGTAGTAGGTATTGTTCTTATAATAGCTTCAACATTAAGCATATTCGGGCCCGTACAGTCAATAATGTATAAAATAGGATACTATATAATTTACCTTCCGGGCACCTTTATATTCCCACTAATAGTTGGTGCATGGCTTGGCAACAAGACAGCTAGGCCCAATATGCTGAAATCTATAAAGGCATCTTTGATAAACTCAATATACGCTTCAATAATATACTCAATAGCTGTGCTCATAATATACCTTATACTGTACTATACCTCAAACCTTCTTTCTAAGATAACTGTGAGCAACTTTAGCACAATGATCATTGGAATTCCTATACTGATAGTTATAATCGTAGGTGCTGTAATCAACTTCCTAAGGTCCGCACGCCACCATATATGAATTTCAACGCTTCGCAGCGCTCACTATTTTTATTATGTCTCCGTCCTTCAGTACATAGTTCTTGGCTAACCTTACCTTCTTCACAGCATCAACCGCGTAAAGCATATTGTTTCCTATGTCCGTGTGTATCTTCATTGCAAGGTCATAAGCCGTTGACCCCTCGGGCACCAATATTGCATCAGGAAGCACATTGCCGAAATGGTCTGCGAATTTATTCTCGTCTTCAACGGGATATACTACGATTTCCTTAAGCAGCTTGAACACGATATAATTGATTACATCCTGTACATGTGTGCCTTCTCCCTTTATGAAATTTGCCATAAAAGAAAGAGCCTTCTTCTGGTCTTCGCTTATTTCGCTATTTAGAATTTCAAATGATTTCATACCAGGTGAATACTTTATCACGCCTTTTTCATTCGCCTTCCTAAGCGCATACTCTATAACTGCGGAGCACCATTCAACATCCTTGAAGTTTTCTTTTAATGATTCTACATTCGCCTTCGCGGTAGCCGTATCCAAATCATATTTATTTGCCACGACCAAAACGGGCTTTGAAATCTCTATCAGCTTCTCTGCAAACTTATAGATCTGTGCATCATCCCAATTTATCCTTGACGAAGAAAGCTTTAGTTCATTAATCGTATCTTCAATCTCTGCTCTGGTTATTTTCATCCCTGTAAGGATTTCATAAAGGGCATCTATTCCATCCTCCCTTCTGGATATCGCCTTGATATGCTTCTTTATAATCCCTGCAAGCCACTTGTGCAGTTCATCATTTACCATATTCACATCATCAACAGGATTGCAGTTGCTGCACGGGTTTCCTGAAGAATCCGTCCTGCCGCTGGCATCTACCACAAGCATCAAAGCATCTGCTATAGAAAGGTCGTTTAAAAATTGGTTTCCCATGCCTTTGCCTTCGCTTGCCCCCTCGACAAGTCCTGCAACATCAACTATATTAACCGGGACATACCTTGTTCCTTCAACACAGAGAGAGTTCCTTGGATTGCACTTTGTGCCAAGCCTCTTTTCTGGGCATTCGACAGCAACATAAGTCAAGCCTTTATTGGGATCTATTGTTGTAAACGGATAATCTGCAACCTGTGCATCATGCATTGTCAATGCAGAGAACAATGTGCTTTTGCCTTTGTTTGGGGCTCCTATTATGCCTATTAACATTTTATCATCTTAAGAATAATCATTAACAAGAAACCAAAAATATATAGCAAACAGATATTATTTATTTATATCCGCAAAATTGCTAGCATTCCCAATAACCAAACCTTACGAATATTGACCTTATCAAATGTGGCGTAAAATCCACACAGATGATTCTTGGGTAAATTTCATGCAATTGCCGCAATAAAAGGCTGAAAGTGCTGGTTGTGCGGCAATGAAAGTGAATCCCAAATATACATCAATGGCATGCAGCAAATGTGCCAATGCGCAAAGTATATCCATATCCCAAATGGCATTCATCTGTGAAAAGTGGGGGATGTCAATGGACAGGGATGTGAATGCTGCGCAGAACATACTCAAAAGGGCTTTGAACTTAATTAGTTCAACTACCAAAGGGCATTCAGGAAGTCAAGCCCGCAGAGACGGCATAAGACCTTACGCAAGAGAGGCAGTTGCCAATGAAGCAAGAACTATAACGGTGGCATCATGACGACAAATCGTAACCAGCCTGGAAGCCCACACCGCTTGCATGTGGGAGGATGTCACACAAAACTTATTAATATATAAACGCACGCTAAGTAAAGGAGGAATGGTTATGGTATCAAAGGACAAAAAAGTTTACAAGAACAAAGTCACTGAGTTGGAGTATAAGGGGAATTCCCTAATTTATCCTAATGGATCTTCAATAATGGGGAATCAGTTTAAAAATGAATTCGATTACGTAAAATTTATAGCAGGGAAAGGCCCAAAGCTAGTTCTAGTAGGAGGCGGAGAAAGGAAGGTTGAAACTCCATTAAAACTGGCAGGGTACTTGAACCCATCAGATGATATAGACATAGCTGCAAAAGAATCGGATGTTAATTATATACTTAATAACCACAAATCTGGAACATTCCGCATGATAGATAACACAAAGACAGTCTGCGAAGGGCTAAGTTCATATAAAGAGGTAATATATTATTCCTTATTTAGCGTAATAAAAGACACTGAGGTTCCGGACAGGGACAAGTACATAGACATATTCACGAGAAATATAGGACCAATACCTGTATACGAGAATATGTTCAATGATGCCATTAATGCCAAAATATCCTATGAGTCTAGTTCAGGGAAAGAATCAATAAAGGTGAAGCTGCAGCCTCCCGAGTACAGCATTGCGACTTCATTGAATCCTCTTGTATATAAGGATAAAAGGGCAATCCCTGAAATTGTGTCCTTATATATGCTGTTTTCGAAGGACTTTATTGATTTTGATTCAGTACTTCAAGGCGCAATGAAACTGCTTAAGGCAAGCGAAAAGCTGGTTGCAGATAAAATAAGCGTTTATAGCAACAATTACAACCCTCCTGAAGATATTGATATGGCAAGGTATACCAATTATTCCGACAACATAAATAAAATAAGCAGCAAATTGGGCAACAATCGCAACAAGGTGCGCAGGATACTCCGCAAAGGCGATGTAGAAATGGAAAAGTTTGATGAATTCTATGAAACCTTAAGCAACGCATTCAAGGATTATTAAGCAGTTTATCCCTGCCAAAAACATGTGCTAGGCATAAAAGGTTATAAAATACTTTTTCTTGAATAACTATTGTTATGGTTTCTCAAAGTGATTCCTTGGACGAAAAACCCAATATACTGGAAAATATAAACTCTACTAACACGACCCAAGATAGTCAGAGCGCAGTAAAAATTCCAAAGCCATCGTTCAAAGAAGGTGTCTTAAGGAATCAAAACTTAATAATTGCAATCTTATTTCTGCTTATATTGATTTTAACAATATACTTGAGAACCGGAATGATGAAGTACGAAGGATTCTTTTCGCCAGATGGATTCTACAAGTATGCGGTTTTACAACAGGCAATTCTCCATAATTATACTATACCTGAAACCCTTATTTACTCCGGTTTCCCTACTCATAACTATATATCAAACAGGCTTGGAGGCTATTATGTAAGCTTATACCCATACATAATCCTTAAAGGGCTTGGGGTAAGCTTATATACGATAATGCGTGATATACCTCTTGTTTTTGCCCTCCTAGATGCAATAGCAATATACTTCCTGATGCAATACCTTTCAAAAAGCAAAGTTCTTGGCTTGCTGGGTATGCTGATGGTAGCGGTATCCCCGGCAAATTTATCTGTAACATCAGCACTGGTTTATAGGGGAGACATATTCATATCAGTATTTGCAATAGTTGCATTTATTCTTTTAATAAAAGCCTATAGGTCAAGAACAGCAAAATCCGAATTTGAGTATGCCGTATTAACATCAATCGTGCTTGGATTTGGAACAATGATATGGGGAGGGGCACCATTCACGGTTGCGATATACTTCCTGGCCATAGCAATTATGGTGGCTGTTGGATATATAAGAGGTGACAAAAAGTCTTTGAAAATATCTTCTATCCTGGCGGCCACGATAATAATAGAATATCTTATGGAGCACATTTTCGAAGCACTTGGAATAATAAGGGTACCAGAGTTTCTTTCAGGAGCTTCGTTTTTTGTATTTTACCTGCCTTTAGTTATAGGATCAATAATAGCACTATATATAATAGGTTACAGAGAAAAGGCAGCAGCCGCGGGGGAGAAAATAAATCCCCTTATAAGCAAAATATCAATGTCACCAATATCAAGAGCAGGGTTCGTAGTGGCAATAGCAATAATAGTGGCAATAATTATTTTGGTCCCCTTTTCAAGTGTAATAAAGGTAATAGCTTCTGGAGGTGGCCTTGTTTCTGCCCAAACCGCATTGGAAAAAACGATACAAGAACTAGCGCCACCCACAACAACTTTCATATGGGACAGTTATAACCTAGAAATTATACTATTTGTCATAGGAGTAGCGGCATACCTGCTTTTTGCAAGCGATTTGGGAAGCAGAACACAGACAAGTTCATACAAAAACATATATAAGAGGATAACAGGGAACTTTACCCCTGAGTTTGTGATAATGGTATCCTACTTGCTTGTGACAGGGTATCTGCAGTCTCAAGCAACAAGGTACGGCTCATTGTTCTCAGTACCAGTTGCTGTATTCTCTGCATACGCCCTTTATTCGATAGGGATTGTAATAAGCAGGAAATTCAATAGCATAAATGCAAGCAAATACCGGATAACCAAGGAATTTGGCAGCTGGAACTACATATATTATGGATTGGCAACAGGACTGATAATAATAATGCTGATGTATGCGTTTACAACGACGGCAACCAATGCTCCATCCGACAACATAAATTCCCAGTTCCTTAGCGCTTTGTCGTGGATGAAGAACAATACCCCTTCAAACTCAACTGTTTTAGCGGTATGGCCAGATGGATCGGAAGTAGAGGGCTGGGCAAACAGGCAATCTGTAATGGACAGTGTAGGGGGCCAGAACCCAAAATCTATAAAGGGATTCTCCTTATTCCTGTTCAATGATTCACCTGATATCCAGTACCTTAATTCTGTGCATAATCCAGATTACATAGTTGCAAGGAATTATTGGTGGAGTGAGATAGGGGGAATAGAAGTTGAGGGATTGCTTTCCAATTCAAGCAGCCCCGGTTATGCAGGAAATGAGAAAAACTTCTCAGTCGTAATGTTTCCTTCAAGCACAGAATCAAAATATAGCAACGGATATGTTTTCCTTATGAACATAACCAGCATAAATCTCTACACCGCGCTGATATATAATACGTCAGACATTAACAAAAGCTACGCAATAGAATATACTCCCGGAGGCAGAAGCTACAAATACATAAAGCATATACTGATATATGATATATCAAACTTTGACCATATACTTATAAACTCCTCCGAGCCAGGAGCTTTAAACTCAACACTTTATGTCGAAACTTCCGCTGAAGGGACTCAGTTCATATACCTTTTAGGACCAAAATTCCTGAACAGCAATTTTGTCAAAATTGAGTCATTATGCAATTCCACAGCGTGCAACTATGATGCAAACGGGTCAGTGAAGCTAAAGATGGTTTATGGCAACGATGACACGAAGATTTTCAAGGTAATCTATCCGAACGCTTCAACTTGACGATTGGGTAATCCAGGGCATCCGCCTTCAGAAGGCTTCTGTCAGATATGTCATCCATACCGACTGAATTTGACAGTTCATCTATGTAACTTAGTCTTGTCGTAGTGACGGCATCTCTTGAATGCATGGAGCACACATCCTTGTACTTTATTATCGATTGATCGTATGTGCCTATTTCTTTGGCCTTTGATATTATATCCTGCTTGTCTAACCCTATCAGGGGCCTCATTACCAGCAGGTCATTTACATCATGCGAAGTAGATATAAGGTTGGAAACAGTCTGGGATGACACCTGGCTCAAGCTTTCTCCTGTCACTATAACTTTGGCCCCCTCCTTTTTAGCTATTTTTTTAGCCATCTGGTAAAGCATGCGCTTGAATAATATAATCTCGAACGAATGCTTCACATCAAGTATGGAAAGTTGGAATATGTACGCGGGTACATAATAAACCCTAAACCTACTGTAGTACTTAGAAAGAGTTTCAAGGATCAATCCCATCTTAGAGTTCTCCGCTTTGCCGTTGTCGTTGAATGCGTGTACATGAAGGTATATTGGGACAAGCCCTCTCTTCATCGCATAATAGGATGCAACAGGGGAATCTATCCCCCCTGAAAGCAGTATGACAGCTTTTCCTGACATGCCAACCGGAAGCCCACCAAGGCCTTTGAAAACTTCTTTATTTAGATATTCAAAAGTGCCTATATTCGTAGGGTTTATGAAAAGAATTTTATCCGAATCCCTAGAAACTTCTATACTGTCCTGATTTATAAAAGCGGATACTATATCCTTAGAGGTGAACTCCAAGCTTTTGTCTGTCCTGTGGGCAGATATCTTAAAAGGCCCTATCTCATTGCTGCATAACTTTAAGGCAGCTTTTAGTACAGAATCAATACTGTTATCGGTAATAACTCCTTTTATAAATCTAGATATCCCGAACACATATCCAAGCTTTTCCAGTATGCTACCTGTATCAGACGATCCATCAATGTATATAAGGAACCTATCTCTAAGAGGCACAAATCTACTATATTTAAGCCCTGAAATGGAATCCAATACATTATCCTTAAGCATCTTTATGAAATTTGGCCTATTTTTACCTTTAAGCCAAAGTTCCCCGAAATAAACTACTATAACCTCCTGCATTTAAATCAGCTTACAAATTTTAAATTAAGGATAACTATGCTCTATGCAGACGGAAACGTCAAATCAAAGAGCAATTCCAATGTTATTTTATTGAAAGGTAAAAATTATTATACCTGACCGATTTCCATTTATGAATAAATAAAAGCAAATATTATATATTTGAAAAAATACAAGATTAACGATTATCATGGCAACTTACTTCGAAAAGAGGTCTGCAAAGAAGAGGAAGAGCGAGCTTGAGAAGGAATACGTTAAAAAGGATAAGGAATTCGATTACATGACGCAGAACAAAGACGAATTGACTAAACGTGCCATTGGTGTAATAGAATCCGAAAATGACGATAAGCCGTTATCAGAAGAGAAAATCAAGGTAGTGTCAAAAGCCGTGCAAAGCACGATGGACTACATCACCAGCAACAGAGACCGTTATATTAATCACTTCAAGGATATAATAAAATATTATGATGACGTAAAAGAGGATGACCCTGAAAGAATAGAGAAATTGAGAAACTTTACAGCACCTTTGAGGGATAGTGTAATCAGTATAATAGAAGATTCTTTAACTGCCGAAGAAAATGCAATGCTTACTGATGACGACAAGAAGCTAATATACGTGGTAATACAGGTAGGTTTCATAAAACCATACACAAGGCATCGGCTTGCAGCCCAAAAATACGGGGACATGATGAGAGCAGAGGACCAGATAATCAACAGCAAAAAGAATGATGTAGACTACTAATAATACTAGGGGTATTATTAGGTCAATCCAGAGTCGGCTATCCTGTTATAAATCCTGTTAAATGTATTTTTCTAATTATTCAATAGTATAGCAGGAAAGTCAAATGCAAGGGCAATAATAGAAACTATTATAAAACAAACAATTTAAGTTATTAAACAAATACTAATGATTAGGTAGGTTCCAATGAACGTATATGAAAAATTCAAATCATTCTTATCAAATTCAAGGCATATTATAGATATAAGCTACAAGCCAGAGAGCAGGGAATATGACAGAAGCGCAAAGATAATAATACTAGGTATATTGCTATTGGGAGTAGTGGGATTCATAATTGCCGTGATAATATCCCTTCTGGTTACCGGAACATTGTCAATGGTGTGACCGCAGGCATGCTATAAGACAATAAGCGAAAGGTGCAAAGATGGAGATAAAGCTTGATTTTACAAAATCCTCACAGGAAAATGGGAACCACTATTATGAGGAAGCAAAAAGGCTTGAAGGCAAGATCGAAAGGGCCGAGGAGGCGACAAGTGCATTGAGAGCAAAGGCAGAAGAAGAGAAGTCAAGAGAATCAGAAGTCAAAACCAAAATTATAAAAGTGCAAGAGAAGAAATGGTACGAAAAGTTCCACTGGTTTTTTACTACAGGCAACCTGCTTGCCATAGGAGGAAGGGATGCACAGCAGAACGAGCTATTGAATTCAAAGTACTTTGAGGACCACGACCTATTTTTCCACGCAAACATATTCGGCGCATCAGTAGTAATACTAAAGGATGGATTGAATGCATCCAAAGATGACAAGGAAGAATGTGCTCAGTTCTCGGCATCATATTCAAGCGCATGGAATAAGATGCAGGGAGAGGTGGATGTATACTGCATGAGGCGCGACCAAGTAAGCAAATCCACGAACAAAGGTTCATTGGGGACTGGGAGTTTCCTATTAAAAGGAGAGAGGGAATGGTACAGGAATACCAATCTAAAGCTGGTAGCCATTGTAGAAAATGAGAAGCTTGAGGTTCTTCCTTACAAGCGATTCCTGCACATTGAAAACACCGAGCAAATAAAGAGAGTAATAATAGAAATTGGGAGGATACAGAAATCGGATGCTGCAAAGAAGATATCATCAATACTGAAATACGATGATATTAATACTATAATGCAACAGCTTCCAGCAGGAACATTCTCACTGGAGTAATAATAATACCCGCAAAAGCAACAATATTAATCTACGCTAGAAAAAAGAACTCCTATCTACGGGCTCTATTCCTGACAAGTTTTATGAAATTCCATGAGGCCACAATAGTAAACGCCGCCTCCAATATTATAAATACATTAAGCTGAAGCAGTATGGAATACACAAATAGCACAAAATCACCGACTATCTGAGTAGACCAACCTAATTTATGTTCATTCCTCCCGAGCAGGTAAATCGACGCCAACAGGATCAGCATCCCTGCATATCCTAAAATTGTAGCAAAATTCAATAAATCACCAAAATTTGAAAGTCTATTCTGCAAGCAAGCTATAAAAAACGATGCACAATAAGTGAAACATAAAATACGCATAAATGCAGGGAGTGAGATTTGAACTCACGAACCCCTACGGGACCAGGCCCTGAACCTGGCACATTTGGCCAGACTTTGTTATCCCTGCAAAATTCTCAAGAAGTCTATAAGTAATCTATATTAAATATTAAAATACTTACTGGTACATGGAATAAAAATAAAATACAAATCCTGCAACAAAGAAAATCCTTGAGTTTACGTTGATGCAAGAAATTTGATTTGACAATCCACGTACTTTAAAAATTGTCAAATAAAAGTTTATTTACGTATTTAAATAGATTTAAATACTTTTGTTTCATTTACTTGATTAAATATATTTGGTGAATTGAATGAAGCATATAAATGCAAAGAGAGTAGCCGCTGTCGCAGTCGGAACAGCGTTGTTAGGAATGGGATTAGCGTTTGCAGTTCCAGTATCCTTCCAAAGTGTGCCTATAGTGAGTTCAGCAGGGCAGCCAGTTGTGCAGATAGCACTTGGTTACAACGGAACTTACCCAGCAAGCATAACTGATGGAGTAGCAGCAGCAGACATTGCAGCCGCAATAGGAAACCTGGCGTACACAACAACCCCAGTGACAGTAAATATAAATGCCTCACAGGCAAGGAGCGTACTGAAGCCAGTCGTAACATCAAGTGCATACAAGCTTACAGACCAGCAGGTATGGCTTAATGAGTCAAGCTCTGCATACGTAAGCGGAAGTTATTCATTTGGTGCATTGATAGGATCAGTATTCAACAGAGGAATAAAGCTTAACACACTTTCAGCAACAAAGACAGTAGGAACAGTCGATGCATATCCAACTACATACAACCTTACAGCATCACCTACAGCAAGCCCTTACACAGCAACAGGATTCGTACCTGTATCAACTTCTGTATCAGCATCAACAAATGGAGGTGGAGTGTCATTCTCATCATTCCTTAATGGAACAGATGCGAACATAATGAGAGTTACAAGCACAAACCTTCCTTCACTTTTGAGCAATTATGGAGCAAATGGAGAGAACGAGTACCTATGGCTTACAGGATTCCCTGTATATGACCAGGCAAACAGCAGCTTTGCACTTGTAAATGCAGGAGGTGCATACCAGATAAACTTCAACAAGCCTATACCTGCGTACACATCAAGCAATTCAATAAACCATGCATCAATTATGTTCTTGGGAAAGAACTGGACAATAGCAAACTACACACTCCCTTCAGGAACTGTATCCTCAAGCACATACACAACAGGAGGAAAGCTTGAACTGGCATCTGCAGTATCACCTATAACGACACTGTACCTTGACCACTTCTTGAATTCAACACCTTTTGGAGTAGAACTATCAGGATTTACAGAACCTAACAGCTCAGGAATATCACAGCCTATTTACCATGTATTCTACAATGGAACACTGGTAAACTCAACAACAATAAAGATAGGAACAACAAAGCTGTTCAACGTAAGCGGCCACAAGATATATGTGTATGTAAAGAGTGCAGCAGCTGACGTTTTCGAAAGCGCAAGCTATGCAAAGACACAGCTTTACACAAACGTATACAACATAACTGATGGTGCACAATTGAACAAGACAAGCGCTCCTGGATGGTACACAGACATATTGTGGACAAATTCATCAACTAGCGGAACTCCTAATGAGCTTGAAGGAATAGTTGCATACAATTCAACACCTACAACATTGTACCCAGGCCAGTCATTCTCATTCATATCCGACCCTGCAATATGGAAGCTGGATTTTGAAGGGTCCTCATTGGCATCTGGAGACTATGACCATGTAACATCAACATTGACATCTGTGTCAAACATAAAGTACAGCAACAAGGGGGCTGCTGCTCTGGAAACAAACATAACAGAGCCTGGACAGGAATTGTCAGTATCGAGCTCAATATCAAACGCATTCAGCTTTGATGGCCAGATCAACAGCACAGTAAACTACCTGTTGACACCATATGAGTTGAACGACACGGCCCACACAGCACCTGCAAACACAGCAGCAGAGGTTTCAATTTCAAGCCCTGGAAACTACATCTCAGCAACAAATCCATTGAGCGTAGTGCTTACAGGATACCTTAGCTCAAGTGCAGTATCTCCAACATCCGCTTCAGTAACTTTCAATTCAGTTAGCGGAAATGTGATAGCGCCATTGGACTTCTATAACCTTACAAGCATAGAGCCACAGAGAGCAATACCTGGAATGGAAATAACTGCGATGGCAGGAAGCAACACAATAGGTGTATTGGCTCCAATCCCAACAGCACAAATATTGCTGACACCAGTTTCCGGAAGCTCAGTATATGGACTTGGATCTGCAGGAAGTGTCACATACAGCCAGCAGAACGGCCAGCCAACAACAACCTTTGCATTGAGCGGATCGCAGGACAGCAACACAATGCATGGCACACAGACAGCATACTACACATACACAATGAACGAGTATGATGTCCCAAGCAGCACAAACTACAATGACAGCTTGTCATATGCAATACTGAACTCGTCTGCAGGCGCAGATGCAACACCTCTGTTCCAGCTGAATTATTCATCATCTGCAACAGGGTACTCACACAACAACATGACCTATCTGTCTTCACAGAAAAACAGTGTAAAAGCACCTGCCGGATTTGTGACTGAAAGAGGGTCAAAGGTTGCATCAATCGCTCCAGAGAGTGCAGTGGTAGACATGGCAACATCTGTAGGAGAGCTTAACTTCTATGTAGCACCTACAAACGTAACAGCAGTGGTAAGCCATGCAAAGACCTATGGACCATACTCAATAGGGGAAGCAACAAACATACCTAACGTAACAATAGCAAACGTCAGCGCAAAGATATCCGTGAGCAATGCAAACTACACAATATCAGGAATAAGCAACCTGAGCTCTGCAGTAACAACAACACCATCAGTAGCAGATGTGCCTACAAACATAGAGAACATGACAATGCCTGGAAGCCCATCAGGATTGGTGATATTGGATACACAGGCTGCACCTACAAGCTCCTTGATACTGGTAGGAAGCGGATATGTAAACACATTGAGTGCACAGTTGCAGAAGGCTTACAACATAAGCGTAACTCCAACAAGCGCACCTATAGTGAAGGCATACCCAAGCTCTGCAACAGTGGGAGGACCTAGGATATTGGTAGCTGGATACAATGCAAGCCAGACAATGTCTGCAGCAAAGACCTTCATAGAAGATCTTTACGCAAATGCAGCAAAGTCCTGATTTGTTTCAGGGCTTCTTTTTTTCTTTTTTAACTTTTCCTAATTTCTCTTTCTGGTTTTTATAAATTCTCAACTTATTGAAATGAAGCTAATTCTCGATGCTTCTTAACGTTATCCCTAATTAAATCGTCAAATTAACGCTAATTATTTTAAACTATACTGTGTAATATTAATGATGGAAGCAGTAGATGTAAAGGATATATACCAGAAGATAGAGACTGAGATAAAGAAGCGCATAGCAGGTAAGCTGGACGTCGTAAAGCTGATGTTTGTCGCTATGATAGCCAATGGCCACATAATGCTTGAAGGAGCTCCAGGAGTCGCTAAGACTACGATGACAAAGACTTTGGCCGAAACCGTTCAGGCGAGCTTCGGAAGGATACAGGGTACTCCAGACCTTTCTTTCAAGGACATAGTCGGATACACTTATATGGACGACAAGAACAACGTGCAGCTTAAGAAAGGCCCTATATTCAACAATATACTGCTTATAGATGAGCTTAACAGGGCGCCCCCAAGGACAACTACCGCCCTTTTGGAATCGTTGGAAGAAAGGCAGGTAACTATGGGAGACTCGACAATGCCTTTGCCGAAACCATTCATCGCAATGGCAACGCAGAACCCTTTGAACATAGAAGGAACTACCTCCCTTCCTAAAGTGCTTACGGACAGGTTCCTCATGAGAGTTGCGGTAGACTACCCAAGCATGGAGGAAGAGCAGCAGATGCTGAGGATAAAGGAGAGCGAAGAGCACACGACAGTAAACAAGGTTATATCCGTTGATGATATACTGAGCATGCAGCAGCTTGTCAAATCCGTGTCAATGCCCGAAAAGATAATAAAATACATAACAGAGATAGTCGATGCGACAAGGACCGATATGCATGTAGTTATGGGCGGAAGCCCAAGAGCTGAGATCAGCTTCATGCAGTGCGGCAAAGCGCTGGCATTGGTGGAAGGAAGGAATGAGATAACTATAGATGACATCAAATACTTGGCCAAGCCAGTCCTAAGCCACAGGATTGCAGTAAGGGCGACAGGCGCTATAGGAGTCAACGGAATAATAGACGGTATAATAGCAAATATACCAACCGATGATCTTTGAGTGAGAACATGCACGATAATAAAAAAGTTAAAGCGCAATCCGCAATGGAATACCTTATGACCTATGGATGGGCGATATTGGTGATTGCCCTTATACTTGGAGTGCTATATGCACTAGGGGTCTTCAGCCCGTCATCTCTTGCGCACAACGAGTGCATATTCCCCGCAGGATACAGCTGCCTTAGCACCAACCTCCACCAGAGTGGAAATTTCACGCTAAACCTTCAACAGGTGACAAGCTCACCTATTAATGTCACAGGGGTCGGATGTGCGACCAACGTTTCAACCGCTTACATAGTGAGGCTGCCACATCAAATAACGATTGGGATTGGGGACAATTATACGTTCAGGTCCAATTCAAGCTTCCCTCTTCACTGCGTTGATAATGGAACTGTGTTTGCAAGGCCGATAGGAAGCATATTCAATGGCTATGTGATAGTAAACTACACCAATTTGCAGACAGGATTCCCAGGAATAGTCACGGCAACGCTGGTCCAGAAGGTTGATTGAATCCAGTCTATACAAATAGAATAAATAAATTTGCTAAAAAATATGTATGATCTTTATGCTGACTACTAGATATGTAAGAGACCATCTCGATGAGATAAAAGAATCTCTGAAGAGGCGCAGGAGCGATTACCCCATCGAAGAGCTTGTGAAGCTCGATTCCGAGTGGAGGGAAAAGTCCACAAGCCTTCAGGAGCTCCAGGCGAAGAGGAACAAGGAAAGCCTCAAGATAGCGGAGCTGAAGAAGAAAGGGGAAGATGCATCCGAAATGATCAGCCAGATGTCCGGGCTGAAGGACGAGATAGCAAATTTGGAGAAAGAGCTTCCGGAGAAGGAAAGCAGGATAAAGTACCTTCTGTGGAATATGCCAAATGTCCTTGACAAGTCCGTCCCTTATGGAAAGGATGATAGCGAAAACGTGGAGATAAGGAAATGGGGAGAGATAAGAAGAAAAACCTCGAAAAGCCATGAGGATATACTTAACGGCTTAGGGCTTCTTGATATAGAGCGTGCGGCAAAGGTCTCGGGATCCAGATTCTATTACTTAAAAAATGAACTCGTCCTGCTTGAACAATCTCTTATAAGGTTTGCACTGGACGAGCTTGTGAAAAAAGGATTCACAATAATATCCCCTCCTTTCATGATTAAAAGGGATTACTACACGGGCGTGACGGCGCTCGGAGACTTTGAGGATGCACTGTACAAGATAGCCGACCCAAGGGAAGCAAGCGATGACAAGAGCCTTGAAAGGATTACCGAAGAAATGTTCTTGATATCCACGTCCGAACACCCAATAGCATCGATGCACGCTGGCGAGGTGTTCTCCTCCAAGGAGCTCCCCTTGAAATACGCAGGGATAAGCCCGTGCTTCAGAAGGGAGGCGGGATCGCATGGAAAGGACACAAAAGGTATATTCAGGGTGCACCAGTTCTACAAGGTTGAGCAGTTCATATTCTCCAGGGAAGAGGATTCCTGGAAACATTATGATGAGCTGCTTGGCAATTCCGAGAGCCTATACCAGAAGCTGGGCATACCATACCATGTTGTAGACATATGCACAGGGGATATAGGGACGGTAGCAGCGAAGAAGAATGACATAGAGGCATATATGCCAAGCCAGGGAAAGTACAGGGAAGTCGTATCGTGCTCCAACTGCACAGATTGGCAGAGCTTAAGGCTTGATATCAAGTATGATGAAGGCGGAGAGAGGAAATATGTGCATACACTGAATTCTACCGCGATTGCAACGACAAGGACGCTTGTTGCAATAATAGAAAACTACTCCAATGACGATGGAAGCATAACAATACCCGATGTATTAGTCCCATATTTTGGAAAGGATAGGATAGCAAAGCATTAGCACATATTTAAATATCTAGTTTTAGAGAATAATACTGCTATTCTTTATTTTTATTTTAATTCCATTACAAAAAGTGATTTTTATGAAAGATGCATATGATTTAAAAAAGGAGCTTAAAATACTAAAGTCAATAAGAGGATCGGGAACAGAATTGATATCTATTTACGTTCCTCCTGGCTTCCCTATATCTGATGAGGTAGCAAGGCTGCGATCGGAATACGGTCAAGCATCAAACATAAAATCGAAGACAACAAGGCTGAACGTGCAGAATGCGATTGAGAGGATAATACAGTACCTTAAAGTTTACAGAGAAGTGCCCCAAAATGGCCTTGCGGTGTTCTGTGGAAACGTGTCAAATGTGCAATCAAAGACTGATATCGAACTTTACTCTATGAATGTGCCGCAGCCTCTAAAGTCAAACATATACCGATGTGATTCGACATTCCTTCTTGAACCCATAGAGGCAATGGCAGAATCGACCGACAATTATGCACTTTTGGTAATGGATGGCAGGGAGGCCACATTGGCTATCCTAAAGGGAACCGAGATAGTAATAGACAAGAACATAAAGTCGTTTGCACATCAGAAAGTGCACAAGGGAGGGCAATCCGCGGCAAGGTATGATAGAGCCATAGGGGAAAGCATAGACGATTACTATAAATCAATCGCAGATGCGGTTAATGACCTGTTCCTCAAATGGAACTTCAAGCTAAAAGGATTGGTGGTCGGAGGGCCAGGGCCATCAAAGGAGAATTTTGTCAAGGCAAAGAATCTCAATTACCAAATAAAAGTGCTCGGGGTGTTCGACACAGGATACACGGATGAAACCGTCGGGCTCAACGAGCTATTGGAGAAAGCAAAGAGCCTGCTCTCTCAGCAACAAGCGATAATCGAGAGGACCACAATGGAAAAATTCCTCAATGAAGTATCCCATAATGGCCTTGCAGTCTATGGTTATCAAAAGGTAAAGGATGCCCTTTTCAGGTCAAATGTGTCCAAGCTTCTTATAAGTGAGGATGCAGAGCTGTATAATGTAAGCTACAAATGCAGCAACTGCGGGGTTGAATTCACCAAGCTTGAGAAAGGCAATCAGAGAGAAACACAGCACGAGTGTGGCGGCGCGTTGAGTGTGACCAACGAAAAGGATGCGATAGAAGAACTGATAGATATAGCGGACAAGAATGGGATAGAGACATTGTTTATATCTTCAGACAGCCAATATGGAAAAGAGCTGCTGCTTGGTTTCGATGGCGTTGGTGCATTGCTGAAATACCGTAATTGAAAAACCGTAATTGAAAAAATAGAAACCACAGTTAAACCCAATTGGTTAAAGGATTCAATTCAAATCCGATAACTCATAGGCTATCCCGCAGTTCTCAATAAAAGCAGGCGTCCCATAATAACTTATCCTCTTGCCTGAAACAATAGTCTTGTTTATCGGGCCCTCATTTATCATTATCGTTGGAGAGGAATTGCTATATGACAGGCATTTAGATATGCTGGCATTCGAATAATTTTCCACATTCACAAGACCTTTGGAATAAATGCATGACGTATTGTTCATTATGAATAGGTTGATATCGGAGGGTGACTTGTGTATTGTCTTATTCTCTATTATCACTTCTATAAGCGAATCAGCGCAGCCCAAAGTATTAACAAAAGAGCTTGAATTAGTTGCGTTTACATAGATATTCAAATTTGGGGAGGACTTATAATATGATTCAAAGGCTGCCAAATTGTTTGACTGCGCGCCTGTATGTAGGGATATTATTGCGATGCTGATTATTATAGCAGCAACAACAATTATCACAGATCCTAAAATAGCTTTGTTTGAAGATGTAAAATTGTTGCCTCCTTTGTCTAGTTTATCATCAATAGCCAAAATATATCACCATGTCAAATAAAATTTCAGTTTAATGCGCTTCCTGCATAACACTTGTTACCTTGAGCAGAAGCTCCATTAACATAAAGTATGTTACCGTATAATCCTTTATAAACTATGGAGTTACCCGTGGAATTTAGGACTATTACTGGGCTACCTGTCCCTGCAAGATAACTCAAGCAATGCGTATAGCTTACCCCATCAATTGAGCAGGCTCCTTTGTTCAATCCAACAAGAGTAAAAGTCTTATTTACAAAATCCGATTTTATCGAATTTGCACATTCTGATTCTAGTAATGCTGATTTATTTAATGCAATATATGCAGTATGTGTATTGTTCAGCATTGAACTAAACGAATAAAATGGAAGGAAGCTATTTGCACTCGCCGCGACCGCATAAGTTGCATAAGAGTAAATTAGAACTATTACGAATAGCACTATGAATATGGCTGCCCATGTGTTCCTTACTACCTTGTTAACTTTTATCTTCTTGCTCCTGCTTAGCTTGAAGTAAGTAAAGTAATATATTATGAACAGCACTATTATGCCAATTATAAATGACAGTAACATTGCGTAATACGGAGCAGAGCTCTCCTTTGAGGAAAGAGATGTGCTATATCCGCTTTCAAAAGGCACAATGAAAAATGAATCTAAGGATTTCACAAAGCTTGGACCGTTGAAGTAAGATCCATAAACCCTAGTTTGGTTGTAGACACTTTGCATACTGGCGTTTAATGCAATAAGTTGGCTTTCATTTAATCTATTGCTGAATTGCTGGTCAAGCATCTCCTGCTGCAATGCCAAATTCACAAGCTTTGGTGGAGGGTCTAAGTAATTAAGCTCTTTTGATACTACGAGGCCTGTAGTATTTATGGATTTGTTGTAAACAGGGTTATAGGTGCTTATGACTTTACTGTATACTAAAGTATTGTTGTTAAGGCTTGCATTTATTTCATTTCCTGCTGCAGTCAAATTCTGGTTTATTCCATGGCCCAATACATAGGAGTAAACAGTTTTTAATGTTGACAAGGAGCTGCTAAGGGAAGAGTTACTGAATTTTGAAAGCAACAATTCAGATTCATTTACACTTTTATTATAAGCCCCACTTGTAGAATTAATCAGGCTGTTAAATCTTCCTGTTTCCTCCTTAATTACGACAGGTTCAACATAGGAACTTGCAAGTTCCGTCATATTCGAGACATAAGAGTTCAAATTGGAACCTGATACTGGAAGCATGCTCAAGGACTGCAATGTGGAATTTATATTATTAAGGTAACTGAAGTTAAATTGAGGTGTCGAAGTGCAAAGGCCCATAGAAAGGCAGTAATAAGGTGCCGTAGCTGAAAGTGTACATAGATTAAGTTCTGAATTTGGAATGTCTGATGGAAGAGGGAAAAGTGCACTCTGGGGAAGTTTTGCGGATAGCTCAGATATTTGTGAAATGTTCGATCTTACCATATCTATATTGGTATTGAAATTTGTGTGGTTAAGGCTGTCTAATAATTGGACAACATTAGTATAACTATTATTCAAAGCAGTAGTCTGATCTGAAAATGTGAATATGGCAGTACTCAATATCCCTCCCATACCTCCGGTAGCTACGTAGTCTGCTGCGCATCTAGGGACGGTCTCACAGGAATACCCCCCATTTGCAACTGTAAATGTATATTCATTTAAACCAGTAGAGACCTTGCAGCTGTTTATTGCAGGTGCTGAATAAGATTCATATTCCGAAATATCATTTTTCATTGAATTTATGACTGAACTGTTTGGATAATAAAGGTCTATAAGAATAGGCGTAATTATTGCCTTGGCTGTTGTATTATTCAGTATAAAAGAGTAATGAGAGTCTGTGACATTCAGCAGAATATGTTCAGAAGGTGTGACATTCATGATTATATATCTGCCATTATCGAATTCGAAAGAAACAAATGTGGAACTCTTTATTGTGGAATTTGGTATATAAGTTGACAAATAACTGCTCAATGACGCATTAATTGAAACAGGTGTTACAGAAGCGGCATAAGAAGAGCTCATCCCGATTAAAGACAATGAGATAACAGCCAATAATAGTATCCTTAAATAAGACATAGTTACACACTAATTAATTATAGAGCAAAACTTAAAAATATAACACAGAAATTATTATTCTAATAAATATTAAATATAAAAAATAGAAACATATATATTATTAATTACCTAAATTTTATGTTAGATATTTAAGTCAAGTTGGTAAGATGATTGGAGAAGATTTTAAGGAAGAAGGTTCACTTTCGCTGAATGAGGTATACGATATATTATCAAAGCGAAAAGAAGAATCAGAGCTTTCATACGAACAAAAGATGACATTCGAATATGCAGAGAAATTTCAGATTCCCTCAGCAAAATTCAAAAAGATAAAAAGCGATTTGGAGGCTATGGAACTTAATAACAACCTTATAAACAAACTATTGGAGTTGAATCCAAAAAGCCCAGAAGTGATAAAATATGCGGCAGCGAGTAACCGTGTCACTTTAGACGAAGAACAAATTAATAAAATACTCTCCGAATTCAAGAGCGTGTAATAATGCGTGTAAATACGGATATAAAAAGTGGGGTTAAATTATGGAAATTCAAGAAAAACGTGAGGATTATGCAGTTGTCATTGACTACATGCCCACTGGGAAGTCTTTTTCTACAAGAGCTGATCCAACATTGCAGTTAGTTGGTACTGAAAGATTTACATTATTAGAAGCAAAGCCTAAGCCAAACACATCATTTTCTATAGGTGAAAAGGTTTACATAGGAAAGAACGAGAGAGATAAAATAGAAATTATAAAATCTAGAATCTCCTATGATGAATTAACGCAGACCGCAAAAGGAAATCTCGTTGAGGCATTAGATAAGCTCGTAAAAGAGAATGAACAAAGATATGTTGACTTCTTTAACAATGCAAAACCACTTAATATAAGGCAGCATTCTTTGGAACTGCTTCCAGGAATAGGCAAAAAGCACCTTCAAGCGATACTTAAAGAAAGGACCGTAAAGAAGTTTGAAAGTTTTGAAGATATAAGCAATAGAATAGAGCTTCTGCAGGATCCATCCAAACTGATAGTTGAAAGGATACTTGAGGAATTGAAAGGAAACGAAAGGTTCTACCTATTTACAAAGCCTTTTGTAAAAAGGACGGAACAATTCGGAAGATAAATTATCTTCTTCATATTTTTTCTAAATGCACTACAGGAACTACCAGCTTCCTTGTTGCATTCATTATCCTAACTCTTACAACATATGCAGAGCCTCTTTTCTCTATAACTTCACCTATCCTGCCTTTATAACGGGGGTGTGGTGAGTCTCTATAATTGCTTTTAGGAACTATAGCTACCTTGTCTCCTATTTCAAAGGTCTTTATCTTATCAGCAATCGACAGTGTAGATAATTTGTGATGCCTTACCAGATTTCTTGTTTTTCCATGAAACTGTCCTCCAGATCTTTTTGTCATATCATTACCTTTAAAAGTTTATTATTTAATCTAATCAAATAGCATAATATTGTTGTAGTAAGTATATTTATAATTTGTGTTTCCTGATACCACAAATTCATGGATTTCCCTTTTAAAACGCTTAGGGTATTGCACTCATTAGAAAAGCCTAATTTACCAAAATGTATTTATGCCTTTAAACCGTAATATTTAAATAGGTGGAGATATGCCGAAGAAAATTGAATCAACTGATTTAATATTACCTGATTTACCTCATAAAAAGAATGTGGAGCTAAAGCCTACTTACAAAGTGGTTAATATAGTAGCAAGTGCCGATTTAAATACCGACCTTGATTTATATGGATTGGCAAAGCTTTCATATGATATAGATTACGAGCCAGAGCAGTTCCCAGGTGCAATATTAAAGATACGCGATCCAAAGTCAGCACTTCTTCTATTCAAAAACGGAAAAGTTATCTGCACAGGAGCAAGGACGGAAGATGAAGTCCGCAGGTCCATAATGCAAGCAGTTGACCTTGTCAAGAAATACCTCAAGCAGTATGGAGGAAAAGAATGAAGCCTCCAATTAGCTGTACATAGGAACTTGATTTAGAATTTTTAACTTTCTGTATTTTAAAGCCCACTAACAATAATTAAATAGTTTTCCAATAAAATTTATCATAATATTGTGCGATTGTAGTCTAGCCTGGTAGGACATCGCCTTGCCAAGGCGGTAACTCGGGTTCAAATCCCGGCAGTCGCATTGCACTACTCCTACAATATTAAACGAATAAATACTATTTTTAATTTATCTTATTCAATATTTGATCAGGTGGGCTTGTTGCAAAATAAAATTGTGTTGGCTACTATAGACGAAGACGGAAATTTGACAGGAGTGGGGAGAGCTCAAAGAGTGGCAATCATTCATATTAAGGACGGCAAAGTTGAAAACAGCGAGGAGATAGATGTAAAGTGGGGTGAAGCACACGAGATGGAGCAGGAGGGAGTGCACCATGCAAGCATTGCCAAGTTTATTATAGCCTATAAAGTAAATGAAGTAATGGCAGGAGGTGCAGGTCCTGGCATGCAGATGATGTTAGAAAAGTTAGGACTGACCGTAAAAATAGAAAGCGGCAATTATAAAAGCTTTATAAGATAAGGCAAAAGCAACCTTATGATTTCATGCAAATATTCAAATACCGTTTGATAAGAATAAACGTAAAAAGAATTAAATATAATAAACATTAAAGAGAATAATCAGTAATAACATAAATAGAAAATATTGATATAATGTACATTACTAAATCTTATATAATCAATATGGCAGCACTAAGCCAGTCCAGACTATTGAAAACCATCATTGCAGTGGTGTTGTTTTCTTCAATTATTTATATAACATATTCAATTCAAATTGGTCATACTGCATCTGTGGCAATAACCTCAAATAACTTTAATCTATCTAATCTGTCCAGCAGCTACAATATCAAAGATAATCTGGTCCTTCAGAATGAAAGTATAAATACCGTTGTCAATCCAAGAAATGGTACAAATACATCCAAATTAATAGCAGATCCAACTTTCTCTCCTCCTGGTTGCTTCAAATCCTATGGTGGTATCAGCTACTGGTACTGTTATGTGGAGATGAATGTATCAAGCAATTATGACGGGACAGCAACTTCATCTCCAGGAGGATCAACTAGCACCAGCGATACATATGAATTGTATGCAGGCAACTTCTATTATGTTAGTCCAAGCTATTCTGTAGATATATCAGAATCTCCTTCAACCGGCTATGAATTTGTAGACTGGACTTGCAGTGGCAGTGGGTGCTACAGCGGGACTGCAACATCAAAGAGCTTAAGCGGATTAGGAAGTTCCATAGAAGAAACAGCCCACTTCAAATTGATACCAGAAACATTGACTATGAATGTCAACCCGTCAAATGATGGAAGTACATCACCAGGTGTAGGATCACATACATATGGTTACGGAACTACTGTTTCATTATCCGAAACACCTGCCACAGGCTATGAATTTGTAGACTGGACTTGCAATGGCAATGGTTGTTACTCAGGAACATCAACCAATCCAACAGTAACTCTTAAAAATAGCATAACAGAGACTGCCAACTTCAAGCTTATACCAGAAACATTGACTATGAATATGAACCCATCTTCAGGAGGTAGTATATCACCTTCAGTTGGAAACTACATTTATAACTACGGAACTGTTATCACAATAACAGAATCTCCTTCAACCGGATATGAATTTACGGGCTGGACAGGTAGTGGAAGCGGCAGTTATACAGGAAACAAGTCTGTATCAAGCGTAACAATGGACAGTGCAATAACAGAGACTGCCAACTTCAAGCTTATTCCAGAAACGTTGACTATGAATGTCAATCCATCTTCAGGAGGTACAACTTCGCCTTCTGTTGGAACTTACACATATAACTATGGAACTTCCATTACAATATCTGAGACTCCAAATCCCGGCTACACATTTTATGATTGGACTTGCGGTGGGTACGACTGCTACAGCGGCACATCACAATCTGCCACAATAAAATCCAATAATTCAATATCTGAAACAGCAAATTATGAAGTCAATCTAACAATGGAGGTTTCTCCAACTGGAACTGGGAGCACCACCCCATCAATAGGTATCCATCCATATGCTTATGGAACATCAGTACTGATATCCGAAACACCTGCAAAATATTATGAATTTGTAAAATGGATAGGATCGACAAATAGCAGTTATTCAGGGAATGCAACCTCCACTTATATTACTTTAAACTATCCAACGACAGAGGAGGCGGTGTTCAAGGTAATACCTTTGGTGCTCTATACACCTTCAGTAAGTGCAAGTTCTATAGAAGATGGCCAATCTGAGACGATAACAGAAAAATTATCTGGTGGGCTTCCAAACTATACCTATATAGCAAATATCTACTGGTACAATACGTCGGATAATGCTTATGTTAAGGTAAATTCTACTAAAATTATAACTTCTAACAGTAGCTCTTCTGTAACATTCTATTCAGAGTACTATCCTTTAGGCAAATATAAGGTCAATTATACAGTAACCGATTCGGAATCTCCCCCAGTTACTGAAATTTCCGGCTCAAATTATTTTGAAGTAACCTTGCCAATGAGTGTAGAAATTAAACCAGAATATGCTTCCTATGACGCAGGTGAAAGTATTACGCTTAATGCAATAGTAAGCGGTGGTACATCACCATATTCATACAAATGGTACAACAATACTTCAGGATCCCCCTCAGTGATGAGCAGCTATACTTCAAACTCAATCACTTTAAGCACTTCAAATGTAAAATCCAATTCCACATTTGAATATTTCGTAAATGTTACCGATTCTGCAAGCAGCCCCCAGACAATAGAATCCAAAATTTCACACATAAATGTGTTCTACCCTGGATTATCCAAGCCTAATTTCACAGTTTTACCGAGCAATAATATACTTGGAGTTGAAACTTATCCTGAATATACAAATATATCGTTTAATGCCAGCGGGGTAAGTGGCGGTGATCCTCCTTATACATACAGCTTTAGCATATACAGAAACAGTACATCAGGAAAAGTGCTATATGTTAGCAAATCAGTTGTATCAAGTTCCAGCTTCTACAACATCAGCTATAATTTTACAAGCACAGGCAACTATACTGCGAACGTATCGGTAAGTGATTCTGCGACAGTACCCGAAGTGCAATCCTCGAAGACTATAAAAATTAACATATACTCCGCTTATGGTGGAATAGTAGGTCCTGCGCCACTTACTTGCCCTAAAAATGTAAAATTAACCCCCGGAACAACAACCATATCCGGAAGCCAAACTTTATACAGTTCCCAATGCTACTACAACCTAACTGTTGATTCGGGCGCAACCTTGACTTTGTTAAGCGGGGTAAATATTACAGTGCTAAATACGTTTACCAATAATGGGGTAATAACAAGCTCCGGCGAAGGTGAAAGCGGGTATAGCACCAGCAATGGTTACGGCAACAATGGAAATGCGGATTACCAGAGTTATGCAGGCGGAGAGGGAGGAACTGCTGTAGACTATAACTCTTATGACGCAATAGATATAGGTGCTACTGCAATAGGTGGTGCCGGAGGTAATGGTCCGTCTATAAAGCATGCAAACTATGTCCATAGTGGAAATGGGAATTTGAGCAATGGCGGCAACTACAGCGGTGCAGGAGGAGCAGGAACCGGATGGGGCACCTTGACAGGAGGTAAACCACCGGGATTTGGAGGCTCTGGCGCTGCTGGAGGGTTTATAGAAATAAAAGCCCTTAATTTCTTGAATAATGGAAAGATAGAATCAAATGGGGCAGAAGGCACACCATATAACGTTACGGGTGCAGAAGAATGCGTTCCATTTACAAGTATTTGCGCAAAGCAAATTTCGGAAGGCGAAGGAGGGGGAGGTTCTGGTGGTGAAATACTGCTGGTTGCTGAATCAAACAGTATTTCAGATGTCAATATAGGGAATGTGGAAGCGGAAGGCGGCAATACCGATTCACTTACCTGTGGCACTAGCGGAGTTTACTATGCAGCATCTGGAAGCGGCGGCGGTGGAGGCGTGGTGATCGTAGAAGCAAGGAGCAGCGTTAAAAATGGAGAGGGTAGTAGCCTTACAAGTGGAATCAATGTAAATGGGGGTACAGCAGGGTCAGTGACAGATCAGGACTCAACATACTGCTATAAATATGGAAATGGCAATGACGGAACGAAAGGAAACGTTTATACCTCGACACTGGCATTGATGGCCTATGTACCAAAAATATGCAGAGGTCCTGCACCCAATGGAACAGGCCTGCCAACATTGAATGACGGATATTGCTATTTCAATGAATCTGTTGTAACAACAACCCAATACAGCGATGGATTGTCGGGCAGCCTCTCAGTAACCGATTCAGAGCCCCCTTCAGAGTCGCCGTCATCTGCAAACGCAATTAAGAATTCTTTCAGCGATGCCGGATGGCTTATAACATGTCCAAATGCTCCCCAGCCCGGAGATGTGATAGAATATTTTATGTCTAACAAAAACTCTTATATAGGAGGGGATGAGTGCCTAACAAACAATACCCCATCCGTGGATGGAGTCGGTCTTTCAACCTTTGTCGAATGGACAAATTCAACTCCTGCATTTGCAAATGTATCAATATACATAAGCAACGACACTCCAACAATAAGGAATTTGGGATATATAGGAGAGGTTAATTATACAGACATACCTGCAAGCTCACCATTCTCAAATCTAAACTCAAACGAATACATAATTTCCAATGGATATAACAGCCAGTCGTATATGTTTGATTCAGTGCCTGATTCCCCAGAGGCCGGGATATGGAGCTGGGACATAAAACTGCCTGATGTGTCATCGGTTTCCATATCAAAGCCAATATCCCATACACTAACTAACTTATACTATTACAACGAAACAGGAGATAAAGGAATAGAAGACTGCAATATAACATATGATTACTCAGAGAATGCAACATTGAACAATATAAGGAATGCATACATACCAATACCAGGAAATGTCACTCCAAAACCTACCGTTGAATCTTACTTCAACAATTCAGGATTTTACTGGAAAGTTCCAAGTGTCTCAAAATCAAGTGCATTCAGCAGCGGGCTTGCATATGTAAGCTGCGCCTATTATCTTTACCAAGGTTCATCATCATCAACATTATGCCCGTCTGGGAGCTATAGTTTGGTCACAAACAAAGCTGACTTCTACTTAAACACATCAGGATACCGCACAACAAGCGATGGGATAAGTTTGAGCCATAACCTCTTTTTATACACCAGTAGTTCCGGGAGCTATTACCTTATGTCAGTAGAAAGCAGCACAAAAGGAGGATTAGATGGTGTTTTAGGATACACCTATTATACTTTTGAAACTCCTGCAACACAGCCGTTTACAGATGTAAACGCCACTGTTCTGCCTTACTTGCTTTACAATATAAGCATGCCTGCCACGACAAGTGATGTAAGTGGAAGATCAGAACTAATGAACCTATCTTTTGACCTTTATAGCCCTTATAACTATATGACCCCCAGCGGCCATCTTGACCCGTTCAATTTAACTACCGGTTCTGGGTTCTTTGCAACATACAATGAAACAACTTCAAGCACAAGCCACCAACTGGTTCTGGCCCAGTATCCATCCAATTCAATACACTCAAGCAGTAGTTCTACATTCGACAATCCAGATACGCAATTTACCTTATCCCTAACTCAAGCGCAGAGGACATCTAATGCGAACCTTTCAAGCTTCCTTAGCGGTGTAATATCAGCAATAGGTGGCAGTACAGTTGGAAGCTTCTTGGGTACAGGTTTCCCTAACCCCGCATTTATAGGCGAGTCGCCAGATGACTACATCTATGCAATCAATTATACACATACAAGCGGATGGCTGGATTTCAATTCAAAGACAACCACAGATTTGGCAGAATTGCGTTACATACCTAAAGGCTATTACAACATGCTAAACATACAGCCAAGCGAGATAGCGAATGAAAGAGAAAGCAATTTGAGCAGTTGGGATAATGCATGGGCTGTTTTCTGGAATGATTCCTTATTGGAACAGGCCCACAACCTTTTCATAACTGATGTAATACCAATATCAAATTACACAACTTCATGGTTTGGTGCACTGAATGGCAATACCAATAAAGAGGTGTTCCAGTATTTTGTGCCTACATCAATGGTAACTGATTACGCAGGAGACATATTCGTAGTTGGAAAATTCACTGCTCCCAAAAGTATCTGGGGCGACATCGTAAATGTATTCGATTCGGGTGCATCCGGGCAGTTTGAACTGGCCGCTGTCTACTCAAATGGCACTGCAAAATCAGAAGTGGACCCTATAACCAGTGGCCAATCATTTGAGCCAACATCAGAGATGGCAGTAGCACCTGGAGGGCAGTACATATATCTTGCAAATTCATCCTACGGTTACATACCATTTTATTCAGGATCCTCTTTGAAGCCTGCAGGATACCAGATAGATACAAGTTATAATACATCGACAACAATGTTTAATATAACAAGCTACCTAGCACATGGAGGGCCTTTTGACAACTCTACAATAGCATCTTTCTACAAAGGAATGCCGGCAGCATATGACAATGATTCAAACCACCACATTTATGGATTAGGAGAGGCAGGCGGACTTCTTTATGTACTCGATCTGTGGAATTTCACAATAAACGGGAATAGCTCAAGCATACTAATGCTTCAGGCTTACAATGACAATGGAACACAAGTACCAATAAATCCATCGGCATACAACAACATGGTTGTGGACCCCGGCCAAATAGCACCAACTCCTATAACAGGCATAAACAATGAAACAGAATACCCACCCTATGGATGGCCATTGGCAGCCAATATATCAGTCGGAAATAGCGGTTACATAACTTACTGCGTAGCCGACTGCAATTATACTCCAAGCAATATGAAGCTTAGCCAGACCAATGGCTATCCACCCATAGGGCCAAAGATATCCGCATATGGATTGCCATCTGGGATGTTCCCGCACGATTTTGGATTTTCAACGGACTTTAATGGCACAATAAACCTGCTTATACATGACAGCGTCTTAGAGCTCTGCACGGATTATAGCGATGCAGGAGACGGGCAGGCAATTCCTTATAGTTACCAATGCCCAGAACCTGTGTATAATGAGTTTTTGACTTTCAAGATGAACATCAATAACTACACAGAGGTTTCGTTAGGCGAAAATTCTCCATGGAACTGCTTCATAAATCAGTCAGAGCCCAATTTGCCAACCCAGTGCGTCATAGACAGCAATTTGAATAAAATGTATGCTCCAATTGAGGAAGTTCCAAGCTCATTCAAATATATACAAAACGAAGGATCACCAGGCAAATTCCTAAGCATCTCAACTTCCTTCTCATCAATATATCCAAATTCCACAAAATCAAGCCAGGGTAATTCTACAGATGTGACAAATCCAGGGAATGGGCTGAACAACAGCGCAAATGCAAGCAAGATATCCGCGCCAACATATGTCCTGTCAGAGAAAAGCATAAACCTCACTAGCCATATAGGAGGTTACATAATGATACCCTACTACGTAAATTATACACTGACACAGAATTACACAATGGTGAAGTATTCTGGCACAGCATGTTCAACCACCGGCGCCCTGCCAAGCAATAGCTCTAAAACATATACTTACTTCAGTGCTGCAGATGTACCTGCACATAGCGAATATGTAAATTCAACTATAGAAGGGGGGCCAACTTATGGGGAATATGCATACAACAACGAGTACTACACAAGTTCAGTATATGACAACAGCTCTATAATACCTCCTAATGTCCTATTAGAAATGTTCACCAATAGGCTATTTGGGTCGGCCGCAGTAAACTATACAACAAGAGGAAGCAATTACATAGTGCAGGATCCATTGAATGAATCTCTTGCATTCAATTATACGAACGAGACAATAAACCAGTCCGTAGGAAACAATAACTATCCCGGGTACCAGATCATAGGTGTTATACCTAAGAAAATTTCTTATACCGACCAAACAAACGTGCCTATGGTATTTGAGAACGAAACATCAAATATAGGAATAAGCCTGTTTGACGTATATAAAATCGACAGGTACACAGACACAATATCACTGCCCCTCTCTGGAATGACCAAATTAAGAGGTTATAACAGGCTAATTTACACGTTTAAGGATGTATTCAATAATACCATCTATATGCCTGTTGACGTTGACATATCAAACACAACATCAATATCATTGAATGTGGAGCCGAACCTTAACCCTATAAACTCTAATGAAACCAACATAACTGTATCAGGGGTAGCAACTTACTCAAACGGAAGTGTGGACTCATTAGAATACCTACCAAAAGGCTCATTGATATACATTTATTATAACAGAAACATTAACTTCTACAATGCAACTGATGTAAATAATCAGGATCCAAGTTCAGTATCAAATCCCGCCGCTTACCTGGCTTACGGAAACGAATGCACGGTTAACCCCACAATGTCCGGTTGCAGGCTTGCACAGCCATTGGACAAGCTTCAGCAAGGCAATGGAGTCGCCGAAGCAAATCTTACTGCATTCAATACACAATACAATAGCACTTCAAGCAATACCTGCTCACCAGAGCCTAAGAGCCTGCTTGAGAAGACCAATTACACATGCAATATCTATGGAGCATATGGATTGCCAAAGAGTGGCACGGATGTAAGAGGAAATGTAGAGTACTGCAACCCTATATTTACAAATGGCACCGGAATGCTTACAAGCGAAGAGGGATTGGTAAATATAGTAAAGGTTGGCTCAAATGGTCAGTTCAACGACAGCTTCAATACATGCGGAACAGGAGACGCAAAGATAATAGCTGAGTACTATGGAGCTTCAGGACCTGAGCCAATAAGCATAAATCAGCCATCAATGTCACATTCGGTAGAGTTCGACGGAAATATTCCAAGCGAGTACGTCAAATCTTACTACGAATACAATTACACTTACTCTCCATACTCCTCAAGCCAGACGATAAACATAGGCAATTTCTCATTGGCATTCAATGGAGTAAACGCGGTATACAGCATGGCACTGCTATCTGCTTTTATTGTTGCCGCAATGATTTACAAAAGGCGGCGCATTGCACAAAATTAATCTAAAGAAACTGTGCATAATTTGTAAATTTGTAAAGATTTGTTAAGTCACCCTTTAAAAATGTTGCAATTCACTAAATTTAATGGTAGATAAGATGTCTGACAACATAAAGATAATGAGTGCAAAGCTTGATGAAGCTTCGCTTCAAGTACAAAAGACGGAACCAGAGGGGTTTTCGCAGAACATAGTTTCCAATATAAATAACGTAAGGCCAACAGTAAATGCAGGCGAGGAAGCACAGGAGATGGTTGATCCAGTCTTGGCACCTTACCACAGGAGTATGGAAGAAATAGAGAAAATGCCAGTTATAGAAAAGACAAAGACGGTTTGCCCAGAGTGCAAGCTTATAATAGATGGAATAATATACAAAGATGGAGACAACGTAATGATCAGGAAGTACTGCCCAGAGCATGGATGGACCATGGAAAAATACTGGGAGGACTATGACATGTACATGAAGATGCGCCGTTACAACTATTTTGGGAGAGGATTTGACAACCCAAATACAATAACCGATACAAAAGGGGTTAACTGCCCATTTGACTGCGGAATGTGCGAGAGGCACAAATCACACACAGGTTTGGCAAACGTTGTTGTTACAAACAGGTGCCACTTAAGCTGCTGGTACTGCTTCTTCTACGCAAAGGAAGGAGAATCTATATACGAGCCAAGCCTTGCAGAGATAAATAAGATATTCTTGAACTTAAGAAGCCAGAAGCCTATACCTGCAAACGCAATACAGATTACAGGTGGAGAGCCAACCATGCATCCTCATATTATAGAAATAATAGAGCTTGCGAAAAAGGCAGGATTCGATCAGATACAGCTGAACACAACTGGAATAAACATAGGCGCAAATCCGGAGCTGGCAGTAAAGATAAGGCATGCAGGAGTGAGCACACTTTACATGAGCTATGATGGTGTGACAAAGAGGGCGAACCCAAAGAACCATTGGGAGACACCTATGGCATTGGATGCCTGCAGAAAAGCAGGAATAGGCGTAGTTCTTGTACCTACTGTGATAAGGACAATAAACGAGAAGGAGCTTGGGCTTATGATAAACTTCGCATTGAACAACTCCGATGTAGTAAGAGCAGTAAACTTCCAGCCTGTGTCATTGGTGGGAAGAATGCCTTCAAGGCTAAGAGAGAAGCAGCGTATAACAATACCTGGCGCAATAAAGCTTATAGAAGAGCAGACCAATGGAGTAGTGGCAAAAGAGGACTGGTTCTCAGTACCTTATATAGGTGGAATAAACAAGTTCATAGAATCGCTTACGGGAGAATATAAGTACGATATGTCAATACATTTTGCATGTGGTGCCGGAACATACATATTCCTTGACAGCGACAATAAAATAATACCAATAACACGCTTCGTGGATGCAGCTGGCCTTGTAGAGCATCTGGAAAAAGGAATAGCAGAGATGGAAGGAAAGAGCAAGACCCAGAGAAGGATAATAGCCATGAAGACTGTTCTTGGGATGAACAAGTTCATAGACAAGTCCAAGCAGCCAAAGTCAATAAACTTTGCAAAGCTTTTGATGTCTGTGATACTGAAGCACGATTTCAGCACTCTTGGAAAACTGCAGATGAAATCAATATTCTTGGGGATGATGCATTTCCAGGACGAATACACCTATGATATACACAGGGTAGAGAAGTGCGATATACACTATGCAATGCCTGATGGTGAAGTGCTGCCATTCTGTACATTTAATGTATTCCCTGAGGTATACAGAGATAAAATACAGAAGCAGTACAGCGTTCCATCAAAAGAATGGGAAGTATCACATCCTGGCTGGAACTATGCAAAGGACAAATACATGAGGAATATCAAGGAATTAGAGGCAAGCCCGGCTTATAGGAAGGCATATGGAGAAATGACAGACTACTTTGCACTTCCAGTAAACGGTGGCAAGCATGTTCAGGGTTTTGCAAACGAAGCCCTGAAAGAGTGAGGTGACTTGAAATGGACAGGCATTCCAAAATTGTTTTGACAAACGAGTATCAGGAGGACCTTAAGAAAAATAAGGATGTTACACAAGGAGACCTTGACAAGCAGTATATTATCGAGGAAGGGAACAAGTTCCGTGTGCCCTACAGGATGGTTAGGATGGTAACATTCAAAAATGTCGTAAAAGAAGGCGAATTCAGGGACCAGCCACATGCGGCAAGGCTTCAATACAGGCTGATGGAGAAGGATTCAATATTGAAGGCCCGTGTAAATTTCATAAAGAACACTATAACAATAATGTACAACCCAAAAAATGCCGACAACCTGAAGGATAAGATAAGCCTAGAAGAAATAGTCGATTTCCTGAAAACCCAAAATGTCAATGTAAATGCAGAAAATGCGGAAGATGTAGATTTTGATTATGTAAAGGACTTCTATTCTTATGCGTTCAACCCTCCATCAATAAGAGAGCACCCTCCATATGGATATACAGTGGATGAATGGAAGGAGCTCAAGGCAACATACCAGAAAAAGCTGGAAGAGGGGAAGGAGAAGAGCTGGAACAAGTTCCTTGAATTCCAGAAGAACTACGAAGCTTTGCATCCAGAAATAAACTGGGAAGAAGAGGAGAAGTAACATTTCTCTTCTTTGTCCGTCTAATTTTATCTACTGTTTCTTAAATTAGAAATTAAGTTAGAAATTAATAATCTAATTTTTTTATTCTCAATTCCAATGCAGATACCGGCTCCAGCAATGAAAAATTAAGCAATACCTCAGGATTTATCTCTCCCATAATGCCTTTTTTTATGCCGTCTATATATATATCGGCAGTCCTGCCCTCTATAAATGCAGGGTCTTTCGATTCTTTTAGCTCAAGGTTTAAACCAAGGTAATTGCAAAATGCCTCCAAATCCGCTTTTACATCATTGAAATTTACCTTCGCCCCCTCTGCTACAATGGCAATATTCAAATACTCACTCACTTTGCCTTTCTCTACCCTATACACATTACCTATCTCAAAAAGCTTTTGGGGCATAGGCTGGTCAGCGGATGTCTTAAGGTTCATCATTAGATTAGGCAGCAGTTTAGTACGCACAATGCCAAATGTCGAAGTCTTGGAGCTAAGCAACGAAACGGATCCAGGATCATCCTGAAGCATGTATTCAAATTCAACCTGCCTGTTGGTGAGGTAAAAGTTCAATGCCTCAGAATAACCAAGTCCTACCAAAAGCCCGGAAATATCATTCTTAAATTCTGTAAGCGTGTCTAGGCTTCCATAACCATATACCCCAGAGATTTCCTTAGGAGTAATGTTATTATATCCATAAGCTATAGCCATATCCTCTACAATATCTATCTTACCGAATACATCCGTCCTATAAGGGGGTATAACGATTGTTGCCGAACTTGAATTGCTGCTTTTTACTAGATAACCCGATCTTGAAATCAAATCCAGGCATCTTTCGCTTTTTTCATCTAATCCTATCCTTGAATTGAAGTCCTTAAAATGCAATGCGACCTTCCTTCCCTTTAGGTCTATTGAGACAAAAGAACTCTTGTTCTGGGTCATATGCACTTTCACAGGATGTATTGAAGCTCCTATATCAATCAACGACGAAGCTATAATCCTTGCAGTATTCTGCACTGCAGTTTCATCGCTGCCATTAATATCTATAAGGATGTTTCGTGTCGAAGTTCCTACAGAGGTTTCATCGGAGTTTATTACCGGCACAAGCGACAGCGTCTTTGATTTGTCCTTCAATATTGGATATCTCCCTTCAATGCTTTCAAAAATGGAGGAATATCCTTCTTTGTCGCCCTCTTTTACGAATTCCGAGAACCTGGCCGCTTTCCCATACCTCAATGGGGTAAACTCCTTATCATCAGATAAATTATAAAACAGAGGGAATACAATTTTGTCCAGGTTGTGAATGCCTAATGCTACCTTTTTGCGTTTTCTCCCATAAGTATCGGTAAGTTTCTCCGTAAAATTTATCAAGTACTCAAGGCCATTTCCAGACAGGTCCACATTTTTAGCAGCAAATGCAATGCCATAGGGGCGAAGGGATCTGAATTCCGGGCTAATGTAAAGGTCACCCTCAAAATCACCTATAGCCGAATCATAAGACCTTGGTTTTACAGTTCCTAAATGTAATCTTACCTCCCTCATAAAGTTATTGAAATAAAGCAGTTCTGGCCTATTTGGGGTAATATCAACAACTGTGCTGGTATCGTTTGAATCCTCCAAGCTCATTCCAAGCTCGGATATCTGTGATTTGAAAACATCCAGGTCCATGAACTTTTCTACATCCTTATTGTAAAACGTGACTGTAGCTATTGAATCACCATTAAAACTCTATCTTTTTCCTTGTCCTAAGCCAGCCTATATTATTTTTATAGATATCCGATAGGCTATTGAGCTTTGCCCTTGAAAGCATCATGCGGTCCAGGCCAAGCCCCCATGCCAATACTGTTGCACCTTTAAGCCCTAATGCTTCAGTTATGTCATTTCTTATAACTCCAGCTCCCCCCATCTCAATCCAATCATTATGCTCATTATCGAAATGATGTACCTCAAAGCTTGGTTCAGTAAAGGGGAAATAAGAAGGCTGTACGCGTATCTCAAGGCCGAGCGATTGGAAAAATTCCTTCAGTATCCATATGAGGTTTGCCATGCTCAAATCCTTGCCTATTACAACACCATCAAATTGATACATCTCTGCAAGGTGCTTGTAGTCCACGCTCTCATTCCTGAAGGCCTTGTCTATAGTGAATAGCTTTACAGGAGTGGTAAAATCGACATTCCTGTAATTGTACATACTATGTGCAGATACCGCCGTTGTATGCGTCCTAAGGACTGCCTGCTTCGCATTGTTGATATCCCATTTCCCTTTCCAGTTGCTAAGGTGCATGTTCTTTACTTTGTTTATCAGTTCCTCGTCATCTATATCTATCTTTTCTGGCGAAGACAGAAAGAACGTGTCCTGCATATCCCTTGTGGGGTGATCTTGAGGCGAGAAGAGCGAGTCAAACACCCAAAACGCTGGCTGTATTATGCTACCAGAGGTTTCCTTGAATCCAAGTGAAACCATCTTATATCGTATATAATTTATAAACTCATTCATAGGATGCCTTAAAGCAGGATATGAAGGTGCAACTTCTGCATCAACGGAATAAGGCTCAAAGCCTTTCCCTTCCCATCCTCTATGCACCATAAGATTCCTGCTCAATGAGCCTATCCGGTCTTCCTCTTTTTCTGTAGATAAAAGTTTATTTCCCTCATCAGTTATCTTAATATTTCCTATGTATGCTTTCTCCTTCTTTTCAATTAGCTTTCTTGATATCAAAATCTTTGCTCTTTCATCATCAATACTCGAAAACTTTCCATCATTGATAAAGTTAAGCGCTTCTTTTAGGGGATAATTAAATTCATTTCCAAGAGAGTTCTTACCTGCATCCGTAAGAGTCAATACACCATCATTTATATCTATCCACCCATTCTTTTTTGCCCATATGAAACCTATTCTCATGTCGCCCGGCACATTCTTAATCTCTAGCGATCCTTTTGAATTTATATATTTGGCAAGAGTCTCTTCTGGAAATTCTGAAAGATAAGATCTCCCTTCATCAGTCAAGGTATAAGTTACTTTAACCTCATCATCCCCTGTTATGGCCTTTCTGAGCTTTAAGTCCTCTATAGCCCACCGCAAAGAATCTTCATTAATCCCAATCCCGTTTAAAATTTCATCGAATTCTGCCTTTTCATGTGCAGCTATAAAGTATAAAACTCTGTATTCATAGCCTATCAATTCAATTACCTCAATTTTCTAAGGGCTAATAGGACACCCAAAACCACCACAACTATAATGACGATAGCTAAATATATAGGTAGTGATTTAGAGTTGTAAGTATTGTAAAGGAACTCATTGATCTCAAACCCTAAGCTTGTATCAAGATCGTATTGGAAAGTAAATTTGGACAGTGGTTCCTGGTCGTACCATGAAAATTCTGTCACGTTTTTGTAATTGTCCGAGAATCCTGTGGAAGGTGAATCTGGCAGAGGGTAAATGGAGACTATTTTAGCCCCGCTTGGCGGAATTATTGTAAGTGTAGTATTTGGGTATAAATATTCTCCACTAAGAGAATGCCCAAAATTAAATACAGAATCATTAAACGTATAACGTATAACTCTAGGGGCTACCCTATCACTTAATTGTACTCCTTTAACATAATATGTCATATAAAGATTTGCATATCCTCCACCATAATCTGTAGGTACAAGAGGCCCAGGAAGGAACTTAAATCCATATACCCCAGAATGCGAATTCAATATGTGCTGCGTAAGTTCTGGCCCAATTAAGCCCTGCCATGTGCTTAAGCTAAGGTTTAACGCGTCCCTGTCTGTTTCATATTGTTTTACGGAATAATTGCTTACATAAACTGTAAGCACCTCATTCACTTGTGCAGTATTCGATGTATTAAGAATTACTGTGGTATTAAGATGTACTACGGAGTAGCCTGCATTTGCATTTCCCGCAAGGAGGAGTGCAAATATAACCGCAGCTATAAATATAGTTAAATGCTTATACATCTAAATCATTCCAATATTAACTTGAAGGGTTGAATTATAAATACTTTACTTGTGTAAATTTGATTATTGATTTAAAGTATAACAATTAACTTAATTAAAATATTCAATTGCAATGTTTAATCTGGGTTTTTAAACAAAAAATTTAAAAAATTCCACAAATAATTTGTAGCAAGATGATAATGTGTATGACCCTGAATCAGAAAAAAAATGGAATACTTATTGGAAAGAGAACGAAATGTTCTTATTTGACGAAACAGATCGCAAAAAGCCTATTTTCATAATCGATACACCTCCACCAAATACCACCGGAGAATTGCATATGGGTCAAGTTTACTGGATATCCTATATTGATTCAATTGCAAGGTATAAGAGATTTAAAGGGTACAACGTGCTTTACCCACAGGGTTGGGATACACAAGGTTTTCCTGTAGAACTACAGGTAGAGAAGGATCACAAAGGTCTTTCAAAAGAAGAGTTTTACAACAAATGTGTAGAGTACGCAACCAAAAATTTGAACAAAATGAAGGAGCAGATGCTTGAGATGGGCGCATCATTTGATGACAGATATGAATATGTAACTATGTCTGATGATTACCACAGGAAAATACAACTCTCATTAATTGAGATGCAGGAGAAGGGCCTTATATATCTCGCGGACCACCCAGTGGAATGGTGCCCTCACTGCAAGTCATCAATATCAAGGGAAGAAAGCGATGATGTGGAGAAAAACACAACACTTAATTACATAGAATTTAAATTTGATTCAAAAGAGGAAAAATCTATAATAATAGCGACAACAAGGCCTGAACTTCTGCATGCATGTGTAGCGATTATGGTAAACCCATCGGACGAACGCTATAATAAGTTAATAGGAAAGGAGGCCATCGTCCCAATATTCGGGCAAAAAGTAAAAGTGTTTTCGGATGAATCCATAGACAAGGATTTTGGTACTGGAGCAGAAATGGTCTGCACATTTGGAGACAAGCATGATGCCGAACTTTATTATAAATACAATCTAAGGCTGATAAAATCTATAGATGACGATGGAAGGCTTATCAATGCAGGGAAATATGAAGGATTGTCAATAAAGGAGGCTAGGTCAGCCATAATCGATGAGCTGAGGACCTTGAATCTGCTCAGCAAGCAGGATAACCTGAAGCATAGCGTAAAAATACATGACAGATGTTCAAGCGAAATTGAAATAATCTCATCTCTGCAGTGGTTTGTTAAGACAAAGGAATTTTCAGGTAAGCTAAAGGAATATGCAAAGCAAATAAAATGGACACCCGCAAACACAATCCAAAAGCTTTTTGACTGGGCGGATTATATAGAGTGGGATTGGAACATATCAAGAAACCGTGTATTCGGCACCCCAATTCCATTCTGGTACTGTTCAGATTGCCATTATATATTGGCTGCAGATAAAGAAAAGCTCCCTATAAACACCAGTTCAATAAAGCCGCCTATTGACGCATGCCCAAAGTGTGGTTCGCACAACTTGGTAGGGGAAGAAAAGGTATGTGATGTTTGGGTAGACTCGTCCATAACCCCTATGATAATAGCAGGATGGCCTGACAACAAAGAGCTTTTCAAAAGAGCTTTTCCAGTAAGTGTAAGAATACAGGGAGTTGATATAATAAGGACATGGGCGTTCTACACTACCCTAAGGACAATGCTTTTGACCGATAACAAGCCATTTGAGAATCTATTATTGAACGGGATGATACTAGGAAAAGACGGAAGGGAGATGCACAAGAGTTTTGGAAACGGCGTGAACCCAAGAGATGCCATCAAGCAATACTCTATAGATTCTATCAGGCTATGGGTAGCAATAAGCGGTGATATAGGAAGCGATAAAAAGTACTCTGACAGCCTGCTTAACTATTCAAAGAGCTTTATACTAAAAGTATACAACTCCGCAATGTTCATAAAGAACCTTATTGACAAGTCAATGCCTCCGGAAGAGCCTCCGCCTAAAGGGTTTGAATTGCTTGATATATGGATCATCAACAGGTTCAACGAGGTAGTTAAAGAGGCCGATAAATACTACTCCGAATTCAACCTTTATGGGGCAGCCATGGCACTTGTAAACTTTTACTGGTATGAATTCTGTGACTACTACATAGAGGATGTAAAGTATAGAGTTTACTCGGATGGCGAATCAATTAGTAAGAAAGCAGCGCTTTACACATTAAACTATATAATGTCGAATTCCCTGGTCATGCTCGCTCCAATAATCCCACATGCGGCGGAGGAAATAAATTCATTATTCAGCGACAGCAGCGTATTCAATAAGAAATTCCCAGAATACAAGGAGTTAGCCCCAGAGGAAACTTACACGATAAACGGATATATATTCAAGAGCAGCATAGTGAATATAGACTACATAAATGCGGGCAAATTCGTAAACCAGATAATAACGGATGTAAGGAAGGAGAAAGCGCAGAGGAAGCTTGCATTGAACGCTCCAGTCAAATCCATAAAACTGGAAGTTCCGGAAACCTACTATGAGATAGCAAAGGTATCGGAAAAAGACCTCAAGGGAATACTAAACGCGGATAAGATAACTTTAACAAAATCCAATGAATATTCACTGTCATTGGATTTATAACCACGCTGGCTTGCAAATTACATTGTCCGCATCACGGGCATTTTGCAGTTCCCTGCCGTTTAACAAAAGGTATTTATAGTTATGCAACAAATATAAAAATACTAACGGAGTAACATCCATAAAACCCACTTATAGGGCAGTTAGTTTTAATCAAGGTTTAATCAGGGTTAAGTTTTATACGGTTAAATTAAATCTTACCAATTAATCAACATTATCAAAAGGTTGAATTTTTATGGCAAAACTTCATACAAAAAGACATGGAAAATCAGGATCCCTTAAGCCAATAATGGAAAAAGGACAACTTCCGGAAGGCTTAAAAGTGAACAAGGAGGAAATAGAGAAACTTATCGTGGATTATGCCCAGCACGGAATGCCTCCTGCATTGATAGGTGAAACGCTGAAGAAAGAAAAAGGCGTAGGTTACATAAAGCAGATAACAGGGAAAAGGCTGATGCAGATACTTAAGGACAATAACATGAAATTTGATCTTCCTCCAGATTTAATGGATCTGATGAAAAAAGCGGTAAGGCTGAACAAACATATGGCCAACAATCACATGGATGTGCATAACAAAATAAGACTAAAGAGAGTAGAATCTAAGATATGGAGGCTTACAAAATACTACATCAACGAAGGAGTATTGCCTGAAGGCTGGAGATACAACGCACAGCAAGCAGAATTACTTATAAAGAGAGTGTAATTATATGGCTCTACAAAAAAAAGATAACTGGAAATTTAAAAAATGGTTTACCGTTTACGCACCTGCCGTATTTGGGGGGAACATAGTTGTAGGAGAAATGCCTGCAAACAGCGACAAGAATATACTGAATAGAAATATACGTATATCCCTTAATTCACTTACAAATAATCCATCCCATATGTATACAACAGCAGTGTTAAAAGTAAACGAAGTAAATGGGGATAACTTAAACACAAAACTTTCAGAACTTAGGTTGCCTTACAGCTACCTAAGGTCTTTAGTAAGGAGATATAGGAGCATATCAAATTCAAGAGTTGAAGGAGTTACAAAGGACGGCATAAAGACCGTGATTAAGTCCTTGGTAGTTACAAGGGAAAGATCCCCACACACAAAGATTGTCGGGATACGCAAAGAGATGACAGACTACATAAACAAAACTCTTCCCAACCTGACCTATGACGAGGTTGTAAAGTCTATAATGGAAGGCAGGCTTCAGTCTGACATAAAGTCTTCCGTAGAGCATATAGCAAAGGTAAATAGGGTAGAAGTAGTGGCCTTGGAATTCAAATAATCTAATTTTTAATTTAATTTTAAATTTGAATAATGTTTAGCTACGCCTTTGTCCAGATCAGGTATAACTTACTAACACCACTCCTATAAATATAAGGATTACGCCTGCCCATCTTAGGTAAGTCACGTTTTCCAAAAGAACTAATCTTGACAATATAACCGCAACAATATAACTTATTCCGCTTACACTATATGCCCAACTTAAATGCACTCTACTCAGTACATAGAAATATATCACAGTTGACAGCCCATAAGCCGCAAGGCCAAGAACCATCATCAACGACCCATAGTCAAATGCGGTACCCAAAAGCGTCAATGAGTACTTAAAGAAAAGCTGCCCAAAGCTGCCTAATAATGCAGACGATGAAAGGACTAAAAGATACAGCAGTTTTTTATTCATAAATATTACCTAATATGATATTGCGACTATCAATATGCCCAGGAATATGACAGATATCCCGATGTACCTTATTAAGCTAATCTTCTCATGGAGAAGGAATTTGGAAAATAAGGTGACAAATATGAAGCTGCTTGCAAATATTGGATAGACAACCGAAAGAGGTGCACGATCCAAGGCGAAAAGATAAATAACCAGGCTAACAGCATAACCCAGCAGCCCGAGGAGTATCATTTTATCTGAGAAGACCTTTTTAATAAGCATCAATAAACTCAAACCAGATTTTCCCAAGCTTGTCTTAAATGCAATCTGTGACAAAGAAGCTATCAATGCCGCAAAAAGCGTTAAAAATATAATTATATATATAATCATTGTAATCACATGTCACAAGAAGAATTGGGCAGGGAGTTTTTTATATCCATCATAACAGTTTTAATGACTATTATTTCAATAATAGTATTTATAATATATGGTGGCAATTATCTATTCTATATTTTTATATCTTTAACGATAATCATAGGAGTAGTAAACGCATGGATGATAGACAAGAAGAGCAATAAGGAAGAGCTTGCGAAGGGAAAACCTTCTAAGAAAGAAAAGCTACCTTCTGCAAAAGTCAGGAATGGAAAGAAGCAAAATCCAAAAAGCGATTAAATTGATTAACTTTTTAAAATTTAACAAAAATACCAATTCAGTAAAATAAACCCCAGGAAGTTTTATGACAAATACGCTTATAATAGCAGAGAAGCCAAGTGTAGCAGCTAGGATAGCTGAAGCTATAGGCGATTCCAGGCCAGAATCAAAGTCTAACGGCAGATACAGGTATTACGAGATAAATTCAGGAGGGCAAAAGATATTCATCGCTCCTGCGGTAGGGCATTTGTTCACAATAAAACAGAAGGGGTCAGCCCATGGTTATCCTGTGCTTGATGTGGAATGGGCGCCTTCTTATGCGGTAAGCAAGAACTCCGCCTTTACTAAAGGTTACCTAGATACTTTAAGAAAGCTCTCCGAAAACTGCGACTATTTCATAAATGCATGCGATTATGATACAGAAGGGACTGTAATAGGCACAAACATAATAAAGGATGTGACTAAACAGGACCTGGCCAGTTTGAATGGAAAGGCGCACAGGATGAAATTCTCTACTACGACTGACAAGGATTTGCGCGAATCATACAAAAACATTGAGCCGTTAGATTTAAACAATTATTACGCAGGTGAGACAAGGCACATATTGGACTGGCTTTGGGGGATAAACTTCAGCAGGGCCCTAACTGCAGCCTTGTGGGGTTCACTAAAGAAACCTTTAAGCATAGGAAGGGTCCAAGGGCCAACCCTATCGATCTTATCAACAAGAGAGCTTGAGATAAAGGATTTCAAGCCAGAGCCATTCTGGAAGATAACTGGGGAGATAAAAGGTGTGAAGTTTACGAATTCCAAGGGAAACATATTTGATAAGAGCATAGCAGAGCTTGCTTTTAAAAATACCGAATTGCATCTTGATGAAGGAAGGATTGAAAAAATAGATGTAAAAGAGGAAAGCAAGCAGCCCCCACCTCCATTTGATCTGACCTCCTTGCAGATAGAGGCAAGCCACGTGCTAAATCTTGATCCCTCAGTGACGCTTTCAATAGCACAAAGCTTATACGAAAAGTCATATATATCTTACCCAAGGACTTCATCGCAAAAGCTTCCTTACACCTTGGGGTTGCCATCAATAATATCAGAGATAGCCAAGAATCCAGAATACAGGGATATAGCACAATCCCTGCTGTCCAGGAAAAGGTTCAAGCCAGTCGAAGGCAAAAAAACGGACGAAGCCCATCCATCCGTATTCCCTACCGGTGTTCTTCCAAAAGAACTATCAAGGCAGGAGCAGCAGCTTTATGATCTGGTAACCCGCCGTTTCCTATCCTGTTTTGAAGAGAATGCATCTATAATGCACACGAATATATCTGCAGCATTCGGAGATGAAAAATACAAAGCATCAGGTGCAAGGATTACAAAGAAGGGATGGATGGATACGTACAAATACGCAAAGCTCTCCGAAGTCGAGCTTCCAGAGTTCCTGCAAAACGAGCCTGTAAAGCTGGACAACCCAAACATGGCGGAACTGAAAACACAGCCCCCTAAAAGATATACAAAAGCAGGCATAATTGCAGAATTAGAAAAAAGAGGATTGGGCACAAAGGCAACAAGGGCTGCTATAGTAGATACCCTTTTCAAGAGGAACTACGTAACAGGCCAGCAGCTTCAGGTAACTGATTTTGGACTAGCCGTTTATAATGCGCTGTTGCATAACTGCGAAATGATAATTGATGAAAAGACAACAAGGAAGCTTGACAAGGACCTTGAGGAAATAATAGACAACAAGATTACCGAAAATGATGTCATATCAGAAGGGAAAAAACTCCTTTTGGAGGCCCTTAAAGTATTTGACGAGCACAAGGTGCAGATAGGAAATGAATTAAAATCGTCCTTCAAATCAGTAAATTCCTTAGGAAAATGCCCTAAATGCGGAGGCGACTTAGTCATAAGGCATTCACATATAGGGAAGCAGTTCGTTGCCTGCTCAAACTATCCAAACTGCACTGTCACTTATCCTCTGCCACAATCCGCAAAGATAGTTCCAACAGGTAAGGTTTGCGAACACTGCAAGACGCCAATTGTAAAGGTAATCCGCAAAGGAAAGAAATCTTTTGAGATGGACTTGGATCCGAACTGCATTACTAAAAAGGCGTATTACGAAAAGGCAAACAAGCAACCGCAGGAATCAAGTAACCCTGTAAATGCAGTTACCGCCAAATCAATGCTCGACAAATCCACACAAAAACCTAAAAAAACGAAGACACGCAAGAAAAGCAGCACAAAAAAGAGGGCAACATCTGCCAAGAGCAAGGCCAAACAGGCAAAGGCTCCAAAGACAAAAGGCGATTAATTGTCTAATTTGATATATATTCCACCATCTTATAAAAAGCTCAAGAGAGGCCCGCAGGTAATATTGCCCAAGGATATAGGGATAATAATAGCGTATTCTGGAATAGACAAAAACAGCACATGCGTTGACGCAGGCACTGGAAGCGGCTGGCTTGCAGTAAGCTTGGCTAAAGTATGCAAAAAAGTAACAAGCTATGAATTGAGGGAGGATTTTGCAAAGATAGCTGAGAAAAACAAGGTTATCGCGAATGTACCTAACCTAAAGATTAAACTGCAGGATATAACAAAAGGTATCAAGGAAAAAGATATTGATTTGGTAACATTGGATTTTCCCGGATCCGAGAAAGCTGTAAGGACAGCCCACAAGTGCCTTAAGTCAGGAGGGTGCATAGTAGGATATCTCCCCAATGTCGAGCAGGTAAAAAAATTCGTTACCAAGCTTAACTATTACAAGTTCTATGAAATTGAAACATTTGAAGTTATAGTTAGGGATATATTAGTGCGCAAAGAAGGTGTAAGGCCATCAACTAAAGGAGTATGGCACACAGCTTATCTTACTTTTGGAAGGAACCACGCAAAAATCAAAAATCAAGCAACTGCAAAACCAAAATTTATAGAGAAGCAAGTAAGCAAAATATAAATATTAATTGAAACAAAATAATTATGACTTATATGTTGGAGTTGCTCGTGATAGTTCCGTTGGTATTCAGTTTCAATGCAGTACTGCCACTCATACCTTTGATCATAATAATAATACTTATAGCTGCCGCTGCCGGAATGACAAGAGGCTTCAGCATATTTGCATTTTTCGGCCTAGACGCATTAATGGGAGTTACCCAAGGAACTGGCGGAGGCAGGGCAGGAAAGGGAGTAAGAAGCGTAAATTACAACAGGTCTGCAGGTCCAAGGTCAAATGCCTCAAAGCGTGTACCAAGAGGCCTAGTTACTAATAAACTTAAAAAACGTAAACTAACCAAGCAGGATACAAAGATAAGGGCTATGAAAGAAGCAATGGGTAAAAATTATGATCCAAAATGGAGAACTAAAAGAGGTTCTGTAAGAGAAGGAAATAAGGAACTAAAAAAGACAACGAAAGAATATAATGAATTCCTTAGCAATTTAAAAAAGACTCCAAGTAAGATGGCCCAGACAGGCTCAAGCACTAAATATCCAAATACAACAGGAGCAATGAAATTTGCGACATCAGTCTTAGGGTCCTCTTTTATACTTTCGCAGAATAATTCAAATAAAACTCAGGCGGCGTTAGCAAAAGACTATGTAAAGAACAAGTCAAAAGAATACTACAAGGAGGTGAAGGAGCAGGAAAGGCAGCAAAGGCCATTAGCGGTTCTTAAAAGAAGGAAGGAAGCCCGCATGAGAGATCTAAAGCTGTACAAAGAGAGGCTTGAAGAGCTTTACAAAGCCCAGAACCAGAAGATACCTCCTTCAACCAAATTAAAAAGCAACGGACTAACGCAGGATCAAATTGACGAGGTCAACAAGAGGATGGGCAAAGCCACATTTTTTGCAAAGCACTCCTTCCTGGGTACTGGAGCGGAATTTTACAGGACTGCAGCCAATACTATTCTCAACACACAAGACAAGATGCTTACGCAGCTATACGGAAAAGACTACGATTCAAAAGCAAAAGGGCTAATAAATATGGTGGCAACAGGCAATGTTGTCAAAAGTTCACTTAGCCAGAAAGACCAGGAACTATATGACTTGTACAAAACCTATGACCTAGACAAAGGGGGGACAAGTGCAAATGTCATCAATCATATGTATGTAGGAGGCAACTATAATCCCGATACGAAAACCCTCAGTCAGCAGGTAAGAGAAGACATCAAGCACAATATGTTTCATCCGTTTAAGCAAGCAGCAATGGAGATAGGGTATAAGGATAAACGTGGATCGGTCGATTACAAAAATTATTACAAGGCAACTTACGGGCAGGATCTGCCATCAGGGATAATGACGTCAAACAAGTATTACTTCGACTTGGTAAAGACCATTAAGGCGGACCACACCCCACCCCCACTTCCAATAATCAACACAAACAAGCCACCAAATGTTATCAGAGTGATGAATACCGATGACAATGGAAATCCTATGTACCGCAAGAATGGCAACAGAGTGGAGACTTTCCTAGTTGAAAACCACACCGAGGATGGCGGTGTCAGCTACGGATTTGCCAACAAGGAACAAATAGAATCATTGCGCAAGTACGAACTGGAACACGGGAATAAGTATCTGGAAGAGAAGTACAAGAACGATAAAAGATCATGGCACGACATAGTATATGGGATAGGAGAAAAGAACAGCAATGTAAGCTCCGAAGCAGAGTACGACAAGGAAGGAAGCCGCAAACTCAAGACAGGGAATTACAATGACAGGAGGGAGCGCGATATCGATAATGGCACCACATTTAACTACAATAAGGCCACTTATGAAAATGCAGGAAGAATGGACATGTATAATATAAAGGAGAATTTATTGAAAAAGAACGAAGATGATGAGAATATACTGAAAAGCCATACAGTGCTGTCAATAAACAAGGATAAAAACAATGACCTGATTACCACAGATAATGATTCAAGCACGCCCCCAACTCCAAATGCAATGCAGAAATATAAACCTACTTATCCATCAAATGACACAAAGGGGGCAACCGATAATAATACCGGGATATCTCAATATTCCCAAGAACCAAACGCTCAAACAACACAGGTAATGCTTTATACAAACATCATCCCGTTCTCCAATTCAGCTGGATCCGAATCAGATAGCTATTATTCTAACAATGGTTACTCCCATGATTACCACTCACACACTTATTACTCAAATAATTACTCCTCTTCTTCATCGTCATCTTCAAACAGCACTTCACAGAGCATAAACACATCCCAGGATCCCTACTCAATATTAGGGATTGAAAGAGATTCATCCTATGAAGAAATAAGGAGGGCTTACCATAAATTAGCTCTAAAGTACCATCCAGATGTCCATTCAGGTAGGAGAGAGGAAGCAGAAGAAAAATTCAAGAAAATAGCAAATGCATACGAAGAAGCGATATACAAAAATGAGCATAAAGCGCAGTAAGCCTCAAGTAATCCTTAATAAATGATAAATGGTCAGCAAGCGGGTAAACAATAAAGCAATATTAACTTAAGATGAAGTAAAATTTATCATAATAAATAAAAGATTAATAAATTCTTCTAAGAAATAAATAACTGAATAAAGCCCCATCGTCTAGTGGACATTTCTTACGAAACCAAAAAAGGACAGCAGGCTCTGGACCTGTAAACACCAGTTCGAATCTGGTTGGGGCTACTCAAATTCTATTTGAGAGAGCTTATCAATAAAAGTTCAAGGTATTAAGGAGTAATAAAATGGTATATAGATATAATATACCTGTAAAAGAAGAGATAAAAGAGATTGTTATTGCCGATTTAGTGCTGACAATAGCATTCACTTTATCATTAATGGGAGGTCTGTTCAGCAGATCCCCCAATTTCGTAGAACGTTTTGCGATCTATCTTCCAGGTATATTTATAATAGTGACACTGACGTTTGTGCTTCACGAGCTAATGCACCGCCAGGTTGCAAAGCATTTCGGTGCAGTTGCAAGCTTCCAATACTCAGTCAATGGCTTGTTAATTACCTTAGCTACGGGGGTATTTGGATTCATATTCGGGATTCCCGGTGCCACTGTAATCTATACAAATAATTTTACACGTAAAGAAGAGGGCTTAGTATCAATTGCAGGGCCATTGATGAACTTTGCCGTGTTCGTACTGTTTTTTGCAATATTCATAATGTCACCTTATATAAACAATTCCTACGTGACTTTAATAGCAGCATTAGGAATGTTCATAAGTATACTTTTAGCCTTTTTCAATATGCTCCCTATAATGCCTTTAGACGGGGCGAAGGTGCTTAATTGGAATAAAAAGGTTTACTTTAGTTCAATGGTCATAATATTCATACTGATGGCAGTTTCATACCTAATACTTACCGGAAGCATACTAGACATGTTTATGGAAGTTGCGATAATGATAGTGCTGGCTTCATTCTTTTCGTTATTTTACAGAAGAATTATATGACTTCCCCGTTATAAACCGTCTTGGCATATTAACATAGTTTTAAATACATTAATTGAGAAATTATAATGTGTTTAGTTATGGTTGAAAATCAATCCTCCAAAGCATCTCCGAGTGCAAACAATGCCAATGCCCCCAACCTGAACGAAGCTAAAACCAATATCGACAGGATGCTGGCGCTTCTCCAGAGCAAAGGCAGAATGGATGTCAATACGCTTGCATTATCATTGGACACTCCTGCCTCCGTTATAGATGACTGGGCAAAGATATTGGAATCAGCGAATATGGTAAAAATATCTTACGAATTGGGAAAAATGTACATAGAGCCTTTCAGCAATGTAGCAAATACCCAGAACATCGACAATATCATAAGCAATAAGCGAGAGCAGTTAAAAAGAGATGTCGATGTCCAATATATACTACTTGAAAAACTGGTAAACTCCGCAAATTCCACTTCTGCAGATATAAACAGTGCAGAATTCAAATTCTCAAAAGAATACCCACAAATAAGGAAAACAATAAAAAAGCTGAATAAGACCCTGGCAGAGCTTAATAAATACAACCTGAAAGTAGAAGGATTGAACAAAAACACGTCGGGAGAATACACCAAAGTAAATGCGGATTACCAAAAGCTGGTTTCTAATATAAATGGGCTGTCTAACGGGCCATTAGAAAATGATCTAAAAACCCTAAATATAAAATTATCAAAAACCCTCGGGGACATACTGTCTAAGAAGGCTGATTTAGAAAATATTAGGAAGGACAACCTTAAGGAGATAGAAGATATAAAAAGAGATCTCCAATTCCATTATAAAGATGCCTTAACCTCAATAAATTCATTCAGCAAATCACTTAATGACCAAGTATTAAAAGCCAGGCAGGAGATAAGTAAGAACATAACTAGTATAAATAAAGATAAAGCAAACTTAAATACTGCAATAAAAAGTTATAATACAATGATGTCGCTTTACAACAAAACATCTGGAAAAGTAGATTCTAAAAAAGTAGAGGAAATATATAATTCAAATAAGGCAAAGATAGATGAGTATACAAACGAGTTCAATAAAGCTTATGACGAAGTATCGGGAAAATTAAATGATATAACAAAGCACTTTGGCGATTTAGGCAATCTAAACTCCCAGATACTTAACTTGATTACTGTACTTAATGATTCAAAAACGAGAGTAAAAGATTTAAGAAAGGAGATTAATGATATAAAAAGAGAGGTAGATACATTATCAATAAAAAAGAATGTGTCTAGGGAGGATATTTTGAAGTATGCTGAGATAATAGAAAAACACAGCAAGAAAACCGAAAGTGAAATAAATAACCTTTCAGACAAAATAAAAACTTCATCTGATGCCCTCTCAAAATCGTTAACTTCGGATGATACTAATGAGTGATTTAGAACCAAAATCAATTATTGATGCCGGTGATTTAAGGGGTATTGATTCCAGCGGTGCGGATAATATTGAGCCTACGGCAGAGCCAAACCCAAGTCCATCCGTTAACGAAAACCCTAAAAATGAAGATAACAATGCCAAGGTCTCTGAAAATAAAGGTAATGAAGGTTCCACACCAACCCAGCAAACAATTCAAGAGTATGATTTAGTTGCAAACGGGTTGGAAGCGCACATAACAATATACAAGACTGTTGAGGAGTTCGTTCCAATATATGGAGTCAGTTTCAAGGGGGTGAGCATGGCAACCCGTCTTCTGCTTCTTTCAATGAGGCGTCCCCTTCTTACTTCGGTTCCTGTAGATTTATCTAAGATAAACGATAAAGATTATGTATCTGATCTGAACAAAAGGTACCTTGCCGCAGCAGAAGTTCTTATAGACAGGTATCTGCCAAGAATTGAAGAGGGAATCAAAAAGGTTTTATTGTCTTATATACTTAACATGATGTTAGGTTTAGGAGAATTAGAAGTGCCATTATCGGACGATTCATTAGAAGAAATTACAGTAAATGGCGCAAATTACAATATCTGGGTATTCCATAAAAAGCTTGGCTGGTTAAAGACTTCACTTAAGCCAACCAGCGAGGATTCAATATACAATCAAGCAGAGCAGATAGGAAGGAGGGTGGGAAGAGAAATAAATAACCTTACCCCTCTCATGGACGCTGAACTTGAGGATGGATCAAGAGTTAACGGTACACTATTCCCAATATCACAGTCGGGAAATACTCTTACTATAAGAAAGTTCTCGAAAAATCCTTGGACTATGCCTGCCTTAATAAAGAACGGATCACTAGACGCCAATTTAGCTTCATTGGTCTGGCTTTGCATACAGAACGAGATAAGTGTATTGATATCTGGGGGAACTGCAAGTGGTAAAACGAGCTTTTTGAACGCAATGAGCATATTCTTCCCAAGCAATAGAAGGGTTATATCTGTAGAAGATACACGAGAACTTGCCCTGCCGAACTTCTTGCAATGGGTACCTATGATAACAAGAGAGCCAAACCCTGAAGGAAAGGGAGCAGTCAGCATGTACGATCTGATGATAAACTCATTGAGGCAAAGACCTGATATAATAGTCGTCGGAGAAATAAGAGCGGCTGAAGATGCCCAAACCTTGTTCGAAGCAATACACACAGGTCACTCTGTATACGGTACGCTTCACGCAGATAATGTGCAGGATACTATTATAAGAATGACAAATCCTCCTATAAACACCCCAAAAATATCAATGAACGCCTTGGGTGTTATAATAACAGTATTCAGGCATAGGGCAAAAGGGATAAGAAGAGTACTTGAATTTGGTGAACTATTGAGGACAGGAGATGCAAACGTGCTTTACAGATGGAATATAAGGACAGATACATTCACAAAGGTAAGTGAGATGACAAGGCTTCAAGAGACCCTGAACTTATATACAGGGATGACCAAGAGCGAAATAGATTCTGATGTAAAGGAGAAATCAGATGTATTAAGCTGGATGGCTGCAAATAATATAACTAACGTAGACGATGCAGGTTTTGTAATTGCTAACTACTATAATAACCGAGAAAGGGTTTTGGATATAGTAAAAGAGAATGCGAAATTTTCAAGAGATAAATTCAAATGATAAAGGTTGGTATAATGGATGAAGATGTGGATTACGATAAAATCAAGGACTTCATAAATAATATATACGGGAGTTCATCACAGAACCCTACATCCGAATCAACCCCAATAACAATAAACATTTCAGAGGTAGTGGATAATCCAGAATCAAATCAAAATAGGATGTCCTATGCAGATGTAATAAAAATGATAAACTCATTGGATTATGGATTATTCAGGAATAACAGGATAACGAATTTATATAATCCCATTGCACCCAGCAAATACATAATAGGTGAGCAGACTCAGAGGACAAGGGAGACAACTGCAACCCCAGTGGTGAATATAAGTTCTAGTGCGCAACAGAATCAGGTTGTCAGCGAGGCTCAGGCCAATCCAGCAAAAGGTATAAAGCTTAAGGACTTGGTTAAAAAAATAAATTACGATGATTTGGTGTTGCCAAGCTTGCCAATCTCTGATCAGATATCCGAAATTAATAGAATAAATGACGGATTAAGAAATAACATATTTGACCATGACCATTTAATAATAGTAATGCAAGAGATATATGGGATAAAGAGGATTTCCGACAAGGAGAAAAGCGACTTGGGAAGCAAGATGTCAAAGCTTGGTGATGCAGAGAAGGCACTATTAAGCGCAAGAGATGACAAAATAAGCGAGGGGATTAACCTTATAGATAAAATGGTAAACGGTGGATGATATTGTATTACAAGGATAACAACAAAGGCAATGCGCAAAATAACGATCCTAATACAAATGCCACTCAAATGCCGAACCCCACGCAATCAAATTCATACCAGGTACCCGCAGGAGGTATTGGAGGCACTCCTGAAGATGAATCAAGAAGAAGGGTGCGCAGGGATACAGCATCATTCCAGAGGCCGAGCCGCATAGATCTTTACCTGCAAGGAGTAGCTGCAAAGCATAAAGGGCTGGAACAGTCTTTGAAGGAGCAAGGAATAAATGAAAGTGTTACATCTTTCCTAAAACGTATGCTTTTTGCATCAGTTATTGTAGCAGTTTCAATAGGTGTGGTCGGGTTTATACTATTCTTGCATCTAGGACTTGTAATTGCATTTGCGGCTTTAGTTGGTATCGTTGTAGGAGTGGCAGCTTTTCAGTTCTCATTTAAGGCCTTCATAAACTATCCAAGCAAGAAGAAGGTTTCAAATGGGAAGGACATAGAAAGGAACATCCTTTTTGCATCAAGAGACCTTATAATATCACTCCGTTCTGGAATGCCATTATTCAATGCAATGGTATCTATAAGTTCTGGATATGGAGCAGCAAGCAGGGAGTTTGCCCATGTAGTAGAGAAAGTTCAGTTCGGTGAATCCTTAGAACAAGCAATAGATGATACAGCATCCGAAAGCAAGAGTGCATCTTTCAGGAAGCTCATGATTCAGGCTTCTGTGAGCATAAAAGCAGGTTCAAATATAGTTGACTCTTTGCAGGAGATAGTAGACGATCTTTCAAGGGAAAGGGTAATACAGCTGCATGCTTATGGGCAAAAGCTGAATGCAATAGCAATGTTCTATATGCTTTTCGGAGTCATACTCCCGAGCATGGGTATAGCAGTTGTCACTATATTGACAACATTCATAGCACTGATAGTAGTAACCCCAGAACTGCTTTACGGGGTATTGGTAGGTATTATTTTCCTGCAGGTGGTCTTCTTGCAGATGATAAGGAGTTCAAGGCCTATATTTACAATGTGATACAATGGAGTTTAGATTTGAGCGTTTGGTTTCAAGGAACATCTCTTACAAGCTGTCGCACTTGCTAGACCTTGCAGGGCTCAAAATGACTGTAAACAAACTCCTGTCATACATGGTAATAGGATCTATACTGCTTATGGTTATAGTTCCATTTGTGCTGTACTTCATGAAAATAAATATAATATTGGCCATATTATCTGTTGTCATAGCTCCTGCAGTGTACTTGGTAGTAATATACTTTATATTGAACTACCTTATAGATAAGAGGAAGTCAATCATGGAGAATTTCCTGCCTGACTATCTGCAGATAACTGCCGCAAACCTAAGAAGCGGTGTGTCTTTGGATAGGGCAATGCTGATGGCAGCAAGGCCTGAGTTTGGGCAGTTGAGCCTGGATGTCAAGGAGATGAACAAGAAGATATATGGTGGCGAAACACTTGATGCTGCCCTTACCGAGCTTGCAAACAGTTATGATTCAACTACATTGAAGCATTCCGTTCGTATGGTATTGGAGGCATATAGGTATGGAGGTGCAATGTCTGACTTGATTTCACAGATGTCAAAGGACCTTAAAAACCAGCAGCTTACAATGAAAGAGATTTCGGGGCAGCTGCTTATGTACAGCATATTCATAGTATTCGCAGGGCTTATAGCAGCTCCCGCCATGTATGGCCTTACAAGCCAGATGATTGTTGTTACTGATACAGTATGGAAGGGTATACTGGCAGCCAATCCTGGTGGATTGCCAACTACAGGGGTATCTTTTCTAAAGCCAAGCCCTCCAAAGATATCCCCACAGACATATCACACGTTCTCATTGATATCAATAATATTTATTACGGGTTTTGCAGCCATAATCATGTCGACAATACAATCGGGTTCTGCAATAAAAGGCATTAAGTTCGTACCTGTATTCATAATAGTTGGGATAATCCTGTATTATATAGTAGGTACTGTGATAAGCGGAATATTCACTGGATTGGGCGCTTGATCCATACCCAAAAAGGTGAATAAACCTGCATCACGAAATAATTGACGATTATACTTACCCGATATCTATTTATCGTATCTTTTAATGCACTTGCTAGTCGGATTTTGTATAACTTTTGATAAAATGAAAATATCCTATCTATAACCATCAATGCAATAATGCAAAATTAGCGGATATAAATGCATTCAATACATCTATCAATTGGATTCTGTGTAACTTATATAATTCGTGTATGCCATATTGCTCTGTGTTAAATTATACGAGTAATTATAGTAATTGAAGGCATTCCCATTAAGAGGATACCATGCAATCAGCCCATAATCATTCAAGGGCCTTCCATCCAGTCCCTGGTAATATAAGTATTCTACCGATGCAGGGGAAAGAGATTTATTGTAAATCTGCACATTTGCGATTGAGCCATTGAAATTATTCATTACAAGTTGGTCGCTCCCAACAATCATTTTTCCAGCTATATTTATTTCGTTTATTGATATTGATGGGGTCAGTGGAGGCGGAAAGGCAATCTGTGTTGTATTGACAAGTTTACCATTAACATACAGAGACAAGTTTCCTGTAACCTTATTCCATACACCAGTAATAAAATACCAGTTATTTGGGGCTATTACCCCACCAGATGAATTATACTTAAATATATTAGCAATATTGCTCCATCCAACTATTGCTTTACCGTCTTTACCTTTAACCCCTATATAAAATAATCCATTAGGTTCATTTATTATCTTGCCATTTACATCTGCTATATTTTGCGAGTAGTTTCCTTTTCCATTATTATTTATCCATGCAGATATCGTTATATTTGAAACTAATTCTGGACCGAATGAAGAGATATTTGCATCTGAGTTTACACCATCAAATTCTGCAACCTGCCTGCTGTAAGAATTAAATGACACCAAGCCGTAATTCGAAGTAGTATCTGGGTTGTACTCGCCTTCCTGTAAATAATCTTCGCTATCATTGGACTTAAAGTAATATCCATCGGCTATATAATTTTTCAAAGCTGTATAATTGTAAAGTGCAGGATTAGGACCAAGGATTACCTTTGTTGAACCTGAATTGCTGTACTTAGATAATAAATTTATCGTGCTATTAGGGTATACAAGGTAGGGCTTTGATATACCTGTTGTATTGGTTACATTTGCAACTAGGCCCGCCATCCCGCATACGCTTCCATTAATTCCACTTGCGTTATTTGCTAAAAGTATGTAATTGCCATTCTGGATACTGCTTGGAATGCTCTGGCATGTGGGCTTTGTGAAATAATATAAAGTTCCTGGCAGTGTAGGGGACATATAAGTAAATCCGGAAAGTGCATAACTTGAATTTCCAAGTGTATAAAGTGTAAAGTTCAATGGGATAACTAGATTGTTGAAATTTGCATTCTGCACACTGTGAAGATCAGGCATCCCTTCCAAGGAGACATTTGCAACAGCAACTATTGGATAATAGGAGAGCAGCCCGCTGTTATTTAGTATTGCAACGGCTGTATACTCCGCTTCCAAATCTGTTGAATTTGACTGATAAACATTCAGGGTCCCATTTTCAATTTCAAGGTCTACCCCATCTGCGCTTGCTTTGGACTCAAGTAGATTTAAATAGTCTGAAATGTCCATCCCTATAGCATTCCTATAATCAATTCCATACAAGCTTTGGTTATCCATCAGATCTATAATATCAGATTTTGTATTAATTACAAAATTATTACCTCTTAATTTTGGATCCGATTCATAATTAACAAGCACGGAAACCGAATTTTTTAGGGATAATTTAAGGAAGGAAGAAATAGCCGGACTTATTGTTTTAACCATAGCGCTTGATGAACCTGTGCTTACAGCAGAAGAGGACAAGTCGTCATAGCTTATATTAAGTGTTACATAGGTAATCAATTCTGCCATCATAAGTATTAGCACTATTATCATTAGCAAAGTTAAGAGTATGCCTTTCTTGTTTTTGCCATTAAATCTATTCAGCCCCATGATAAAACACTCACATTGTATACATTCATTGTCCCATTTACATTTAGCAATTCCGGTGAAGACGCTTGGCTTATTATGTCAGATGAAGCAAAGCCGGGAGGTGTAAAATTCGATTCTATAAACCTTACGTTGTCCGGATTTAAAGAACCACCATTTCCGCCAAAACCGCTATGCCCTATCCCAGAGTAATCATTAAAATTACCAAGCAGTGGATACCATCCAATAACACTGCTGCTCACAGGCTCTCCTGCAATTCCTTCATCATATAAGGTAACAGCTTGGTTTGCGTTTACCGCGCTGTCATAAACTTGTACATTGGATATTGCCGCAGTGGCGAGTTCATTACCCCCTGGAGGGTTATCCCCAATTCCTAATGTCGGATACTCCATTCCGGATATAGGTACAGTAAGAAGGCAATTTTTAGCTTCTACCCCATTTAAGTATATTGTGACATTCGTGTAATTCACTACCGACACAACAGCGTTATACCATTTGTTGGGGAATACTGTGCCTGCATTGGTAGAGCAGAATTCCCAATCGCTCGGCCAGTCCTCTCCTATTCCAAAGTTATTACTAGACCCGCCTGCCCAAGTACCTCCAAAATCCAAATTCTGACTTCCTCCTATACCGCCATTGGCAGATCCATTATAAATGTCAACTATAGGGCTTTGGCCTCCCCCAACACCTGAAGTAGGGTCATCTGCCTGCGAGAGATAAAACCACTGGTTTATTGTGTAATTTTTCCCAGGATATGTGAAATTTGGTGCATAAAATCCGGCAGTTCCATCAAAATAGGCAACTTTCAAATCAGGGGCATAGGTGCTATTTATGTATATTCCCGTATCCTCATTATGGTATAGATTATCCATGATTATGTCTGCCTCAGGTGCTTGATCATTGAGGTACAAATCAGCGATCGCCGAAAGCATGCTTTGGTTTTCAGTCAAATTTACGTTGCCTATTGATATGTCTCCGGTATTAAAATAGGTTACGTTATAAGATTTAAATACATTGGGATTGCTCTCAGAATTTAATGGATACCACTCAAGGAGGTTTGATGATCTTAGAGGAATTCCCATTGTACCTTCATCATAAAGAGACGAAACTTGTGTGCGTGTTAACCTAGATCCATAAATCTGCACATTTGAAATATATCCAGGGAAATAGGCACCCTGATAACTGAAAAGTCCAATGTTAAATCCTGTAGCTCCTTCCAAAGCCCCAGAAAATTTTTGTGTGAGGTTCCATTCGCCGTTTATGTACAAAGTGTAATTTCCCCCTATAACTTTGCCATCCTGGCTAATAGATTCATTCTCAGTAGCCACAACTTGGTACCATCTATGGGGCTTTAAGCAATATGGGGAATCATCGGCAAAAGTATTTCCTGTATTGTTAGTGACTAATACCTGTATATTGCAATTCCCATTTAGGAAAATTGACATGGATCCGTAATTGTATGAAGAAACAGCAGATATAATTCCCGCATTATTATCGGGTATATAATTGAGATAAATCCAAGCGACATAAGTCAAATTCTCTGCTGCAGGTACCGATAGCTGTGATGATATATAACTGTTGTATCCATCAAAAGAAGCTGCCCCGAAAGTATTGTACGACCTCGTATAACCGGAAAATGGGTTATCAAGTGCACTTAAGTAACCGCCCAAAGGTGTAGATGTAAGCACTTGCAGGTCATCCTCAACCTGTGAAATAGAGGATTGATAAGATATAGGAGCTATAAAATGAATATAAAGCAGTATTGAAATGGCTGCAGCAGCAACTATAAGTGCAAACACCGCGTCAAGCGTAAATATAAACCCTTTTTTATTAGTCAATCAACCGCCAAATTACCATTTGTCCAGGTTTCAACTATGACAGATACCTGCATGTTATTCAGCATTGCACTTGAAGTCTGCCTCACCACACTAGTAGCATTGTACAGTGCAGGGTTTCTGCCTATCTTTATATTTATTCCACTGCCCCTTATTACTATATAGTAATTGTACGAAGCCCCTAAAGAAGTCTTTGTAGCCTGATAATTTGAATTTGCCATGGCTATGAAGGTATAAAGCTTGCTATTGCTTATCTGATCGGATCCATTCTTCAACAAACCTATTGATATTTCATTCCAATTTGCATTATCGGATAAATTTACATCATCTTGCCAATTTATAGGGTAACCTGGTGTCATTAAGGTGCCCGACATTGTAAATGCCTGTATACTCATCACCGTGGATCCATCGCTGTAAGAAAGGGCCAGCTGATTGTTGATATTATACCAAGTATAAGCCAGCAAGGTCAATGCCACAGTAAATATGACTATCGAAAATATGACATCGATACTCCAAAACTGTGCTTTGGCATTTTTCATATTATCAACCATGCAACGAATATTTCTTGTAAGGCGGAAGCCCCTGTTCATAAAGCTGTTCTATCTCTGTACCATTCAAGGTCGAATTGTATATCTGTATATCGGAGATAGTTCCTGTGAAGTTCTCCGGTGTGTTAGGAGGTCTTGTACCTGGTATAGAGGTTGTCAGATAATCTTCTACTCCTGATGAACTGTATTCTCCAATGGAGCTTCCAACTTCACCTCCGTCTATATAAAAGGTTCCAACCCCTGGCGAACCGCTATTATAAGTCAAAGCCGCAAAATAAGTTGTATTAAATGAACCTTCAAAAGGTATACTTCCAGTATTGTAAACCCAACCAAATATATATCCTGTCCTATTCATGCTTACGAATGGCATGTTCCAGCCATTAGGTGCACTTATCCCTACAATAGGCCCTCCGTTATGAGGGCTGTTGAACCACGCAACTACTGTAAAATTATGATTGGTGCCAAGCCAATAACCTATTGTGGAATTTATCTTAGCGCTATTTGCACCCGAACTTCCATTTAAGAAAAGGTAAGGTCTTGAATTGATATGCTTGCTAAACACGGCACTTGTGAATCTCACATTGGAAAATGAGTCTATAACTGTTGTATTATACCCATAATCTTCTGTAGTGTTGTCCAATGTGAACCATGCAATTAAGTTGGATCCCCCTAAAGGCGCAGAAGCCATCCCATTTTTATACAATTCTGCCACCTGGTAACTTTTGAGCTCATCAGCATACAGTTGTAAATTTGCTATAGAGCCATTGAAGCCATCAGGGTAAAAGCTGCTATTGTAACCTATGTAATATGGAGAATATTGGGTAATTGGCAGGAAAGCCGCGGTGCTGCTGTTTATTAATAGGTCATTTTCAAACAATCTTTCAGAACCTGTATTGAAATTGTACTCAGCGGTTACAAAAGTCCATTTGTCTTTAGGGATGCTGATGGTTTTATTAGAAAATACTGGATAATTACCTATCTCCAAGCTCAAATCTCCTGTCTTATTTATGTAAAGTGAAAATCCAGAGTTGGCTGTCCTATTTATATCATTTATTATAGTTTCTGGCTGCGTTGAAGGACCTCTGTAATAAACCCACGCGCTGACTGTGAAAGAGTTATTTCTTGCGATATCAAGCAGGACATCAGAGGGAGGAACCTCTACATATGTCGGTGAAGAGGGAGTGAAATTAGCAACGTAAATCTTTGCGTAATCAGATTCATTTTCCCAAGTGTAATTGCCGGATATCTGGCCGACATTTCCTATCCCGCTCAAATCAAATATTGTATTACTGTATCCCGAATCCAAAGGATACCATCCAACCAAGTTGTCTTCAGAGAACAGATTGCCGTTGAATGCATTTACCGTTACGTTGTCGGTGCCGTTTGTCCATACCACATCAGTGACGTTGCTTATCAAGTTTGAGGTTAGGTAATTCGTGAATTTAAGAGGGGAGCCTAAAGTTCCCGTGCCTGTGACCAATCCAAGGTCAACGCCATTTAGCTGATTGTTTAATATATTAGATGCATTCATAGACAATATGAAGCTATTGCTGAACGTCAGCCCTTTTGAAGTAATTTGAGGGGTTGAAGTATAATTGCCCAGATAATTATTTATATTGCCATTCAGGGTCCACCATCCAACCAAGTTATTGAAATCTGATGGCGCCCCGTTCATCCCAGAAGAATAAATATACTTTACGTAGCTTGAATTTACTGCTTCGTTATAAATTTGTAGGTTTGCCATTGAGCCTTGGAAATAAGCACCATCAGTAGGGAAATAACCAATATATATTGGACCAGATAAGCGTGGTATTGGAGTATTAGTTGTGTTGTCGATAAGAACTCCATTTACATAAAGATGCATCGCCCCGCTTGTATAGTTATATGTGCCGACTACGTTCTGCCATTTGAAATATGAAATATCTGCATACGTTGAGCTTCCTCCACCTCCATCATTGCTGAACTGGAGCTTGGGATTAGTAGTAGTGCCTTGCTCTATCATATATGGAGCGCCAGTTCCAGAATTAGCCTGTCCCAAAAACCCTCCGTTATTAGGATCCCAAGAAATGGGGTTTACCCATATGCTCCAGGTAAAGCTGTTTGATTCCAGCTCACTGGTATTTGGTATATTTATGTCTGCATTCCCATCGAAATTAGCAACCTTTCCATATCCTTGCACTGATGTCATAAGATGCTCTGCCAGGTAGTCATATCCTGCGGTATAAGAGTTTATTATTATATGGCCATTGTTGTTGTAAAATTCCATTGTTCCAGCAGATGGAACACGATAAAAGTCATACCCTACAGGAGTACCAGAGATTTGCATATTTCTTGCAGCGCTATAAGACAATGCTGTTATATTCTCATTCCCTACCTTCATAGTGGCTATTACTTCGCCTCCGCTACTCAACGATAAATTATAGTTGTCGAATGTGCCTGTACTAGGAAGGGTAATAGATGACAAATATCCATTTCCAGACTCTAAGGCAATATCTATGTGCTCGGCTACGGTTTGTGTTATAAGTTGGAGTTCAGAATATTCCTGCTCCTGCAAGGAGTAAGCCCTTTCGTTAGCAACAAGTGCAAATATGACTAAAAATATTAGGAGGACTATAGAATAAACTATTACAAACTCTATAGCTATCTGGGATTTGCTCTTGCCACATTTGCTATTCAATTATATCAGTAATAATATACCCTATAAAATAATAAATATTACATTTAAAAGAAAAGAATTAAAGAAAACAATCCTAAAAACTCACTCTATCTTTATCGAATTCTCCTTAGCTCTGTCAGACTTATCCACATTTATTGTCAGTGTGCCATTTTCATACTTTGCCTTTGCCGTTTCGGATTTTACCTCTTCTGGAAGTGAAATTTCCCTGTAATAGCCTATTGAAGCCCTTTCCTTGGAGTAATAATTCTTTTTTTCAATCTCTTTATTCTCACTTTTTTCTGCTTTGACTATTATGCGGTCACTTTTTACCTTGAGGTCCAAATTTTTCTTATCTACTCCAGGCATGTCCAATTTTATCTGCAACGAGTCTCCCTTGTCTATTATATCTGCATCTGGTATATTGAATCCATTTTCAGCTATATCAAAGTACCTTTCTGGATGCAGTGACCAAAGTGCGGAGCGCATAAACCTGTCCATTCCAGAAAATACATCAAATGGGTCATACAGCTTAACCCTGTTCTCTTCTTTTTTGTTTTCCATTTTATTCACCCGTTTTAAATGTCAACTTTTATTTGACATTTTCAACAATTAATTATTATATATAGAAAGTTATTTAAATATTTTGGTGCATTAATATAAGCGATGAAGTTTATAATAATAAAGTCAGTTGACAAGCCCTATTCGGATGATCCTGACTCTTTCATAAGTTGGTTCTGCAAGTCATTTGGACTGGAAAGTGAAATAGAGAACAGCGACAGCATAGAGAAGGATTTGTTAAAGCAGTTTATAAATGCGGCATTGGCAGGTAAGGGCATATCAAGCAGTGACTTGACTGAAAATTTCAAAATAGCCAGGACTACTATAATATATCATCTTAATAGGCTTATAGAAGCAGGATGGATAGTAAAAAGAGGAAGAATGTACTATCTAAGAGGGAAAGAATTGAGCGATGTGATAGAGGAGATTGAATACGATATAAATCGCGAAATGATGAAAATGCTTGACATAGCTAAACAATTTGATAGATTATCTAAGAGCAGATCAGAAAATAAAAAGTTTAAAAAAGTAAAAATCGAGTGAGTGGTGTTAAGGATGGATGACAAGAAGGATTCTAAAAAAGAGAAAGTCAATTCAGCGGATAATGGGATTCAAGGGTCAAATGCCAAAGAAGATAAAGATGTTAAAGAGTCTAGAAACGAAGAAAATAAGTCAGAAGAAACTTCTGAAGGTAACAAAGGAGACAACCACTTAGTGGAAGTGGAAGAGGACTTAAAGGCAAGAACGGAAGAGGTTAAGGAATATAAGGAAAGGATGTTGCGCATGGCCGCGGAATTTGACAATTACAAGAGGAGAGTACAAGTTGATTTAAATAATGCAAACAGTTTGGGGAAGTTAGATGTGGTCAAGAAATTGCTTCCCGTAATTGATGAATTTGAATTGGCACTAAAAGCCGTTGAAAAATCCAATGACAAGGAAGTAAAAGAAGGTATAGAGATGCTGTATAAAAATATCATGAATATACTTAAAAAGGAAGGGCTGGAGGAGATTCAATCAACAGGCAAGTACGACCCCTATCTCCATGATATTGCAGTGGTTAAAGAGAGCAACGATCCGGATGGCCACATTCTTCAAGTCATAAGCAAAGGATATAAATTCAATGGCAATGTGATAAGGCCAGCATCGGTAATAATATCAAAAAAAGAGAATGATAAAGGGCAAGGAGAGAAGAAAGAGAACAAAGACAGTAAAGGAAGCCCTTCTGATAATGAAGAGCACAATATGGAATGAAATTTATTATACTTAATTATAAACGGTGAAACTATGAGCGAAAAAATAATAGGAATAGATTTAGGAACTTCAAATTCTGCTGCAGCTGTTTTAGAAGGTGGTAGACCTACCATAATACCAAGCAGCGAAGGTGCGTCCCTATACGGAAAGGCTTTCCCAAGCTATGTTGCGTTTACAAAAGACAACCAAATTTTAGTTGGAGAGCCTGCAAAAAGGCAAGCGGTTGCAAACCCTGAAGGTACAATAAGCGGGTTTAAAAGGAAAATGGGAACCGACTTCATTTACCATATTAACAACAAGGACTATAAGCCACAGGAGCTTTCTGCAATGATACTGCAGAAAATAAAAAGGGACGCAGAAGCCTTTTTAGGCGAACCAGTAAAAAAGGCCGTCATAACAGTTCCTGCATATTTCAATGATAACCAAAGGCAGGCAACGAAGGATGCAGGGGCAATTGCAGGGTTGGATGTAGTCAGATTGGTCAATGAACCTACTGCTGCATGCTTGGCCTATGGCTTGGACAAGAATGACAAAGAGATGAAAATCCTTGTATATGATCTTGGAGGAGGAACCTTGGATGTAACAATAATGGAATTTGGAAAAGGTGTATTTGAGGTAAAATCAACCAGTGGAGATACGCAGTTGGGCGGAACAGATATGGACAAGGCGATAGTGGATTTCCTAGTAAGTGAAATCAATAAGCAGTATGGAATTGATGTATCAAAGGACATTCAGGCAATCCAAAGGTTAAAAGAAGCAGCAGAGAAAGCGAAAATTGAGCTTTCAACAGTGCTTACAACCGATATAAGCTTGCCTTTCCTATCCCAAAAGGCGGGGCAGCCCATAAACTTCTCATATAAATTAGATAGGGCAAAGCTTGAGAGCTTGGTGTTGCCAATAATAGAAAGATCCGCAAAACCGGTAAGGCAGGCGCTTGAGGATTCAAAGATAGAGCCAGAGCAGCTAGACAAGATAATACTTATAGGAGGGCCAACAAGGATGCCAATAACCCAGAGGTATGTAGAGCAGCTGATTGGCAAAAAGATAGAGAGAGGCGTAGATCCCATGGAAGCTGTTGCACTAGGTGCAGCAATACAGGGAGGAGTCCTTACAGGAGAAGTCAAAGACATACTGCTATTGGATGTTACACCTCTAACGCTTAGCATAGAGACATTAGGAGGAGTAGCAACACCAATAATAAAGAGGAATACGACAATACCAATAAAGGACTCACAAGTATTCACAACTGCGGATGATTTCCAGACCAGTGTAGATATACACGTGTGCCAGGGAGAGCGCCCTCTGTTCAAGGACAACATAGATTTGGGAAGGTTCACCTTAACAGGCTTGCCTCCAGCAAAACGCGGTGTCCCTCAAATAGAAGTAACTTTTGATATAGACTCTAACGGTATACTCCATGTAACTGCAAAGGACAAAGCATCAGGAAAGAGCCAGTCGATAGATATAGTCGCTCCGAACAAGATGAATAAGGATGACATAGAAAAGAAGATAAAAGAAGCACAGGAGAACGAAGAGAAAGACAAAAAAATAAGGGAGCAGATAGAAATAAAGAACAACGCGGAATCAATGATCTATACAACAGAGCATACGGTTGAGGATTTGAAGGACAAGCTGTCAGAGGATGACAAGAAGAAGCTTGAGGACTTAAAGAGCAAGCTTCAAGATTTGGTGAGCAAGGACGATTATGATGCAATAAAAGCAGCTACCAATGAACTCCAAACCGCTTTGGCAGACATAAGCAGCCACCTTTACCAGGCAGCCTCCGGAAACAGCCAAGGACCTTCAGGTGGCAACCCTGGAGAAGGCGGCAATCCTTCTGATAACTCAAGTGAAGGAACGACTGATGCAAACTTTAAAGCAGGAAGTTGATTTAAATATTTGATTTTTATTTTTTTGTAATACATAAGTAACCCATATAGCAGGTGTAAGAAAGATGACTAAAGACTACTACTCAATTTTAGGTGTCAGCAAAAATGCATCACAGGAAGATATCAAGAGCGCTTATAGGCAGCTGGCCCTAAAGTACCATCCAGATAGGAATAAGGATCCATCTGCTGAGGAGAAATTCAAGGAGATAAATGAAGCTTATGCCGTGCTGAGCAATCCAGAGAAGAGAAAGCAATACGATGCATATGGCCCTGAAGGATTTAACAGGCAATACAACCAAGAGGATATATTCAGGAACTTTAATTTTGAGGACATATTCCGTGATATGGGATTCAATGTAGGGGGAAATTTCTCTGAAAGCGATGATTTCTTCGATACAATATTCGGTGGTGGCAGAGGCGGTAGGCAAAGGGATGATCAAGGGAAAGACTTGCTTACAAAGGTAAACATATCAATGGAAGAGGCAGTACATGGAACTTCAAAAAGAATAAAGATTACGCATATAAAGGAATGCGACAAATGCAAAGGAACAGGGGTTGAGCCAGGATACAAGATTAAAAAATGCCCTACATGTGCAGGAACTGGGCAGGTAAGGAATGTACGAAGAACACCATTTGGGATGATGCAGACTATAAGCATCTGCCCTACATGCGGGGGAACTGGAAATATACCAGAGAAGAAGTGCACAAAGTGCAACGGTACGGGAAGGCTTAATGCAAGTGAAACAATAGATGTCGAAGTACCAAGAGGAATCGCCACGGGCAACAGGCTTAGGGTTTCCGGAATGGGAGACTATGGAAAGGACGGTCAGGGGGACTTATATATAGAGATAAACATACTTCCAGACAAGCGATTTGTAAGGAGGGGAGATGATATCTACATGGAAGCTCATGTACCATTCTATACAGCTATAACTGGTGGTGTCGAGAAAGCAAAAGGTATAGATGGCGAGGTTGAATTTGAAGTAGAGCCTGGCACGCAGGACAGTGAGCAGGTATTGGTAAAGGGCAAAGGGATGCCGCATTTCAATAAAGGCGGCTTCGGAGATTTGATAATAAAGATAAAAGTGGATATCCCAAAGAAGCTCACTTCTGAACAGAAGGAGCTGATAGAGAAGTTCAAGGATCTCGATTCCAATAAAAAATCATGGTTCAAGTAATCATATGAAGCAACAATTAAACGATAATCTACTGTCCGCTTACAATCCTTGGTGGAGCAGTAAATACCGGAATGCCAAAAAAACCAAATACCTCGCTTATTACAGCAAATTGTACAAGCTCCCTGAGCTCAAAAACGGCCAAAAGCTGATAATAACAAATACAGATTATAACGAATCTATTATAAAGCAAATTCTATATGGGTATGTAAACCGCAGAAGATCTAAGAGAAATATGGTGTATGTGCCTTTTGAAAATTTGGGGGATTCTGACGTAATAAGTATATTCAGGGAGATAAAGAAAAGCCCTAGCAAGCTGGATGTATTTGTAAGCGGGATAGACCCATATCTGAAATTTTCCTTAGATAAAGGAAAACTACTATTCAGCACAATAAACAACTCCAAAAGCATAAAGAAACTATTTATATCAACAAGGTTCCTGCCGTCAAGCACAAGCAACAGGCATATTACAAAGCTTTCAACAGGAGCAAAGCACTATACTATAAGCCCTATCACTTTCAGAGACTATATATTGAAATTCGGCAAGCACGATATTAAAGGTTATTTAGCATCTCTTCCAATTATAGCAAAATCCAACCCTAAATATATGGAGAAAATATACTTGCAGGCTTGTGCAATAAGGGATTCAGGCAACGAGAGCTTTTTTAAGGACCTGTTCTCGTCATATTCAAGATCCGGCGGATTTATAAGCTCGATAGTGGATTACAAGAACAAAGAGGATCTATATGATGCAGTCTATAATTACCGAAAATCATTGATGCAAGAATTCGAAAGCCTTAAAGTCCCTGCTTATGATCTAGAGAAACTACTTTTTGCCATAACAAATTCCTGCGGCAGCATATATACTTTTGATTCAATGGAATCTGATACTAAGCTGCCAAAGAGGTTGGTGATGTACTATTATAAACTGCTATTAGATCTTGGCATAATAAAGCCTGTATTAAAATTTGACATCAAAAATAACAGTCCAACAAAATTAGTAAGAAAAACATATCTGTCCGATCCAATAACCTATATTGCGTTTTCTGATTTTTACAATAACTATAACAGGACCGAGATCCTGATGCAGGGCCCATTAATCGAAAACATTGTAGGGGTTGAGCTGATGCGAAGGTTTGGTCAAGTATACACTTTGAAGGAGGGGGTAGAGGTAGATTTCTTCCTGCCTAGCATGGATTTAGGTATAGAGGTCAAAAGCGGCAGCGCAAAGTATAACTCTTACCATATGGATTTCCCAAGGAATCGGGTAGTATTCAATTCAAACAGGTTAAAGAAAGAAAATGGGTTGTTCGAGATACCTTACTACCTATTCTTGGCACTGATGTAAAAGGAATAAGCAAAAATCAAAATCAAGCAGTACCAAGTTTTATAGCAGGGAATCCATGCTCTTTTCCAACCTGGTTGAATATGTCAACCGATTCTCTCGCAAGCGCTATATCAGGATCGACATCAAACGCTATTGCCATGTTTATTATCTTGTCCATTGTTGCCTCTTGACCGCTTGTCAATATAAATAATATTGATATGACGTATACAAGATGGTTCTTGAACTTTATGCTTGCAATGCCATTTAGGATATCCCTGTTTACTGGGACTCCAATTGCATTGAAAAGGCGCTCTATATTATTTCTGTTTATGTCCTTTCCTGTTATATCAAGTACCCCTGCAGCTACAAAGTAAGGGAGTACATTGCCTGCAAGGTTTGCCGGTATATAACTGTTTATTTCTGCTAACCCTCTTTTAACCTGCGCAGTTAGCAAAAAAGAAATGAGATCCCTGGTGAACCCTATGTCATCATTCAGTATTTGCATTAAGCTTTTTCCTTCTTCCATAAAAACCATCAATTTGACAATACATCAAAGCCTGAATCTGTTATCTGGTATGGCAAGCTTGATAATTTATGTGCCGAATTCCTAAGCTTAGTTACTTCTATCGAATACTGTGTAGCACCTTCACTGCGATTCATGCTAAGCACCATTATTCCATCAAACATTGATGTGCTGTAAAGCCCTATGCTTAAAGGATCGCTGTTGCTAACATTCTGATTAACCTCATATGTCAGTATTGAGGTCACTCCAATATCCCTCAAAGCTTCGGTCATATAGGTTATTGCTCTTGTAAATGTCCTATCGTCTTCCATGATAGGCCTTAAGCTGCTTATAGAATCAAAAATCACTAATTTTGATTTATTGGTCTGTATATCTGATACACAATCGCTTATGAATTTTTCAAAGTTCTCCCTGCTCTTGAATGCATCTATTAATGGTCTGTGGCTTATTTGTATCATGTTGCTGCTTATATAATCTTCATAATCGTCGAAAGAATAAAAGGCATTTTTTATATTATTAACCAATGCTCCCTTCCTTTCTTCATTGGTAATGAAGGTGGACGGAATTTCAAGCTTTGCATTATGGTATAATATTTCGAGCGAAAGAAGCGTTTTTCCCGCTCCCGGAGACCCCAAGAAAAGAATCTGCGATCCCTCCGGAATTCCTCCTCCAACCATATTGTCCAACCCCTTAACCCCTGTTTTTATTCTATTTACTACTCCACTATCTATATTCACACCAATTTTCAATCCTTTATCTGAGGCAATGACAAGACTGCTATACCATCACCTTTTATCTCATAAGGATACGTTCTGAAACTATGGTCCGTGCCCCTCATCTTGATAACCTCCAATATTGGGACTCTATTGTTGCTCCCACCCTCCAGATAAAGCGAGATTATACCATCATACATGAAGAATTCTGGTTTGAACTGTATATCCTCTCTTGTTGCGGTGTTCAATTCTATTGTCATTAAGGATGTTATATTCTGTGAGCGCAATCCATTAATAAGGTCCATAGTCAGCTGCCTATACGTCAGCTTGTCCTTTATCATGAGCTTGATTACCGTTATAGAATCAACTACCAAATTGCTTGCTTTGTACGAACTGGCAATAGAGCTTATTCCCGATACCAATTCATTGAAAGAATAACTTCCGCCATCGGTATCTCTCTGTACATACTGTCCCGTTTTTTCAGATCCATAAATAATTAGCTTGTTCTGGCTTATCAAGTCGTCTATGTCTTTAAACTCCGGAAAAGCGGCTTTTGCATTCTCTACTATCATGTCAGAGGTTTCTTCCAGCGAGAACATCAGACTTACTTCTCCGGCTTTTGCATTATGGTAAAGGTACTCAAATGAAAAAAGAGTTTTACCTGCCCCTGGCCCTCCTGCCAATGCAACCTGGTTGCCCTGTGGTATACCACCCCCTACAATATCATCAAAATTTTTTATTCCTGTTTTAGTCCTTTCTCTCATCGGAATCTATATTATTATCCCATTCAATATATTTAAATTATTCCTCGACCGTTGCATTAAATTCAAAGTCCTATAAATTTTCCAATAATATAAGAGTATTAATAGATATGATATAAAAAATATCTAAAGCTTGAAATAGGGGTTTCCATGGATCTAGATAGTTCTTTTAAGTTTCTTGAGTATTCAAGAGCCAGCAGAAGCGCTGGAATAATATTCATGGTGCTTGCCTTTCCTTTATACTTAAAACTGCTCAACTTAAAACTTGTAACTATAGGGATAATAATTGCGGCTATAATGCTTGTCACGGTTATTGAAACGCTGGCACTTGGAATGTTTGGGGACAGATATGGCTATAAATACAGCTTGCTGATAGCCGAATTGCTACCTGTAATAGGAGCATTCCTTCTGTTCTATTCAAGCAGCTTGGATATTATAATAATCGCCATGGTGATAACAGGATTAAGCGGCGGTGCTGGTGGAATGAGGGGATTATTTTCACCAGGCCTAACCGCATTGATAGCAAGCAACTATGAAAACGAATCTATAAGAGTCAAGAAATTAGGAATCCTTACAATGCTCACATCACTTTTTTCCATCCTTGGATCATTTATGCTTGCTTCGGAATCGTTTATATCAAGATACGTCGGCACATTGATGGCTTACAGGTACCTTTTCCTTTTCGCAGACTTGCTGCTTCTAATATCCTTCATAAGCATAATATTTGTCAAGGAAATCAAGAGGCCTAAGAAGACATCAAAGATAATGAAGAAGGAGAGCTTCAAATACATATCAAAAATAATGGTGATCAATATAGTCTCTGGAGTCGGAACAGGGATTTCCGTGCCCCTGCTTCCTTTATGGATAGAACTGATGTATAGCACGGGTGCCACAACTGTAGGTATAATATTCGGAATCTCATATATTACAACCGCACTTGGTTCTTATCTCGCATCAAAATCCTTTGGCCGCTTCAATGTTCTCAATGTCTCTTCAATTACCAGGACAGCAAGCGGCATCATTCTGATAGCGATGGCTCTGTCACCTACTGTAATAATAGCCGGGTTTATGTATATATTGAGGTCGATATTTGCAGGCTTTGGAAGCCCTAACAGGTCTGCCCTAAATGTGCGTGGCATAGACAAAGAGGATTACGGTTCAGCTACCAGCTTCAACGGGGTATCAAGCAGGATGTCCCAGTTGAGTTCTGGGTTAAGCGGGTACCTTATGGATATATCACTGCCAATACCTTTGATAATAGGGGGCATATTTCAAGGCGCAAGCGGCATACTATACAAGATATTTATAAAAGAAAAGAAGAAATGATTTCCATAATATAGATCTGAGAGCCGAATTCTAACAACCAACATTATAAAGTGTATAAAAATTAGACAGCCTCAGACGGGAATCGCACCCGCGGCCTTCTGCTTACCATGCAGACGCTCTACTACTGAGCTACTGAGGCAGACAAAATCATATTATTATGGAGTTCAAGTTCCTTCCTATCTTTAGTGCATTCGTCATTGTTATGGTGTAATGCTTATCTGTTTCATTCATCTCTTCTGGCTTTATGAAGTACCATCCTTTAATGTTCATCCTCCAAGCTATAAATGTATTCATTCCCGTGTTGCTTTCCCAATCCATGAGGCTTTTGTACCTATCCTTGTCTATAGACAGGCTCGATCTATCCCAGGCTTTGCACTCGAATGCAAACCCTTTCTTATTCTTTATAACAATTATGTCAGGGCTAAGCGAGTTAACTCCGCTTCCTGCGGACCGTATCACGGAATAATTAAGCTTGTAGAAGAAATTTATCAACTCCCTCTCACTCCTAGCTCCTTTTACATATCTGTGCAAGCAACCACTCTTCTAAAAGCCAATAAATAATTGAGCAGCTAAAGTTATAAATTTATTCCTAACCTGCTGATTTATAACACGACAATTAAAATGAGCATTATAATCTAAAGATTAGAAAAGCCTCTTTTGGCCCGCCTTTGCCGCAGCCGGCTTTGGCATTCTCTCCAGGCTTTTCTTTATCCTAAGTATCATATCATACATCTTTTTCTCCCTGAAACTTGAAACCATGAAATATGTTTCATCTTTTGTATCCTTTGTTATCAGCACGTATATGTTTCCAACATTGAATCTTCCTGTCCTGCCCTTCCTTTGTATGCTCCTTATAGAGCTAGTTATTGGCTCGTAGAATATCACCGTATCCACGCTAGGTATATCAAGGCCTTCTTCTCCAATAGAAGTAGCTACAAGAATGTTGAACTTCCCATCCCTGAAGTCCTTTATAACTTGCATCTGCTGATCCTGTGTCACTCCTTCCTTTTTCCCTACAAAGGCCATCGCTTTTAAGCCTGCATTGTTCAAAACTTCAACTATCTTTGATATTGTATAGCGGTACTGCGCAAAGATAATTATCTTGTTGTCTATGTGATTTTCAGTTATAAGCTGCACAAGAGCTTTCATCTTCGGGTGCTCCTCCCCGTTTTTGAGTGCTGTTTCTGCTATGCCAACCGCTTTCAAAAATACATGGTTTTTGAGCATGCTTTGCACGCTCCGATTCTTCTTCTCTTTATTTCTTATCGAATCTATATAAGACATGAATGGCTGAATGCCTTCTGTGGTTACCAAGTCGTAAGCATGGAGCAGGTCAAGTACGTATATATAGTGGAATATTGCTATGAATTTGTAATTGCTTCCCTTAAGCTGGTCTATGTTTTTACCGATGTCCAAAATCCTCATTTTTGAGATAGACTCCAGCTTCTTGAACGGGCACAAGCCTATATGGAACAAAGCATAAAGGTGCTCTTCAATTAGTCCTTTTAGCAAAGAAGAAATCCTTTCTACGGTTTCCCCTTTCTCAACCAATATCTTTGTCACATTTTTTTCTTTTACGTAAGGTGCCACGTCAGGATCTTCTGGAGTTCTAACTTCTATATTGTCTATTGCAAGGGTGTCAATCAGTTCCATAATCTTGTCCCTACTATTCCCAGGTGATGCTGTAAGCCCCAATATTTTAATGTTCTTTTCCTTGCATTTATCTGCCACATAGGTATATGCATACCTGCCTACTGCCCTATGAACTTCATCAAATATAGCAATCCCAAATTGGTCAAGGTCAAGGTTTGAGGATTTCAGGTCATTTGCAACTGTCTGTGGGGTTGCTATTATAATCCTTGCCCTCTCCTCAAGTACCTTTCTCTTTGCGATTGGCAGTTTTCCAGTCAAAAGAAGTATATCATCCTCATTTATATTTAGAAGTGAGCGCAGAGAATTAAAGTGCTGTTCGCTAAGAGGCTTTGTAGGGGCAAGCATCAATGCCTTTTTGCCATCATATAGGGTGCACGCAATTGAAAATACCGCTATCAAAGTTTTTCCAAGCCCTGTAGGAAGCACGACCAACGTGTTGCCTCCATTGATTATGCTCCTGATTATGTTTATCTGGTAAGCCCTAGCCTCAATGCCCTTTGATTTGACAAGCTCAGAGCATTGGCCTATAAACGAAAAGTCATTTTCCATATATATACCATTGCAAATTATAATTTATATTAGTAATGCATAAAGGGCAAAGAAGTGCTTTACCAGTAAGGGAAAGATACAAAGGTATATATACTTTTTTTGCATATCCCTCTTTATATTACTCGTAGATTAAGTAATAACTGATTAAATCTTATGAAAACTTGCTGCTGTAGCTCAGTGGGAGAGCGTCCGGCTGAAGTAACTCATTTCAGATACCGGAACGTCGCAGGTTCAAATCCTGCCAGCGGCACTTCGCTTTTTAATGGAAAAATATATGGATAACTGAAGCCCAAGCATTTCAGGATAATCATTTCTTTTTCTTGATTTTCTTCATTTCAGGTATCGTGAACCTGTTCCAGAAGATTTTATAAAGTCTGAGCTTGTCTGGTATGTCCCTAAGATAAGGCAAATACGGAAGGAATAAAAGCAGTATTAAGGCCACTGTCGCAACTATCCCATTTTCAAGGTCATTCCACCATGGCAGTCCTGATGTAATTATCTCCATGTAATCGTATGGCGCCATCCAATAGCTCCCAACCTGCCACCACATTCCACCTGCTTTGAGCATGCCCCATTGGACGGTCCTCAACCCATAAGCGCTTGCAGTGCTCTGAAACTCTCTGGTGTCAGATAGAAATCTTATAACATAAGTATAATTTAAGCCGCTTGTCTCCTCGCTCTGAAGGATCTCCTGGTAAGTGCCCGCTTGGGCCATCTTCACCAATTCTGCTATAGATACTATTAATGGATCAGAAGACTGTGATGCATCCTGCATTGACCAATTTTTGCTGAAGAAAGAATTGGCTTCCGAAAAGCTTATGCTGCGTTCCTTTGGGCTTTCAGACAAATATTCCGCCATATAATTTCTTGCATTATAAGAAGAATTGATGTATGTGTCATATGGAGATACAACATATACTGTTGAAGTGTTGAACGTATATGGATCTATGGTATCAAGGTATGTCGCTGTATGTGAGCTTTGATTCAACTCGCTTAGCAGTGTTATCGCCATTATATTCGGATTTGATTGCGCAACGCTTTGTATAGTCAAAGGCGGCACATAAGGAGAGCGCAGGAGTATTGCAAAAACAAGCACAATCGCAAATATATAAACCATGCGCTTGTACATTGACTTGTGGTCCGCAGGAACCATTGTATAAGGTATCCCTTTCTTATAAGGCTTGTTCAATCCTTTGTTCTTGACAAGCATAAAATGGGTAAAGATAAGGAATATGAGCAATATAGGGACTATTGCGACATGCCATCCAAGCAGTGCGCCATTATTAAGGGGGTTAATCCAATAACCCAAGCCTAATCCATCCCATAAGTCCGCCCCTGCCTTATCATTCCACTGGGATACAAAGCCGCCTTCCAGACCTATTCCAAAAGCATATTCCAATAAAACAAGCAGCAATAAAACTACTCCTATCATCCATACGAGCTTTTTTTGCTTGTAAGCAGAAGTTGAGAACTGCACAAATAAATGCAAGAACATAATAGTAACAAATGCCTCTGCCGCCCAAAGATGTATGCTCCTTACAAATGCACCTACTGTTGTAAGGTCCCACCAGTAAGGTCCAAATATAAGCATTATTATTCCAGTAACTGCAAGTATGGCGAAGAGTTCCAATAAATAAACGCCTAATGTAAAGAAGAAATTGTTTCCATAAGATGGAACCTCATTTATATAGAAAAACTTCAAAAGGGATTTTATCTCCGACTTTATCGAGCTGCCACTTTCAGATTCACTGCTATCAGATTCTGCAATTGGCATTATAAATCATCTTCATTCTGTGTTTTTTTGCAAAACTTTAAAAAGCTTACTTATTAATTGTCAAAATCCAACAAATGCAGGTATCAAAACAATCCAAGCAATTATCTTCGACAATAAAATACGGGCCGTGCCTAAATTTATAGCTCTAAATATTGATTTATAAATTGGGAGATCTTAAGCAGTGCTTCAGGATTTATCTTGAACACTTTAGTTTTTGAAAGATCAATCCCTTTAAGGTTATTGTCTTCATTCAAGATTCTCATTACCTGCGCTATCCTTTCTTGTGTCAATCCCAAGTTTTTTTGAGAATCCAAAATAGCGTTCTTCAGGATCTTTTTCTTGTGCTCCATTATAAGGTCCAATATCCTGTATTCAGATGCAGAGACCTTATTTTTTACAGGCTTTAAATAAATTATTTCAGAATCCACCTTTGGGACAGGATAAAACGAGCCCCTTTTGACTTTCATTATCTTGTATACTGAAAAATTCAGCTGTGCGAATACACTCAATTTAGAATAATTCCTTTCCCCTGGCTTTGCGGTAAGCCTTTCCGCAAATTCTTTCTGCACGCACAACAGGGCTTCCTTGTGGTTATCCGCAAGCCACTTCAATGTTTTACTTGACAGATTGTAGGGTATGTTTGATATTATAATTTCGTATTTGCTCGCATCAATGTCAAATTCAAAGAAATCCATATTTAATAAAGTCAAGTTAGGCTCATATGCGAGAGAGCTCAGCAATTCCTCATACAACGAAGAATCCTTTTCAACCGCAAGTACGGATTTTGCCCTTTTGCAAAGCTCCTCTGTCAATATCCCCCTGCCTGGACCAATCTCTATCACATTCCTGTTTCTGCCATATTCAGATTCAATAGCAGCTATATTACGGTTATTCAGGAAATTTTGGCCTAGTGATTTTTTAATATGGGGAAGGTTCAAAATTATCTACCTTGCTGTTTTATATAACATTTATATAATTGTATATTAATATTAAATCATGCTATCCAAGCAGCTGAAATCACAAAGTGCTGTTGAGTTTTTATCTACTTACGGATTTGTAATACTGATAATAGGAATTGTGATATCGTTGCTCTTTGCATATATATCGCTGCCAAAGTCTATAATCCCTTCACAATGTGATTTCTATAACGGATTCGATTGCCTAAGCTCTGGGTATTCTGTAAACTACTCTACAAAGATAGGCAGCGTGTTCACACTGATAGCTTCTGACACTGAGCCAGGTTCCGTCAAAATAACCAACTTCTCAGTAAAAATAGGCACTTACAATAGCAATTATGGTTTCTGCACCCCAAATGTAAGTGAGGGTGGACAGAAAATATACTGCTATGCATATTTCAATAATTTTACTCCTGTAATAGGCAATCAATACGATGGGCTTTTTGTTCTTAAATCCGATTACTGTTCAGCCCCTCCACAGAATCTTTCTGACGTGAACTGCTTGAGTAAGCCTGCAAATTTTACCTTTGACGGGTCCTTTAGGGTACAGGCAGCCGACTTAAACTACTCTTACGATCCATACTATGCCAATATATCAATAACCAATTCAGGAGGAAAGATACCTGCAGGTTACCAAGCCAATATAACTATAGATCCTGCTAGTTTCCGTAGTGCAGAAACACAAAATTTAGGAAATATAAGATTCTATTACAATGGCAAAGAGCTTTACAGCTGGTGCCAAGATAACTGCAGCTCATCTTTTTCACAGGCCACGTTTTGGGTAAAATTGCCGGTATCTTTATATTCTGATGAATCAATCCCCATAACCATGGAATTTCTACCAAAAACTGCAAATTACAGTGGGGATTATTCAGGAGAGGCACCTCAGCTTAGTCTACCATATGCAGGATATGACAATGGTGACAAGGTGTTCGATTTTTACAGCGATTTCAACGGAGTTGTATTAAACAATGCAAAATGGAACACAACGCCCGATGCAATCTACACTGTAGACAATGGGCTCACATTTTCATCTGCAGGTTCTGGATATATTGAGAGCTTGCCGAAATTTAACAGTTATACCGAAAAAGAGGCTTACGTATATCCGAAATCAGATACCTGGGAAAATTTCACAGAAAAAGGAAATTACTACTTCAACTATTCGGAAGGCCCTATTTTTATTTATCCAAGTGGCAGCAGTGGCAAGATGCTTTATATATTAGTAAGGAATATCCCTCCTTCCGGTATTGCTCCTAATATAGGAATTGGTAGCCTTGAAAAGCAGCCAACCTAACCGAATGTTCATTTATTTATTGCAACCAGACAAACATTTTTATATCTGTTAGTCCTTAATGAATATTGAAAATAGTCATACTTAAAACTTTATGGCGTTTACAATGTTATCAATTATTAACAAATCATCATATGCGGCATATCTAATGCCACAAATTGATTTAAACACAGTGAGCATAAGTGCATAGCAAGAGAAGTAATGCTGTAAAGCCGAATGACTATTTCTAAAGCAAAAGACAAGTGAATTTAATGGCAAAGTCGTATATAGACATTGTAAAGTATGTAATAGAAGCAAAATTTGATATAGATGGGACAGTAGAAAAGCCTGATATAATAGGCGCTATTTTTGGGCAAACCGAAGGTTTGCTTGGAGAAGACCTTGATCTAAGGGATTTGCAGAAGAACGGCAAGATCGGAAGGATAGAAATAGAGAGTTCATCCAATTCCGGGAAAACATCCGGTACGCTTGTACTCCCTTCCTCATTGGACAGGGTAGAAACATGTATATTAGGAGCCGCAATAGAATCTGTTGATCGGGTAGGCCCATACGAAACAAATTTCAAGGTGCTAAAGATAGAGGACACAAGGAATGAGAAGAGAGCCCATGTAATAAACCGTGCAAAGGATCTTCTAAAATCTCTCATGGAAAACGTCATACCAGATAGCAAAGAGATAAGCGATATGGTCGAGTCTGAAGTAAAGTCCAGCACAGTAATAAATTATGGCCCCGAGAATCTGCCTGCTGGCCCTGATATAGACAAAAGTTCAAGCATAATAATAGTGGAGGGGAGAGCTGATGTGGTTAATTTGCTGCGTAGCGACATAGCAAATGCAATCGCAGTGGGAGGAGCTACTACGGACATACCAAAGAGCCTGATAAAACTAGCTACCGAAAAAGAGGTTACTGTATTCACTGACGGAGATCATGGCGGTACCATGATAGTCAAGAATATAGCAAGCGTAGCTGATATCGATTATGTAGCAAGGGCACCGGATGGCAAGGAGGTAGAAGAGCTCACAAGAAAAGAGATAATAAAAGCCCTAAGATCAAAGATGCCTATGGAGCAGGCAGCAGTTGTATACAAAATCAGCCTGCCTGAGAGCAACCATAACTCTGAGAGCAGGGGAAATAATAAGGAAAGTGCAAACAACAACTATAATAAGGACAGGCCAAGGTTCAAGAACAACCATAACTATCCACAGTATTCAAAGCCAGCAGAACCACAGGAACAAAAGAAGCAGTTGAGAGGACCAGAGCCACCAGTAGACGCAGAAGAAGATAAGATCCATGTAGAAACAAGCAGGGAACCCAAGGTCGAGAACAAAGAGCCTGAAGCAGTCCCTGCCAAAAAAGAAGTGGAAGAAAATCAGAGGCCTGCACCGGAAAGGCAGCAATCTATCAAGAAACAAGCAGCAAAGGAGGAGCTTAAGGAAAAGCCAGCAGAACTGGTAGAGAAAGTTAAGTTAAAGCCCGAGGAAAGCATGATAGCTTCCTTGTCAGAACTTAAAAACACCCTTAGAGGAAGAATTTATGGCTCTGACAAAAAGCTAATAGCCGAAGTTCCTATCCGTGAGCTTATCCAGTCAATACAGGATATAGACAATATCGAATCCATAGTGTTTGACGGAATAATAACACAGAGGCTCGTTGATCTGGCAAACAAAAAGAGTGTAAAATCAATATATGGGGTAAGATCAAGCCAGATAGCACGCAAATACGGGTCAATGCTCCTTTACACTTCAGATGATGTCTGATTAAGGTGCACTTATTTTTATTTTTTAAATCTAAAATTTTTAGACGCAACAAAAAAGCAAATCTTAATATTTCTTTACTTTAAATATTAGTTTAAATAAAAACTATTAATGGTCATATAATGGGGGAAAAAGAAACCAAAAAATACAAATACCGTGAATTCCACAACATACTGCTAAAGCTGTTCATCTTGAAAAAAATTGACCAAGACAAAAAGGCTTACCCTTACGATATAATAAAAAAGATAAAGAAATCTCCACTTTTGTCGAATTTAACCGAAGAGGGTTCCATCAAAAATGATGTATACAACATAATATCAGTATTGGAAAAAGCAGGTTATATAGAATCGGAAGCAATAAAGAGCGATGGCAAGATAAAGAAATATTACCACATAACTCCCGATGGCAAAAAAGCCTTAAATGTGATAAAAAAAGATTTCCATAAGCTTGTAAAAACAGTCACAAGCCTTATAAAATAATCTGAATCGTGTCAACTATACAAATTCGAGTTAGAATTTGAGCTAGGATGTATCCCATGGTAAAAAATGCGCTAGAAATTAAAAACTTAGTTGAGAAGTTCGGAGATTTTACCGCTGTCCGAGATATATCATTCAACGTGAAGGAGGGAGAGATATTTGGGCTTTTGGGGCCTAACGGTGCTGGAAAAAGCACAACTCTAAACCTGATACTGACATTGCTTACTCCAACTTCAGGCTCGATAAATCTTTATGGAATAGATATACACAAGGAGGTTCACAGGGCAAAGAAGATGATAGGCTTCATGACACAGGAGACAGTAGTGGAGCAGGATCTGACACCCCGCCAGAACCTTGAGATATTTGGAGAACTATACCACATAGAAAACATAAAAGATAAAATAGCAGAAAGCTTAAAAGATGCAGAACTGACGGATTTTGCAGATTACAAAGCAGGCTCAATGTCGGGTGGAATGCAGAGAAGGCTTGCACTGGTAAGATCGATGATACAAGATCCAAAGATAATAATTTTGGACGAGCCAACTACAGGACTGGATGTCCAGAACAGGACAGCATTATGGGAAAAGATACGTAGCCTGAATAAGAAAGGCATCACAGTGCTGCTTACAACACAGTACCTTGAGGAAGCCGATGCTCTATGCGACAGGATAGCAATAATAGACAAAGGAGAAATAAAAGCAATAGGCACAGCATCCGAGCTTAAAGCATCTGTCAGCTCGGGGGACATAGTAGAGATAGTAACGCAATCGGATGCTACAGGCAAAGTTGCTTCAGTGCTGGAAGATTTTGGGCTGTCTCCCGTAGTCAAAATAGATATAGTAACAGCAGCAATCGAAAAAGGAGAGATAGCGAAATTCTCCGATATAACAAAAGAGCTGATAAAGGAGAATATACCGATATTGGGGATAAGCATGCACCTCCCAACACTTGATGACGTATTCATAAAGCTTACCGGAACCGGATTAAGGGATAAGGCGGAGGGGAAGCCACAAATTCAAATGAGGTCCAAAAAATGAGTATCGTAAGCGATTCTTTAATTATATACAAAAGGGAAATGCTGATATTCAAAAGCAAGCTTAGGACAAACCTAATTAGGTCGCTGATATTCCCATTAGTGCTTATATTGATGCTTGGCAACCTCGGGGCAAATTCCGATATAATAACAAACATAGGTGTAGTAAACTATGCCTCAAATCCATCAGCTTATAACTTTGTACAGTCACTACAATCAAACAATGACCTAAACGTTGAAATGCTTACGACACAGCAAGCTGCATTATCCGCATTGAAGGCGGGCCAAATTACAGATGTTGTGGTAATATCCCCAAGTTTCCCAAGCTTAAACACGCAAAATCCTGGAATATACATATATTATGCAAACAATTTTGCCGACCTTGGAAATTCAGTTAATATAATAGAGTCATTGGCAGAGCAGTACGAATCGAATATAGGAAAGCCTATAGAGTACTCGTCAACTTCCTCTCCTGATCAGGTGGTTTCAGACCCAGCATATGCCGCGGATGCCAGTTACAGGACATTCCTGGTTGGCGGTGTAATAGTAATGGTCGCCGTTTTTGGATCCATGTTCGGTGGAGGTATGTCAATTATAACCGATAGGCAGTTAGGCAACTTAAAGTCATTCCTGATAACTCCAATAAATAAACTGTCAATCATATTAGGGAAGATAATGTCCGGAACAACCCAAGCATTGATATATGGAGTAATAGCTATTTTGATAGGGCTGCTTGATGGTGCTACCGTAGCCATGGGCATAGCAGGCGTTGCAATAATACTAGTGCTTATCGCATTGACTGCGGTAGCATTTTCTGCGATAACGATAATACTTGCATCAAGAATCTCAAAGATCGAGGTATATTCGATAATTGCAAATGCAATAACATTACCTCTTTGGTTCATATCTGGAGCATTTTTCCCCACATCCTCATTGCCCTCGTGGCTATACCCTCTCAGCGTAATAGATCCATTGACATATTCCGCAAGTGGTATAAGGTATATCATGATGTACGGATATTACCCAATCAATTCTGCGATATTAGATTTTTCAGTTCTGATAGCATTCTCGGTGGTAGTGCTATTATTGAGCTTTAAGCTGTTCAGCACCACTATAGGAAAATGAGTGATAAAATGTATAAAATAAGCTTGATTTCATTATGCATAATAGTTCTAGGTTTGGCGGGCATTTCATCAGCCCAAGGGTTATCGCAGGTAAGCGGTGCATTATCAATAACAAATCTACAAATATCTCCATCTCCTTTAGTGGCCGGAGAGAATGCAACCATCTCGTTCAACCTATATAATTCCTATTCGCATTCATTATATGACATCAACCTGCAGCTACTCTCTCAGAACCCTATGCTTAATTTCTCTCCTGTGTATAGCAATATAATATACAATATAGGAGAGGGCACAGATAATGACGGCGTTTTTTACTTCACATTTAGAGTCCCAAAGAATATACCTGCGGGAGAATATGAAATAGACGCAGTTGCTACATATAGGTCAAAATTTGCAGAAACACCGACATTCACAACATCAGAGCCAGGTGAATCCGAAATGCCTATCTATATATACATATACGGAAAGCCTGTTTTAAGCGCCAGCATACAGCAGGCCAATCCAATTGTTCCAGAATCCGATGCCAATCTGGAAATTGACCTTACCAATCTTGGGAATGGGGTAGCTGACAATGTAACAGTAATACTGCATAATTCTACTTATTTGAAATTTATAGGGCAAAGCAAATTCAGCATATCCGATCTGCCAAATTCACAATCTACAGATTTATCTGCACAGGCTTATGTATCGAGAGGGATAACCTCTGGGGTACAGGATATAAATGCCACACTAGTATATGAGAACATGTTTGGGAACAAAACTGTGGAAAATGAGACACTGCCAATAAATGTGCTTATCAACAGCCCTGAAATATCTGTAAGCACAAGCTCATCTGTTCCAGAAACGTTATACTCCGGAGGAAACCAGACTATAACCCTGCTGATAAGCAACTCTGGATTAGGCACTGCTAAAAATCTGACATTGTCATTGCTCCCAAACCAGAATATAACTTATGGAAGCATGGACAAGTTCTTCATTCCAACACTTGAGCCTGGAAGCTCTAACACAGAGCCAATATACATAAAGTTGGGAAGGGAATTTGAAGGAAACAGCACAAAATTGCCTATAGAGTTGACTTATTCAAATGCGAATCTGAAAAACTCAACATCAAGAAACTTTAGTATAAATATATCCGTGCAGAAATCTGCAATAATCAATATAGAGAACTTGAGCGATACCCTATTGCCAGGAGCTACAGATGTTCCTGTAACACTGCAGATAAAAAACACCGGAAACGAAGAGGCACAGGAGATGACCCTGAGTTTTGAATCAGTATATCCAATAACCCCGGTAGACTCAAATTCCTATGTAAATGCCTTGCAGCCAGGGCAATCTGTCAACGTGACATTCTATGTTAATGTCGATTCAAAGGCAACTGCAGGATCATACCCCATAACAATATACGAGGAATGGTTGCAGCCCAATGGAGGACCAACCCAAGAATTCTCAGGAACAAACAACTATTATGTGGAGGTATATAGTTCAAGTAAAAAAAGTTCAGCTGATAGTTTTATAAACTACATATACGCTTTAATAATCATAATAGTAGTAATTTACATAATATTCAGAATACTAAAGAGATCTAGCAGTAAAGGTAAAAAATAACCTGAATCTGGTGAAAATATGGTCATGCAAAGAGGTATAAAAGAAGTATTGAAAAATTACAACATGCCACTATGGATAAGCGATTACGTAGACGCGTACATCAGGGAGGATCCATTAAATTCAATGAAAAGGGCTACCAGCTTTATAAATGTAAAGCGTAAAAGGGGGTCTGTTACAAGCACATATGTAATCTTGCCAAATGGCATTAAATTCAGCATGTCTGACATATCCAAAATCCTTAGCTTGTTCTATTATGGCGAAAAGCAAGTTGAACTGATGGCCGAAAGCTGGTCATCACGGCCGGATCCGGTGCACGTAAACTATGTAAAGCATTTCATAAATGTGGGCAAAGCAGAAAAAAGGCACCTAAGAGCTATAAAGAACCTTATGGACGGACTAATGAGAAAGCCTGAGGAACCACCCCAGATTATTAAAGATGTCTTCTCATATATAATGAATCTTGACCAGTGGGAAGAGAGATTTATAGCACTCTACATGATAATGAGGTACTCCTACAGTGCAATATTCGGCCAGGTATTCTATAAAGTATTCTACTTTGTGATGCCTGAGTTTATGAGGTCTTTTGGAAAGGTATATATAGATGAAAACGGAGATTTGAAGTGGGCTTTGGAAGAAACACGCAACATGATAAAAAATGGGAGTATTAGCGAAAGCAGGGTTTTGAAGATATCAGAGGATCTGCTAAGCCTGATTGAGGCTTCAGTAAAATACGAAATCTCTATAACAAAGGATTTGGAAGTCGAAAAAGAAATAAGGCTTATGCTCAAGGTTGCAATTGCTTACCCATTGCATGAACTAAAGGACCTAGGCGTAAATGTGGATATCAAGAAGGAGGAATCAACGATAGATACGCTTTCAGATAACCTTCTAAAGCAAAATAATAAAAACGAGCAAGATAAGGCAGTGCCTACAAAAATTTAAATAGGTTATTATTGCAATTAATAATAAGCATCAAATAGAGATGATAGAATGGCAGACGAAATGAACGTAGCAAACGATGAAACAAGAACTGAAGAAGAAGGCAGAAAAACAAATGAAACAAATATTGTCTATATAGGAAAGAAGCCTACAATGAACTATGTATTAGCGGTAGTTACGCAGTTCAACAATGGCATGAATGAGGTTTCTATAAAAGCAAGAGGGAATTCAATATCAAAAGCTGTTGATGTAAAAGAGATAGTCATAAACAAGTTCCTGACAGATGTAAAGCAGAAAGATATCTCTACTGCATCCGAAGAGCTGACAAATGAAGATGGCAGCAAATCTAAAGTGAGCTCCATAAACATAACTCTTATGAAATAACTCTCTAGAGTAAAGGATTATTTTTAATATTTTTCAAATGCCTTAAATTAAGTGATTTTTTGATTCGATCTAATTATGTATCTGAGATAACGCAGGAGATGGATAACCAAAAGGTAACTTTAGCAGGATGGGTACATGAAGTCAGAAAGTTGAAAAATGTAACATTCCTACTTCTCCGTGATATCACCGGCATCATACAGGTTACAGGAAAAGCAGGCACTTGCGATAAAAATATAATCGAGTCAATGGATATACCAAAAGAAAGTGTAATATCAGTAGAAGGGATTGTCAAGATCAATCCAGAAGCAAAGATTGGGTTTGAGATAATACCAACAAAGATAACCAACTTAAATCCAATAAGCAAGGTCATACCATTTGAAACGACGGGAAAGGTTCCTGCAGAGCTTGATACAAGATTGGACTATAGGTATATAGACCTAAGGCGGCTTCAAACAGAAGCGATCTTTAAAATAGAATCTACCATACTAAACTCTTTCAGAAATTTCCTATATAATAAAGGATTTAATGAGATACGGACATCTTCCATAGTGGCTGAAGCTACAGAGGGAGGTGCGGATTTATTCCCATTGCAGTATTTCGAAGAAAAGGCATATTTGGCCCAATCTCCTCAGCTGTATAAGCAAATGGCAGTTATCGGAGGATTGGATAAGGTATTCATGATAATGCCAGTTTACAGGGCGGAAAAATCAAATGATCTGTATCACCTCAACGAGATAACACAGATGGATGTCGAGATTGGATTTTCGGACTACAATGACGCAGAAAAGCTTCTAAAAGATACCTTGGAGTTCATAATTAGCGAAGTAGTAAGAAGGAATGACAGTGATTTAAAGGTATTAGGCATTGAGCTTAAAGTGCCTGAAACAAAAGTAATAGAGTATGCAGAAGTAGTAAAGAAGCTGAAAGAGAAAGGCGAAAGCATAGAATTTGGCGACGATTTCTCCAGAGAGCACGAAAAAGCGATAGAGAAGTATTTTGGCGAATCCGTTCTGGTGACCGAATTCCCGACTAAAGTAAGGGCCTTCTACTCAATGCCAAACGAGAACAATAAAGAGCTAAGCCATAGCTACGATCTAATATATAAAGGAATGGAGATATCAAGCGGTGCACAGAGGATACATATAGCTGATATGCTTGTGGACGCCATAAAAGAAAGAGGAATGGATCCCAACAACTTCAAATCCTATGTAGACGCATTTAGATGTGGTGCGCCGCCTCACGCCGGATGGAGCATAGGGCTGGAGAGACTGGCAATGCAGATAACGGGAATGAAGAACATAAGGGAATGCGCAATGTTCCCAAGGGACAGGAAAAGGATTTCACCTTAAATATACTCCGGAATAATATCATTTATCTTTTGACATAAATTTAAAGTCTATCGCAAGCAGTTTTAATCCGTCAAGTAATTTAAGCTGGTTTGAGTGCCCCCCTTTCCTTTTATGGTAACTTATAGGTATCTCTTTGGTGACATATCCTTTTTTGTGCATTTTGATGTTTATCTCGCTCTCGATTCCAAACCCCTGTTCATAAAGATTAAGTGTCTTCAATGAGGAAACCTTTATCACTCTAAGCCCAGTTTGTGAATCCTTAAGGTGCATTCCATAAATAAGATTCGCAGTCTGTGTGATAACCCAATTTCCAAACTTTATATATGAAGGCATAGCTCCATGTTCACTGGCAATCCTTCTCCCAATAATCATGTCTCCTCCTTTACGTATCAGATTGATTGCCTTCCTTAAGTCCTTTACATCATAGGTTCCGTCTGTATCTATAAGCCCTACAAATTTAGTCCTTATAGATTTGAATGCATATATGCACGCATTACCTTTCCCATTACCATTTTGCTTTAAAAATATCACATTAGGTTTCTTACTGCCATACTTCTTCAAATCATTAACATTCCCAGAATAAGCTATTATTATTTTAGAATGGGGCAAAGAGCTTATCACTTCACCCAAAACCTCCTTTGCATAAGGTTCGTTTTTTACAGGCAATATAATTGTCGTATCCGAATAGTCCACAGAATCACAAAATTTATTTAAGGAATTTAAAGACACCGGATACCTTTGCAGTATTTGATATAATCCCAAAACGATCTAAAAACGTTTTTGTCCTTAATCCAAAATCACTTCTCTTGAGATCAGTATTGAAATTTATTACGACTCCTGATTCATCTTCCTTATAATTGACATCTAAATGTATCTCCTTAGTTATATCCTTAATTGTCATATCTCCCTTCACATGAAGTACTCCTTCGCTTTTCTTTTCTACTTTTGTCGATACAAAGTTGGCGTTAGGGTACTTTGGGGCGTTGAAAAATTCTTCCTTGGTTATCAAGTGCTTAGTAAGCATAGGTATACCAGCATCAAGGCTGCTAATGTCAACAGACAGATTGGCTTTCAACGAATTAATATCACCAGTATTGCCCTCCATAACTAATTCAAATTTTGAGAAAGAGCCATTAAACTGTGAAAATGTATGCCTTACTGTAAAATTTATCTTAGAATCGGGATAACTTAATTTATTCAGCTCCATAAAATCAAGTATATTAATGAAGTTTAATTTTTAAATAGTTATCCTTAAAATGGCCTTTCGCAGCATTGAATGATAAAATTGCAGTTTTTATCTCTAAATTTTGGGAAAAATTTATATTATATTGTCCCTAATCTAGAATATGGTATCATATAAGGTAATAGAAAACAAAAAGGGGCTTCCCAAAAAATTGGACAACTACGTAATGTCGGCAATTGCATATGCTCTGCCTTCATATATAAAATTTCTTCTGCCAATGCCCCTTAAAGATGGTTCTATTATAGAATCTGATAACAAGGATGTATATATAGATGGCAAAAAAGTGGGTAATGTGCTTCTTTATAAATCCGGGCTGGATGTCTCAATCAGCCATGAATTTGATATTAAATATGCGGGAGGATATTCATTGGATGGTAAAACAATTTACATATCAGCGAACATGCCACCTGAAATTATGATAGGCAATACTAAGGTAAGCCTTCTCGAAAGCATAGGCCGCCACCATGAACTTCCTGAAAAATGGCTTCTTGATGATGACTATGAATATCCCTATGCACACGAGATAGCCACAAATATAGAGAGAGAATACGCAGAGTCACTAGGGATTAATTGGGACAGCTATAATTTGGAAGTTGATAAATTGTTAAGGGAAAATTACAAGTGCAAGCTCAAGAAGAGCCCTCCAAACTTGGACCTATCGCCTTATATCTATTCTCATGATGACGAAACAATCAAAGAGATAAGGTCATCAACTCCAATATAAAGTTATAACCATTTGATCAGCTTGGCCTGCAGATTTCTATTGTTCAGCATTCCAAGCCCCATATGCCTGTACCTGGGGAATAAGTTTAGTTCAGCATCACAGCCAAAGAACTTCAAGCTGTAAAAAAAGTCAACAGAGCTTAAGTAATTGACGCTTCTATCTAGTTTTCCGTGCCAAAGTGCCACTCTCTTGCTTTTAAGTTCATGCATATGCCTTAAAGGGTTGATATCAAGCTTACCTTCATTTAAAAGTTTTACATCTTTTTTGTCAAACTTCCAAGTAAATTTCTGCAATTTCGATAATAAATCCATGGTTGAATCTACGGATTCATTTCCATAATATTCCATAAATTTTTTAGAATAATCGGTGACAGGAGCAATAGCCAGAACGGAATCTACAGAATATGACTTAGCAGCCGCAACTAGGACAACGCTTCCGCCAAAGCTGGCACCTATCAGTGTTACATGCTCTATATCAAGGGAGACAGGACTAGAAGAAATCAAATCAGTACATTTATTCTCCTTGATTCCGGAAGCAACAACGGCCAAGCTTGTAGCGGCATTTTCAAAATTGAATCTGCCAGAGCTGTCAAAAGTGCCAAGATACTCAGGTATACCAACGGAAAAGCCCAGCTTAACCAGTTTTATTATATACCCATCAGATATCTTAGGCGGAAATCCGGGCATTCCATATGCAAGCAAGACAAGTTTTCCGTTGGTGTTGCTCTTGTTGTATAGGATAGTAGCAAGTACTCCCTTATATCTTATAAGATAAGTTCCCAGCCAGTCTCCTGTCGCCATAATACACAAACCCATTAATTTCAAATCTTAGTCAAAACCTTACAGCTATCCTTTTCTACCAAGAGCTCAAATTCCGTCTGGGCTACCATTCCGCGGCTAACCTCTGCGAGTACAGGATATGAATCCAGTGCCCCTATTTTCTCCAATTCTCTTATGCCTGAATATAGTTCAAACTTTGATTTCATCCCTTCTGAAAGCCATCTTGCGGCAAACGGCTCGCTTGGGTATTTTTCCATTATACTGCTCAATACATGCCTTGCCGCAGGAAGGCGGGGCGATATGTTATCCGAGAAACTATAAATTTCAGCCACATCCGTTTCTGTAACCAAACCTCTACTCTGCTTAAGCGTAGCAAATGGCTCTATAGCTATACGCCTTCCCTCTTCAAGTTCTGCATCGTCACCATTATCATAATTTGGGATGAATGGTTCTGCGTGCAGCTCATGCAAGTTAACTCCATGTCCTCCAAGGTTCTCTATGGGCCTGAACCCCAATCTTTCAAATGTGCTATTAATCTCCTTCCCTATCTCTTTTACTTTCCTTCCTGCCCTTACAATGCTGACCGCATTTTCCAAAGCTTCCTTGGTGGCATCAACGAGTTTGCCATACTCCCCAGACAGATCTACAGTCAATGCACAATCACCCAGATAACCATTTTTAGCCGCGCCGAAATCTACTTTCACAAGATCCTTTTCACCAAAAACCTTGTCGTCCATATAACTTGGTGTATAATGTGCAGCTTCGTTGTCTATCGAAAGGTTTAAAGGAAACGCAACTTCATAACCTTTGCCTATAACATAAGACTCCGTAGCTTCAGCAACATCAAGCAATTTTACTCCGGGCTTAATCATATCTCTTGCTTTCAAGAGTGCTTCATAAGATATTTTACATACTTCTTCTGCCAGATTTTCATCTTCTTCTATCGTGTTATCCAAATTTGATTTATCCATGACTATTACCTTTAAAACTATGAGCCATAACATGTTGCTATTGCCACAGATATTTAAAATAATAAAATCTAAATGCCTTTGTAGCTCTCATATGAAGGTTAGTTGCAGACATGATTATGGAAAGTTCAAAATACCTTTACCAATCAAATATAAGTGGTTTGATGCCCCACCAAGAATTATCCTACGAAGATAAAAAGAAATTAGAGAATCTGTCAAAGTTATCAAAGCTATTCATAGAGAGAGTCAGACCCACAAAAACCGAAATCCTGAATATAAACAAATACTCAAGCGAATTGATAGACAGGCTTAAGAAAGTTCTTCCGGAAAATGTAGAGATCACATTAGCAGGTTCAACTGCCCACGGGACTCAGGTAAAAGGAAGTTCAGACATAGACATATTCATGCTTTTCCCACGCTCAAGTAACGAACGGGCAATGGAGGAGGAAGCAATCAAACTCTCAAAGAATATAGTAAGAGAAAAGGAGGGGGAGAAGTACGAGATAAAATATGCGGAGCATCCATATCTGAAGCTTATAAACGAAAGCAAAAATATAACTGCGGATATAGTTCCGGCATTTAAGATAGGCAATGCAAAAGAGCTTATAACTGCGGTTGATAGGACCCCTCTACACAACAAATTCATTGCATCGCACTTAAGCAAGGAAATGAAAGATGATGTCAGATTGCTGAAATACTTTTTGAAAATGAATAAAATATATGGTGCGGAATCCAAAACCCATAGCTTTTCAGGATACGAATGTGAAATCCTGGTATATTTCTATGGATCCTTCCCAAATACAATAATGGGATTATCAAATATAAAGCTACCCTTGGTAATAGATGTTAAAAACAGAAAGTTCCTAGAAGATGATTCCAGAACAGAGTATATTAAGAGGCTCAATTCGAATTTTATAATAATAGATCCAACAGACCCAAATAGAAATGTTGCCGCAAGTACAAGCCCTGATTCATTAGCAAAAATTATACTTATATCAAGAAGGCTATTGTCCAACCCAACCGAGTACAACCTTCTAGGCATGCACGGGAAAAGCAGTTTTAGGTCAATAAGGGAAATGCTGAAAAACTATAATCTATCAATATATGCAATATCAATCAATGTATCCAAGGAGATTCACGAAGATACTCTGTGGCCGCAGATAATCAAGCTGGAAAATCAATTATCATCGGAATTTTTAAAGTTTGGGTTTAACCCTATAATCTCCTTGGACGGGATTGAAAGGAACAAAGCATACCTTTCATTTATATTTGAGAAAACTACAAAGAGCATTAATCTGCTGAAAGGTCCTGAGGTATTCATAAATGGCGGAGCTGAAAAATTTTACGAGAAACACAGAGAATTAGGAGAAGTATTTATTAGAGGATACAATCTTTATGCAATAGAGAAATCCAAGCTGCATACCCCAATTGAAGTCCTAAACGAATTAAACATTAATGGAAAGATTAAGATAAAGGATATGAAGGAAGGCAGTGAAATTAAAATATTCACAGAGAAAAATATTCCAAAAGAAATGGATTCCATAATCTTAAAGAACTTTATAGACAAGACAACTTTATAAACTAATAAAAGATGTAAGTTGACAAAGTCTAGCGGTCCTAAAATCCATAAGAATTACCTGAAGTTATAATGTCCTGAAATTCATCCATCTCATCAAATTTAAATGGATGTTTATATATATCTAGAACTTTGCTGCAATCTATATCCTTCCGAATCTTAAATCTTGCAGAAATCTTGCACTGTATAAATGTGATTGATTGTACAATATCCTTATTAGACCTTATTTCTAAAACGCTGTTTGGGCTTGCAATATTTTCACCGCAATAATCCAATGCTTCAGATATAAGGTTCTCTCTTATCTTGCCTCTTTGGTATCCTCTTTTAATCATCCTTGATTCCAATTTCCTTAAATGCTCCCTTTTGACTATTGCAATATCATATGGCAATTTTACATCCGCCAAAAGATGACCTACCAATATAACCACACCATCAAAATCCTCAACTGTCTCCTCTATAACTTTCTTAAGGGCAACTGTGTTAACAAGCTTTGATCCAAATTCATCAATGCCTCTATAGATATTGTATTTATCCACTAAGTCATTTACCTCGATAAGTTTTACATCTAAGGGTTTAAACGAATCCAAAAGACCTTGATAAAGCTCATTTGAAAAATAAGATTTCCCCGATGCAGGAGAACCAGTTACTGCAATCAAGAAAGGTTTATCCTTTGAGGTTTTCATGATCCTGCACTTTAATAGAATTCTTTCTATGCCCCCAACTGATTTCAGCTAGGGTTAATTGGTCCATTGCTGCCTGCTTTATCGCTATTTTTGGAAGTGCCTGCGTTGTTTATACTGTGTGAATCAGAGACGGTATTCACGTCCGTCCCCTTACTTCCACTTCCACCGGTATTGGCATCCGATGCCTGTTTTGGCTGATTATCAATACCCATAACAAATTCAGCATTTGCAAACAAATAATTTATCTCATTTCTGCTTGAATCAAGGTCCAATGCGGTATTGGCTTCTAATAACAGATTTACATCATAGCTCTTATGATTTCCAAAGAATATCCATTCCCCTATGGAATAATCATCGTATTTATCAGTAGAGTCAAGTACAAAATTGGATGAGGAAGCCAGCTTATTCAATAAAGACGATATGCTATCGTTAAATTCATTTATATAGATAATATCTACGGCATCCTTATTATATCTCATATTTGCAGGTGAGATTATAGGCAAATTGGATTTTTTTGATAAGTCTGCCAGGAAACTCGACACCTTCTGGGTAACATCATTGCAATTTTTCAAGTTTTTATTTAATTCTTCTCTGTCATCTTTTATAGATGTCTCTATTTGGTCCAGATAACCGTATATATCATCCCGGATTTTTTCAAAATTCGCTTTTGCTGCTAAATTATCTGTGTAATTTCCAGGATTAGAAAGGAGATCCGCCAAATTTAGGCCATATTTCTTGTTTATCTCATCGGATCTATCGTTTAAAATTCCATCAGTAAAATCACTCCATTTCTCTGCCATAAACACACCAAATTATACCAATTTATAAATATTCGGGATTCAAAATATAAAAAGGTAATGTAGAATGGATGAGAATATAGAATTGCGGATATCAAATGATATCGAATATTTTTATAAAAACATTAAGAAATTTGATAATTCTGAATTGCAGAATGAACTGAAGTCAAATAAAAATTTGAAATATGTATATGAATTATCAAGCATGTATGCATCTGATGCCAAGAGCTACCTGGAAAAAAAGGACTTTTATACATCTTTCTCTTGCATATCATATGCACACGGACTTTTGGATGCTTTGCTATATTTAAAGGGATTAAATGGAGATTTATGAAGAGGGAAAGGCAAGGATAAAATTCAACTCCCAGTCATTCTTAAATCCAAAAGCTCAGCTTTCAAGGGATTTAAGTGTAGCATTCGTAAAATATAAGACTAAGATAAATCCAAAAGCTACTGTTATAGACACAACTTCCGCAACGGGTATAAGAGGAATAAGATATTACAAGGAGGGAGGAGCTAAAGAAATTTGCATGTTGGAGATAAATAATTCTGCTTTCAAAGACCTAAAAGGCAATATGAATTACAATAAGATGAATAAGGATAGCAATGTGAGATACTATAATACCAGCATTCAGGAGTTTGCCAATTCAAGTGTGCGTGAAAGTTTTGATATAATAGATCTTGATCCATTTGGCAGTGCTGCACCAAATTTGACAGATATCATGAAATTGGCTAGGGATAAGTCCAGCCTTATGATAACCGCTACAGATGTTGCCGTTTTATGTGGTGCACACTATAAAGCATGCCTGAAAACTTATTTTGCACAACCATTGCACAATGCACTTTGCCATGAAGTGGGAATACGCATACTTCTAGGTTATATAGCTAGAATAGCTTCTCTGTTTAACTTCGGGATTGAGCCTGAGATAAGCATATCTTATCTGCATTATGTAAGGTTGTTCCTGAAACTTGACCATGGAGCCGCTGCGGCTGTTAAAAACTACGAAAGCATAGGTTATGCGTTATACTGTAAGGCCTGTGGAAATTTTGCCTTAAACTCACCTATCCCGCATTCGTTGAACTGCAATGTGTGTGGCCACGAATACTCAATTGCCGGGCCACTCTGGGTTGGGAGGATACAGGACAAGACTGTAATAAATGGCGTTAAAGAGGTTATGTCACAGGATAAAGTGAAGAATGATGAAATGACCTTTATGTCTAACTTATCAAGCGAACTAGATACACCCCTTTATTACAGCATACCTGCTCTGACCAAGATGATGAATGTTGAGTCAGTGAGCTATGACAGGTTAAAGGAAGAGCTGCAATCACAAGGGCACTCAATATCCAAAACACATATGAACAAGGAGTCAATAAAGACCGATGCAGGGATATCTGAAGTAAAAGCAGCCATCCTAAAAGTGCTTAAAAGCCGAAACATGATTAATTAAAGTATTTAAAAATCTTTGCATTAATAAAATTATTGAAAATATGAGAATAATCTAAGGGATTTTACTAAAATATAGCTCTTTTTAAGGAATAATAACATATAAATACACTAAAATCAATAATAATTATGGATTGGTGGGTGTAATGATGAATGGAATAAATAAAGAAAATATGAAAACGGCTTCCTGCGCGTTATGTGGGAAAAAGTTAAACAAAACTGATACTAAATTTGTATTAGCCTCTAGTAATTTCAACGTAAATACAATGCCTCTAGACAGGCGTGTGCTATGCGTTGACTGCTATATAAAGACGATAAATAAAACTAGGTCTAACACTTATTCGAAAGGTTCTGTCGAGGTAAAGAGCCATATGAGGCATAGATTGGCAAGAACGATGCTTTACAATTCCAATAAATAAATATATGGGTGGCAAGCAGATTTGCAAATTAGCTAGTTGCCACCCCTAAATGAGAATATAGAAAACAAAAATCTGTTTAAAGTTATGTTTTATCATTGATTTTAGATTAATTTCCATAAACGTATCTGCCGCTTTTTCCGTGCCTCTTGTTGTTGTTCGTATAAGGTTTTGATCTGCTGTCATTTCTTCTGTATCTATCAGGTCTTTCACTTGAACCCCTAGCAGATCTAAATCCTGTCTTCCTTTTCGATTTGGCCATCGCCTTTTCGATAGATTCACTCGCGAGATTGGCATACTTGTCTATATGAAGTACGATCTCGTTCATTTTTATTTTATTCTTATTCTCTATCTCTTGGATCAATTCCTCCTCTGAATCGCTGACTATATTAAAGGCTTTTCCGCTTTTTCCCATCCTGGCAGATCTGCCCACTCTATGAACATAAACATCAGTATCCTCCGGCAAATCATAGTTTATTATGGTCTGGATGTCCTTGATATCAATCCCTCTTGCCAGTACATCTGTAGTTACCAAAACCTCTCCATTGACCTTAAAATTGTTCAGGACTCTTTCTCTCCTGTCCTGTGTCAATCCACCATGTATGAGCATTGAGTTAACTCCTGCTTCCTTCAACGCTTCACAGACCAGATCTGCTCCCGATTTTGTCCTGCTAAACACTATAGTTTTGCCAGGATTGTTTTCTTTAAGGTAAGTAAGCAGAGTCTGGAACTTTTTGTTTTTCCTAGTGAGGTAAAATGAGTGGTCTATCGTTTTTACTGTTATCCCATCAGTGCCTCCAATTGATATAAATTCAGGTTCTGTTGTGTGGTTATGTATTGTAGAATTTAATTCTCTAGGTATAGTGGCAGAAAAAAGCATAGTCTGCCTCTCTTTTTTAGTTGCGCTCAGTATCCTATTGACATCTTCTATGAAACCCATATTAAGCATATCATCTGCTTCGTCTATTACTGCATACTTGATATTGTCCAATTTGAGTACTCCCCTATCCATGATATCCAAAAGCCTTCCTGGCGTGCCTATAACTATGTTGCAGCCATTCTTTATACCGTTTATCTGTGGGTTAATTGATACGCCTCCATATACAACCACAGGTTTAAATCTGCGGTCACCCAAATTCTCTATCGCCTTATAAGTTTGCATGGCCAGCTCTCTGGTAGGTGCAAGCACTATCGCTACAGGGTTCCTATAATCCATCCCTGACAGCTTATTCAGGATTGGAAGTACAAATGCGTAAGTCTTGCCGCTTCCTGTTTTAGAGCGCACAACAACGTCTTTTCCTGCCAATATAATAGGTATTGATACTTTCTGTACTTCAGTTGCATCAACTATTCCAATAGCGTTTAATTTATCTACCAATGTTTTTTCTATCCCTAATTCTTCAAATAAGGTCATAAATGCACCAATTTTAAATTGTTAAAATTTATAGAATAAGCCCAATAAAGTTTACCTTCATTAATATAAATCGACTAAAAATCAAGATATAACACTCCGTAATACTTTGAACTTAACTTCTATAAACTAATTTTATATCTAAATATATAAGACTTTCTATTTATACCTAAATAAATAAGCCATCTAAGTAAAGTAATATGAGTGGATTGGAGTACCACTTATTCATTGTCCATCGTCATATATTTGACTGTTGGGATACTGCTTTATACTTTTTCTTTTAAAAATTAATAGATTCATATGACCAGCAGGTTAAGCGCAAAACCAAAAATAAAATCTGATATATATTACTTAGGTTACCAAAAGAACAGCATTTTTGACAATATGGCAATTGATGAGGTTCTTATGGAGCTTGCGGACAAGGAGAATAAATTCTTTTTCAGGCTATACGATTTTAACAAAGACTCAATAATACTGGCATTTTCAGATTCGATGGAAAATGTCAAGGCTGTCGATGGCAATGTCGAGTTAACCCGCAGGCTGAGCGCCGGAAAACCCATTTATATAGATGACAATGTGCTTTCATATAGCTTTATAGGGCCGATGAAAGACAATGGCACATTAAAAAATGGGGAGAGCATACACGATTTCTTTGGAACAATAATAATGGATTCGATAAAATCCATCTCAAACGACCCCGAAAGGCCAAATATAAAACTTGGCAAGGCTTATAGTATAAAAGTAGGGGAAAAGCCAATAGTTGGAAATGGCCAGCACATAAGTTTATCACATTCGTTCATGTATCATGGAATAATAGCGGTCGGTAAATGGAATGCAGAAAAGGTCAACGCTTACTTGAATTTGGTACGCAAGGACTATGAAGCACTCAAAGACCTGCCAAGCATAGAAAGCATAAACAGGGTAAAGGGCCAAAGCATAGAATATTACAAGTCTGAACTTATCAAGCAGATAATAAAAAATATCAATAACCGCTTCAACAGTGTCAAGGAAATAAGCAAAGAAGAATCAAATGAAATAAATAAGATGAAGTTGGAGAAAGTGCCAAAGTACAAGGATATTGGATGGATTGACAGGAAGGATATATTATTAAAGAAAGATTCAAGATTCTGCCTGTTATGGCCGGACTGAACCCAGTGCCAAGGAAGCACAAGAAAAAGGCTTTCTCCGATGCCTTAAAAGTTTATCTTATTAATTTTTTGACCTGGTCTAATTTATCAGATATCTGGCCGTTTAGCTCTTCATCATCGCTCTTATTCTGGCTTAGATAATTTTCTATAGAGTTTACCAGTTCAACAAGATCTTTCCTATTCTCCTCAAGCTGGTTCATTAAGGAGCGGTTTTTGTAAAAAGCATCAAGTGCATCCAGTATCTTTTTGTTCTCTACTGTTTCCTCCCCATTATCCAATTTCGAACTTGTAAATTTTATGAGTTCTACCAGCTCCTCCTTTGATACAGAATCGTAATTTGATTTCATCTTGCCTGCAATCTGACCAAAATTATCGAACGCATATTTCAACTTATCAAAAAGGCTTTTTAAAGATAAAACTGAAATGTTCTGCATTGAAATCAATTATAATGAAACCTCAAAATTAATAAACTTAAACTTAATCATCATCTTAAAATATTAACGGGGCCAAACGATAAATATGGAATCAATAACAAATACGGAACCTTATAGGAAAATTGAGCACCTGTCCAAGCTTAGCGAGGGAGAATTTTTGAAATACTGCTCAAATAATGATATAAAGCCGATTATAAGGGAGTACTGCAGTATGCTTGTCAGGAAAATATCGGAAAAGTTCGGGAAGCCTGTAGAATACAGTTCAATACCAAATTTCCTTTTTGAAAGAGATTTGATAGATCCCTCATTGTACCCCCAGCTTAAGGAAATGCTGTTATTTGTAGATAATTTGGAAAACGAGCCGTTGCCTGAAATATATTACAACTTGATAAGGATACTTGAAACCATAGAAGAGGCATATGAGCAGATAGATCTAAAATTCTCAAAAAAGCGAGATAAGCAGTAGCGGCCAATAAATAAAATTTACAGTTATGAAATAATTAATTTGACAATTGCCAACTTATCTATTTATAAATACAAAATCTAAAAAAAGCTTATGGAAATTTTAATAGCGCTTCTATTATTGCTAGCAGTGTCTATATCATTGGGCAAGCTTCTGGAGAGATTCGGGATAACCGATATAGTAGGGCAGATAATTGCAGGAATGATACTTGGCCCATCCCTGCTAAATATAATCCAGCCCTCTTCATTGCTGTCAGGGATAGCGGAGGTTGCGATATTCTTCATACTGCTTTTCATAGGGATAGAGATAACTACAGAGACATTAACCAACCATATTAAAAGTTCAATAAGGTTTACTTTATCCTCATTTATAATACCTGTAATACTGATGTGCATAGTAAGCATATACCTTCTCAATATCCCAATATCCGAATCTATTATAGCATCGGTTGCAATAGGCGTCCCTTCAATCTCAATAATATCTGTCCTTATATATCGCTATTCTCTGATACATACAGAAGGCGGGCTAAAAATACTATCTGCAGTAATATTCACAGACATAATTGCATTTGTAATACTTGCGGCCGTAATGCAGTCATCCCACTTGCTACTTACAGTGGCAGGCGTGATGATATTTTTGCTCATACTGCTTTACATAGATAGGGAACTTAGGTACCACGGAAGGACCATAAGGCCTTTCTTCAAGAAGCTATTGGATAATAGGAAAGAGGATACAATATTCGCATTGGTTCTGATAATGAGCCTGCTTGTTTCTGCAATACTCCAGGTAATAGGAATAACCTATGTCTTGGGGGCGGTATTTGCGGGAATGCTGATACACAAAACAACAGTAGGAACACGCACTACACAGATGCTTAAGGATACGTTCAGGAGGCTAAATGACAGCTTCTTTATACCAATCTTCTTCAGCATTGCTGGATTGGAGTTCAGGATACCAAGCTCCAAATACATAATACTTCTCGTAATCCTAGTTGGGATAAGCCTTCTGGTTGGAGGGGTAATGAATTACTTCAATGCTAAAAGGCATATCCGCAATATCCCTCCAAGTGAAGTCACAGGAATCCTGGGGAGCAGAGGTGCGGTAGGAATAGTTATCGCTTCACTCGCGTTCCAAAGCAGCATCATAAACAGCCAGATATATGCTATAATATTAGTTGGGACAATAGTGATGTCTTTGATAATGCCGCTTCTGCTATCCAGCGGGAGGGCTAAAAGGCAGGTTGCGGGATCATCTGCTGAAGCTTAACCTTGTCCTTTGTTGAAAAACCTAAGCATGTCATCTTTTAACTCAGGGTAGTCGTTCAGACCATCTCCAAGGTAATTTACCGCAGATCTATACCATTCAGGGACAACAAATTTTATTTTTGACAATGAAGTTAAAAGATCATTCATGCCTATAGGCAGGTTGGGGGTATTTGATTTTATGGACTTCGCCCATACCTCCCTGCTTGAATCCTCGCATATCGATTTTATATCAGAGTGGGATGCGCCTTTTGTAAGCTCTCCGAGTTTGTCAAAATCTATATCATCCGATATTGGCTTCCCCTTGAGATAGCTTTGGAATAACTTTACCCTTATAGGCTTCGTTGGTGGGGGTATGTACATTATATTGCCAAATCTTCCAGACCTTCTAAGCGCAGGATCTATAAGCCAAGGTTCATTGGTTGCCCCAACAACAAGCACCTTATACCCTTTGTCATAAAGGTTGTTCATTTCGCTCAGCATCGTGTTTACCGCCTGCCTCATCCAGGGTGCGTTCCCTGTTTCGTCCCTGCTTACCCCTAAGGCATCAAGCTCATCAAAGAAAAGTATGGAAGGCGAATTCTCTCTCGCGTACTCAAATAAGTTGTGTATATTCTTTTCGGTGTTGCCAACCAAAGCATCGATCACATCCGGTATCTTAACATCTATGAATTTGACCTCCGCTTCCCCTGCAGTCGCCATGACTACATAGGTTTTCCCGCATCCTGGAGGGCCGTAAAGCAGCACCCCGCCTCCCACTTTTATCCCATAACTAGATAGATTGTTCGAATACTTAAGCGGATAAATTATATACTTGCTAAGTTCGTCTTTCTGGTCCTCCATGTCAACCAAGTCAGAATACCTCTCTTTAGGCTTTTCGGCTGAAGCGAAAGAGGTTACCCCCGTGCTATTCGTGTTCATTTCGCCCGAGTAATAATCGTTTTTAGTGCTCTTGAATACAACATTGTAAATCATGTCATAGGACAAATCCTTTATGAAATCCGTCCTCACATCATAGAAAATAGGCATAAGCCTGCTATACTCATTGTTGCCGCCTCTTGCGAATTTCAGCAGTTTATCCACAGTTTCCTGATTGGACTTGTAACCAAGCTGCAGGGCATTTGTAAGATCAGCCATGGCGCGGGCGTTGTCATTTTTTGATACATATATCATTGCTTCTATAAGAAGTTCACTTCCAAGGAACCTTCCTTTCACGTCCTCGGATATTGCATACTTAACCATTGAAAGCGCGTCCTGGACATCACCAGAGCCAAACATGACAAGGCTTGCGATTACATACATGGCAGGTTTTTGATTTATATAGGAAAGCTGGAGATAACTATCAGATGAGCTATTCTGTATTATATCGGTTATAGACTTTACGGAATTTTCATAATCGTTTTCAATAAGGTACGAAGCAGAAAGCATAATTTTTGATATGTCATTCGGATCTATTTTGATAAGCTTAAACGCATAATCCCTCGCCAAAGAGGAATTAAGCTTGTTGATGCCTACGCAGGATGCTATAAACTCTGTCATATACTTATTCGATGCTGAATCCGAAGCGAATCCCTTTTCATATTTCTGGCAGTCTTTAAGGGCTTTATCTAATCTCAAAGTTTTTAAATCCTCAAGGATATCCTCAAATTTTACAGAATCAAACATTATTACCAGATTAAAATAGCAATAAAAATATATAAAATAGTAGCAATTTAAAGCATAGAAGCAGAGGGTGCATCCAGCAATTGCAAGAACCTGCACAAGAATAAACAGCCACCAAAAGCCTTATATATCTGTTATGCTCTACTTATATCCAAGCTAAATTTACTCTAGGTGTTAGGATATCAAACTTGAATAACGCAACCCCTGAAGACATTGACATCTTATTTGTAGTAAATTCTGAAAATTACTTAACTATAAAGTCGCTCATGGAACTATCAGAAGTATCACTGAGCAGATACAAAGTGCTGATCCTGGTTGACAAGCAGGTTAAGATACCATTCAGGAAAATACCTGAAAATGTCGATTTCATAACGGAAGAATCAGTGAATTCAGAAATAATGAAATACAAGCCTAATTATGTAAATGTAATAAATCAGGATACAGGTTTATCAGAACTTTATATGAGCACTATAAGCTATTATAGCGAATACAACTGAAAAAACTAAAAGCTCTATCAGAGCATAGACACTATATTTTTAAGCCTTATTTACAGATAAGGCTCATTTGCAACAGTATAATCCAGAAGCTCATCCTTGTCAAACCATATATAGATCTCCCTGTCCGCATTTTCTTTGTCCTCAGAAGCGTGAACCAGGTTTCTTACTGCCCTGTCCTCCGAATCTGCCTTTGCATATGAATCCGTTCCGAATCTACCTCTTATAGATCCGGGGTCTGCCTTCTTTGGCTCTGTAGAACCTATGATCTTCCTTACTGCATATATGGCTTCGTTCCCTTCCAATGCAATCGCGACAGTCGGCTTTCCAACCAAATAAGAGAGAAGCTTATTCCTCACTTCCTGCCCTATCTCCAGTTCAGTCTTGTCAAGCTTTACACCTTTTTCAGCATACGAAGCCTTTGTCTTTGTTCCAACGCTTACCATCCATTTCTCATCTGCGGCATAATGCTTCTCAACGTTTTCTTTCTTTGGCTTTACCAGTTTTAAGCCAACTACCTTAAGCCCCGACTCCTCAAATATGTTGAGCAGCTTCCCTACCATCTGCCTCTGCACTCCATCTGGCTTTATCAATACTAAAGTTCTTTCTATCATTTCATACACCAATTAATCAAAAACCCTTTAAGCATGGTCATTTAGGTATTATTTATATAGCTTATCAAATAAAGATATATCTGATTACTTTTGTATCTAAACATTTTTAAGTGTCACTATGATAAGGCAGCCTATTATAACGGTCATGGGTCATGTAGACCACGGGAAGACAACGCTTTTGGACAAGATCCGCAGCAGTGCAATCGCTTCAAAGGAAGCGGGCAGAATAACGCAGCACATAGGAGCAAGCGAGGTTCCGCTTTCGGTAATAAATGAAATATGCAAGGACATACCAAATTTCTCTTCATCGAATATGAAGATTCCAGGGCTTCTTTTTATAGATACGCCGGGCCACGAGGCCTTCACCAATTTAAGGAGAAGAGGCGGCAGCATTGCCGATATGGCCATAGTTGTTGTGGACATAACCCAAGGATTCCAACCACAAACAATAGAAGCTATAAACATACTAAAAGAGTATAAGACGCCTTTTGTAGTGGCCGCAAACAAGATAGATCTTCTTACAGGATGGATGTCCAATAAAACCCGCAGTTTTCAGGTTTCTTATGGAAAGCAGAGCAAAACAGTGCAGGATCTCCTTGACAATAAGCTTTACGAATTGGTTGGAAGATTTGGCGAACTGGGATTTAACAGCGAACTGTATAGCAGAGTGTCAAATTTCCAGAATGAGCTTGCAATAGTGCCGGTCAGCGCAAAGACCGGGGAGGGTATAGCAGAGCTTCTTATGGTAGTGTCAGGGCTGTCACAGAGATTCCTTGAGCTAAAGCTTAACATAGAGGTAAATGGCCCAGCAAAAGGCAGCATACTCGAGAAGAAGGAGATTAAGGGGCTTGGGACTACACTGGACGTGATAATATACGATGGAACACTGCATATCAATGATCAAATAGCGTTTGCGGATTCAAACAACGAAGTTAATACTACAAAGGTGAAAGCGCTTTTGAAGCCCAAGCCAATGCATGAGATTGGTGCATCGGCAAGCAAGTTCTATTATGTTGACTCTGTAAGTGCAGCTTCCGGTATTAAAATATCAGCGGTAGGTATAGAGGACGCAATGCCAGGGTCTCCAATAATAGCAGTTACTGGAAACGATGACTATAAAAATATCATAAAATCCGAAATGGCAGACATATTCAAGACGGACAATGCAGGTATAATACTAAAGGCGGATTCTATAGGAAGCCTGGAGGCAATATCAAAGCTGATGTCATCCGAGAATTTCAGGATAAGCAAGAAGGGAATAGGGAATGTGAACAAAAGGGACATAATGGATGCATTTTCAATGTACGGCACCGATCCTCTCTACGCAGTTATAATTGCATTCAATGTATCCATAGACAATGATGCTGAGGAGGAAGCCAAGACTAGCGGAGTAAAAATAATAAGCGAAAATGTAATATACAAGCTGATAGACTCTTATAAGGAGTTTGTAAATCTAAGGACTACCGCAAAGAAAAAGGAAGCGGAGGATAGGATAACTTTCCCATCAAAAATAGAAGTGATAGCCGGAGACTGCTTCAGGGTGTCGCATCCAGCAATATTTGGCATAAAAGTAGAAACCGGAAGAATAAAGCCAGGATTTATAATGATTAACGATTCCGGTATAGTTGTTGGAAAAATCAAGGGCATACAGAACGAAAAGCAGCCGCTCCAAGAAGCAAAGAGAGGGGACGAAATTGCAATGTCAATGGATGAACCCACTTATGGCAGGCAGATACAGGATAACCAGATTCTTTATACAAGGGTGACCAAAGAGATGCAGTTCCTGCTGCAAAATGAATTTTCATACCTCTTGAATGACGATGATAAAAAGACCTTGGAAGAAATAATACGCATAATGAACAAGAACTCCACTAACAGATAGCCAAATAATCTGTCAAATTGGTGCACTTAGCGAAAAGTATTTATAGTTTAATGCTAAATAAAAACTGCTTAAAATATTTAGGTTTAATTTGATTCTCTGTAAATTTTCATTCGTGGGTTTTTAATTTATTGATCTTGACGTACACGAGAAATGAAAAAGCTTAAATATGGATTAGCAAAATATATAATAAGAAGAATATAAGGTGAAATAGATGTCAGATAAACCACACTTGAATCTTATCTTTATAGGCCACGTTGACCACGGTAAGTCAACGACAGTAGGGAGACTGCTTTACGAAACACACGTAATAACAGATAGAGATATAGCGCGTTACAAAGAGCTGACGCAGCAGCTTAACAAGCCAACTTTCGAGTTCGCTTTCGTTATGGACCAGCTCAAGGAAGAGAGGGAAAGAGGTATAACAATAGATATCATGCATAAGGATTTCAATACCGATAAGTACTACTTCACGATAATCGATGCCCCTGGACACAAGGACTTCGTAAAGAACATGATAACAGGCGCAAGCCAAGCAGATGCTGCCGTGTTGGTAGTGAGTGCCGTAAACGGAATTCAGCCTCAGACAAGAGAGCATGCAATATTGGCAAGCGTATTAGGTATCGGACAGATGATAATAGGGATAAACAAGATGGATGCAGCCAACTTCGAACAGGCAAAGTTCGAAGAGACAAAGAAATCCGTACTGGACATGCTTAAATCACTAGGATACCAGAATCTGGACAAGATACAGGTAGTTCCATATTCCGCGTTGACAGGTGACAACGTAGCGGCAAAGTCCGACAAGCTTCCTTGGTACAATGGTGCAACCCTACTTCAGAGCTTGGACAACCTTGTAGTGCCTTCAAAGCCTGTTGACAAGCCACTTAGGCTTCCTATACAGGATGTCTACAACATACCTGGATTTGGTACAGTGCCAGTAGGAAGAGTGGAGACAGGAGTAATGAAGCCAGGAGACTCCATAGTAATAATGCCATCTGGAATAAAGACCGATGTAAAAAGCATTCAGGAGCACTATACAGATTTGCCAAAGGCAGAACCTGGAGACAATGTAGGATTTAATATAAAGGGAGTAGACAGGAAAGATATACACAGGGGAGATGTAGTTGGACCATCAAGCAACCCTCCTGCAGTAATAGCAGATTTCACTGCACTAGTAACAATACTTCACCACCCTAATGTGATAACTAAGGGATACACTCCAGTATTCCATATACACACAGCACAGGTGGCGTGCACCTTTATAGAGCTGTTGGAGAAGAAGGATCCTAAGACAGGAGAAACCTTGGAGAAGAATCCAACCACGATAAAGCAGGGAGATATTGCAATAGTAAAGATAAAGCCAACAAAGCCTCTTTCCGCAGAAAAGTTCAGCGATTTTGCCCCTCTTGGAAGGTTCGCTATAAGAGATATGGGAGAGACAGTCGGAGCAGGAAAAATACTGGACATAACGCCTGCAGCACCTAAAAAGTGATTTTGATGGCAGGAGTCGCAGTAATAAAGTTATCCAGCATATCGGGTTCAGATGCGGACAGCATAATGAACCAGATAAAGTCAATAGCCCAGCAGCTGAACATAAAGGTAAGGGGGCCAATACCATTGCCTACAAAGCACATAATACAAACAACGAGGAAAACACCTGCAGCAGATGGAAGCCATACATTTGAGAGATGGGAGCTGCGCGTCCACAAGAGGATGATCAAGGTTTTCGCAAGCGATCAGGCACTGCACCAGATACTTAGGATAACGGTTCCTGATACAGTTCAGATAGAGATAAGCTTAAGCTAATTGTTTTTGCTTTTGTTTAACTGTCTCTTTCTTATTTTTATTCTAAAAATCGATTTTCAAAAATAAGTAAATATTTAAAAAATCAAATTATTTATTCGTCATCATCCTTTATGGCTGCCTTGACCTTCTTCATCAAGTTTTCATCAATATTGTCTATATGATGTGCTGATTTTGCGTGTGCCGCTATTTTGCCCAAAAGCTCTGCTTCAGAATCACTTTCTGCTTTGAAATCACAGTCCATTCCTATATCTCTGCATGCAAATGTTTTTGTCATTTTATCACATTACTATATTAAATTTAAATTATATAAATTTATGGTAAATGATAAAATTAACTTTATATAACTATTTATCCGTATTTGGCCTTACTCTGTTCTGTTTGCAATAATAACCTAAGAAATAGGAAGTCTGTTGTTAATCCCGGTACTTGAGTTCATCACTCATCATTTCAGGTGTCCATATTGGATCCCAAACAAGCTCAATATTCGCATGTCCTATCCCTGGTATGTTCTCCAGCCTCATTTGGACATCCGCCAGTATCAGGGAGGTTACAGGACACATAGGAGAAGTCATAGTCAACTTTAAATTTATATCATTTTCATCTATCTGTATACCATATATCAACCCAAGGTTAACTATGTCTGCGTCTATCTCCGGATCCCTGCATTGTGACAATGCCTCTAAAACTTCCTTTTTTGTAACCAACCTAACACCTTAAAATCAGAATAAAAATAGAAATAAACAATTAATTTACTCCTTTACCTTCCTAAGCTTTTTATCGACTTCCTCCCAGTTAACTATGTTCCACCATGCATTCACATAGTCTGCCCTTTTGTTCTTGTACTGAAGGTAGTAAGCATGCTCAAACTCATCCATTATCATAAGAACAGGCAGTTCGGCAATGTGGTTCTGGAAATGGTTTTCGAAGGTCATTATCTGCAAATTGCTGTTCTCTGTTTCATAGTAAAGGACTGTCCATCCGGTTCCAGGCAACGAATTTGCTGCTTCATTGAATAGGCCCTTGAACTTGTCAAAGCTCCCATACTGCTTGTTTATCATGTCAGCCAGCTCACCTCCAGGTGTTCCTCCTCCCTTGTTTCCTGGCTCTCCCATGTTATTCCAGTACAATGAGTGAAGCTTGTGGCCGTTTATATTGAAGACCAAACCCCTCATCAATCCCTGCATATCATAATCTCCTGCAGGCAAATCCCCCTTTATTACTTTATTGAATCTGTCAACAAATGTATTGCTGCTGTTTACGTATCCCTTGTGGTGTGCATTGTAGTGCAGATCCATTATGTCCTTGCTAATGTAAGGTTCTAAAGCATCTAGCTTGTATGGCAACTGTGGCAATTCATATTTTTTCAATAATTCCTTTGGTAAGTTTTCTCCTTCCATATTTTCACCACTTATATTTGGTAGAAAATAATTAAAGTATATGCCATATAAATAAGAGACAAAAATAAAATTTTTACAGTTGGTGGAATTCCAATATCCTTGTACTTTGGCACACCCGCTTTACAACAAGGAAGGCTATAAAACAATAAATAAAATAAGTTTATGGCAAAATCAAGCTTATGCCATCTATTCGCTTTTTTGGATCCCTATCATTGCTATATGCGCCAGCATAGCTTGGAGCTGTATCCTTTCATTTGCCCCTTCGACTATTCTGAAATTATAGGAAGCTATGTCAACCATAAGGCGAAGCTTGTCCTTCTCCTTTATATTCATGTTAGGGATCTCCTTGTAGCACTGCAGAAGTATGTCCTCCGCGCTCAATCCATATTGTATCATAAGCTTGTCCAGCTCTTCGGTGGATTTCTCAAATTCTCCATTGAGGGCGAATTTAAGCATGTTAACTATCTCCTTTGGCCTTGCCCTTGCTGCTATCTCGTAAATGTCTGACTCGTCTATCTTATTGCTGCGCATCGCCGCACTCTGCAGCGTATTGGTCAGCTTTCTTAGATCTCCTTCGCTTATGTATATCAAAGCCTCTATTGCGCTGTCAGATATGTCAAGGTTCTCTCCTTTTATTATCCTTTCTATATACTCTTTCATATCTTTCTCGTTCAGGGGCTTGAACCTAAACACCACACATCTGCTCTGGATAGGGTCTATTATCTTGCTTGCATAATTAGCGCTTAATATGAATCTTGTTTCGGATGAGAACTTCTCCATCGTCCTTCTTAATGCATGCTGTGCATCTGTTGTCAATGCATCAGCTTCATCCAAGAATATTATCTTTATAGGAACATCCGCCAATGACAAGGTCCTGGCAAATTCCTTGACCTCTCCTCTTATTACATCAATGCCCCTTGCATCGCTGGCATTCAACTCCTTGAATGCACCTTCGATTCTATCTTTGTAAAGGTCATTTGCTATAGCTATAGCGCATGTGGTTTTTCCTATCCCTGCAGGACCTGCAAATATCATATTAGGAAAATTCCCTGTTTTTACAAAGCTCCTCAGTCTCTTGACTATCTCATTCTGGCCTATGACGTCGTTAAGCGACTTTGGCCTGTATTTTTCAGTCCACGGTAAATCTAAATTATCCATAATATGACCTCCACTGTATAAAACTTCCAAAGGCCCTAGAGGGCCCGATTCAGCTTATTACTTGAAAGAAAGATCTGAGGATTCAGCTGACGCTTCCTCACTGTCTTTTTTCGAAGTAGATACTAGAACAACGTCCCCGATATTTTTTATGTTTTTGAATAAAACGCTCTTATCCTTCAATATAGCCTGTATATTGTCTTCAGAGACATTTGACCATCCTATCATGAGCAACCTGCCTACTTCTCCATGCTCCAAATCTACTATCGCATCCTTGACATTTCCCAAGAACTGCCCGCCATCGCTATAGACGTCCATATCGTATACATCAGAAAGCTTCATTGTACCACAGATAAGATTTATGTTGAATAAGTTTAAATGTTTTGTTATATTCTTGGCAATAACACAATGTTTTTAATACTACCAAATTCCAAATTTTATTATAGGAAGTAAGGTTTTAGGCATAATTTAAGATAGAAAATAATTTCCTTCCTTAAAGTAAATTTACCGAAAGCTTTAAATATCTATTTGTTATTATCCATAATATGCAGAAAAGTTTATAAATGTTTTGTAAAATTTAAATTTCGTGTTTCTGCTTTCTAAAGTAACAAGGGGATGCAATATGGCCAATGAAATAAATAAAGATGAAAACAACGAAAAGATATCGAAGAAAAGGGGAAGGCCAAAAGGAAGCCATTCGCTTACAGCGAAGGAGCTTTCCGATGAAGAAGCAGTGACGGCCGGCCCTATAAAGGTATGCCCCAGCTGTGGCAGTACCGATATACTGTATGATAGCGAGCGTGGAGAACTTGTATGCAACAACTGCGGATTAGTAATAGAAGATGAAATAACTGATACCGGCCCCGAATGGAGAGCTTTCGATTCAGACCAAAGGAATTCAAGGTCAAGGACAGGAGCCCCTATGAAGTACACAAGGCCAAACAAGGGATTAGTGACAGAGATAGACCTTTACAATAAAGATATAAGAGGAGTAAGAATACCATCCAAAAGACAGGCACAGCTTTACAGGATGAGGAAATGGCACAAGAGGGCCAGCATAGCAAGCTCAAGCGAAAGGAACTACCTTATTGCGCTTCCAGAGCTTACCCGTGTGTCAAGCTACCTTGGATTGCCTGAGAACATCAGGGAGCAGGCTGCATTGATGTACAGGAAATGCGTACAAAACAACCTTATAAGAGGAAGGCCTATAGAAACAGTGGTCCAGGCAGTTATATATGCGTCTTGCAGGAAAGCCGGAATGCCAAGGACCCTTGACGAGATAGCAAATATATCAGGATTGCCTAAAAAAGAGATAGGCAGGGCATACAGGGCAATATCCCATGAGCTTAACCTCAAGATACCTCTTACCGATCCAATAAGCTATGTGCCGAGGTACATAAACTCATTGAAGCTTAGCGGCGAGGCACAGGAAAAAGCCATAGAATTGCTGAAAGAAGCAATGAAGAAAGGCCTGGTGTCGGGCAGAAGCCCAACAGGGGTCAGCGCGGCTGCAGTATACATAGCAGGCGCACTTGCCGGAGAGCGCAGGACCCAGAAGGAAGTTGCGGACGTAGCAGGAGTTACAGAAGTGACTATAAGGAACAGGTACAGGGAATTGAAAGAGCAGCTAAACATAGATGTAAATCTTTGATTTTTGCATCTATGCCTTCCCTGATCTAAAATTAGGGAAGGAGTGTCTGCTAGGTAATTTTTATAGATTAGGGTTATAGTGGTAGTTTTATGCTGAGATCACATGCATCAAAGGCCGTTTTTGCAGCCGTACTGCTTTTGCTTATAATATTTCTAGCTTACGCCTACGGATCCGAAAGGCTTTATGGAGGGCCATCAGTGAATACAAGCATATATTCAGTGAATAACATAAACAACTTCAGCGAGGTTTACAATACGACATTGAAATATGTGACATTGGTGAACAAAAGCAGCTACATAGTGTTTTATCCAAACCTTAAAGGCGCATACGCAAATCTCTCCAAGGCAAAGAACTTGTCAAAAGAGAACCCTGCAGTGGCATACAGCCTTCTGGAAGATTCATACAAATCCGCAAGCCTGCAACTCAAGAGGATAGGCACTTATCGTCTGCCAACCCTTATAATACTAATAGTTTTGACAGCATTAAGCTCGCTGTACCTTTATTATCTTATGGAGCCAGTCAAGAGGCAGCCTAAGCAAAAGCCCTATGCAGATGTTAAAAAAGAGAAGGGTGAAAAGCCAAGGAAAGCAGCAAGCCATCGTAAAAATATGGCAAAAAGAGGAAAGAAAGGGGCAAAGAGGACAAAGAAATGAAATTTGCACTTTTTTGCCTAATTACGTTTTTTAACGAAAAATCCTGATTTTTGTATAATAAGCTTAAATATGTTTGGCAATTTAATATACTATGGATATGGAGTGGTGTAGATGAAATACTTGAAGGATAGAGTGGAAGAAGGAATGGAATTGGACCTTAAAGTAAACGCAAAGGATCCAAGAGGGGAAGGCATAGGTAGAGTAGGAGACTATGTAATTTTCATAAAGAACGCAAAGACCCGTGTTGGAGCCAGCTACAAGGTAAAAGTGGTAAAGGTAAACAGAACCTTTGGATATGCACAGCTTGTAGATAACGACAAGCAGTTCTTCGGAAATGGAAGCCTGTTGGAACTTTAATTTTTTTATTTTAAACTTTAATTACCTGAATTTTTAAGCATAATTTTTATATTTTAGTTATGTTATCCTATAGATTTTTATTTTAAAAGCTATTTTAGTTTAAACCAGAGGTATATACTATGGACGAAAAAGCATTAATCAAATACATGAAGGGAACAACGACAGTTGGAATTATATGCAAGGATGGAGTAGTGCTTGGCGCTGATTCTAGGGCTACTATGGACACATTTATTGCCAGTAAAGAAGCGAGGAAGGTATGGCAGATAGATGAGAACATAGGAATGACAATAGCTGGAGGAGTAGGAGATGCAGAGGAAATAATAAGGGTAATAAAGATACAGAATGAGATTTATAAGATGAATGAGAACAAGATGATGTCCCCTAAAGTCGTAACCAATCTTCTTTCAATAATATTGCAGCAGAACAAGATGATGCCATTTATGGTACAGCTCATCGTCGGAGGAGTTGATAGCGAAGGCAAGCCTCAATTATTCAATCTTGATCCAGTAGGAGGATACACCGATGAATCCAAATTCACATCCACAGGAAGCGGATCTCTCGAAGCGCTGGGTTACCTGGAGGATGCTTACAAGGACAATCTTACAGTCAAGGATGGAATCAGGATTGCGAAGAGGGCTGTTTCAATAGCAATGAGCAGGGATTCAGCAACAGGAAACAATATAGCGATAGCCGCGATCACAAAGAACGGGTACAAGGAGTACAGCGGCAAGGAGCTTGAGAAAGAGGTTTCTTCATCAAAATAATTTTTCTTTTTATTTTAGAATATTCTTTTTTTACAGATATAAATTAAAAATAAATTAATAAGTAGTGATTTTTTGGAAGACCAAGTCAAAAAAGAGGATCAGTCAAAGATAAAAGCAACAGAAATTTTCAACCAGATAAAGAGCATGCTGCCCGCATCAGCAGATTACGTTAAGGCAGAGTTTGAAGGGCCAGACATAGTAGTGATAGTAAAGAACATCAAGGCAGTCTATAACGACGAATCAATTGTTAGGAATATAGCGTCACTGATAAAGAAGAAGCTAATTATACGCTCGGACAGTTCAGTCCTTATGAATCCGGAGCAGGCATTGGAGAGGATTAAGGAGTTAATACCAAAGGAGGCAGGGATTACAAGCATAAAGTTCGTTCCAGAATTTGCGGAGGTTTACATAGAATCATTGAAGCCAGGCCTTGTAATAGGCAAGGAGGGATCAACGATAAAAAGCATAGTAAACGATACAAAGTGGTCTCCAAAAATACTGAGATCCCCAACGATGAACAGCGACACGATAAAGGGGGTTAGGCAGCTGCTTTACAACGAAAGCGCATTTAGAAAGAAGTTCCTGCTCGGCGTAGGAAAGAAAATAAATAACGTGCTGATGAAGAGCGAATGGCTTAAGGCAACGGCTTTGGGGGGATTCAGGGAGGTAGGAAGGAGCAGCCTTCTGCTGGAAACACCGAATTCAAAAGTGATAATCGACTGCGGAATAAGCCCGGAGCCTGGTATAAAAGGGCTTGATGCAAATGCTGGATCGGAGGGCAACAAGGCATTCCCTTACCTGGACAGCGCCAACATAACGATGAATGACATAGACGCGGTCATACTTACGCACGGCCACATGGATCATATAGGATTCGTGCCATACCTATTCAAGTACGGCTACGATGGGCCTGTATACTGCACCCCTCCAACAAGGGATCTTGCAGCTCTTCTTCTTAACGATTACACAAGGCTGGTAGCCCATAGCGGAGGAACGCCTTTGTATGACGAGAAGGATATAAGGAAGATGCTTACGCATATGATAACAAGGGATTACAAAGAGGTAACGAATGTAACAGATGAGCTTAAGCTGACTTACCACAACGCAGGGCATATATTGGGAAGCGCAACGGTGCACCTTCATTACGGGGAAGGAATGTACAATATAGTGCACAGCGGTGATATGAAATACGGCTTCACAAGGCTATTTGACCCTGCCGCCACTGATTACCCAAGGATAGATGCGTTCTTCACGGAAAGCACTTACGGAGGGCCTCATGACATAACCCAGGACAGGCACGATTCAGAAAAGAACCTTATGTCGATCATAAAGAAGACTACGGACAATGGGGGAAAAGTGCTTATACCCCTCTTTGCAGTGGGAAGAAGCCAGGAGATACAGCTTGTCATAGAGTCCTACTTCAAGAGCTACGGACTGGATGTTCCGGTTTATCTAGACGGAATGATAATAGAGGCAAATGCTATACACACCGCCTATCCAGAATACCTAAAGGAAGGGCTTAGGAGGAAGATACTAAACAACAACTCGCCTTTCGAAAGTGAGATATTCGAAGTTATAAAGGGAGAGCGCGAAAACGTTATAGACGCGCAGGGCCCAGCAATAATACTCGCAAGCGGAGGAATGCTGAACGGAGGTGCGAGCGTAGAGTACTTCAGGAGGCTTGCAGGCGATGAGAGGAACTCGTTAATCTTTGTCGGTTACAACAGCGCAAACTCCTTAGGAAGGAAGATACAGAATGGTGTGAAAGAGGTCCCTCTGCCCGACCCTGATGGGAGATTCGTGCCTACGGAAGTCAAGATGGGCGTCAATGTAGTGGAAGGATTCTCAGGCCACAGCGACAGGAGGCAGCTGATGGATTTCGCAAAGCACCTAACCGTAAGGCCAAAGAACGTGTTCACAATGCATGGAGAGGAATCCAAATGCGTTGACCTGGCGGACACCCTTGGAAGGGCACTTCATGCGAATGCAAGGGCACCTATGAATCTGGACACGATACGCCTCAAATGAACTAATAGGATAAGTGGAAGGCATTGGGAATCGCCCTGTCCTTATAGGCAGGGCTTCTGCCATGTCTATTTTTGGATATTATTTTTAGCAATCGTCTTTTACGAGCCTGCCTAATATTTTCATTATGCTCAGCATTATCGCAAGAATCCCCCTATTTCAGGATCCTTGATATCTTTCAAAATGGTCCAGATACAATTAACTTTTTTATAAATCTTTATCTTTACAACACTTAAGCCCCAAGCAATACAGAATTGGAAGCGAACTACAGTCTTGTGGCATCAGCCATATATGGCCTCGCAGGCGCAGGCATAGGCGATGTAGCCAATCCAGCAATTACCTATGTGCTTTCAGGCGGACAGGCAACATCCTTGCCTTATCTGGAGATTGTTAAGATAAATAGCCAAACCTACAGTGACTACAAGAAGCTTCTTTTACATTTTGGAAATGCATTCCTTAATAAATACGAAGACGAACGCAGGAGGAATCTCTTCATAATGACCATGGCCAAGAAGGGGTACTATAAAGCGATTGAAGATCAACTTAAAGAGCTGTGCTTTGTCGAGATAGAAAAGATTTTTAACAAGGTGCAGGAATTAAAAGGCAGGCTCATAGATATAACAGATAATATACCATATTAGGAAAGTTGGTACTGAATTGCCTAAAATTGCAATTATGGATAAGATTACGATAAAAATAGTTATGCCTAAGAATAAAAATAAACGATTTAATGCAAAAGTTATTTATTTATTTGTTTTAAAATAATTAATTGCTGCCGGTGAACTACTTGTCTTCTAATCCAATTTTAGTTGAAAAACATGTAATATTGAGCGATAGCGAAGCTGATGAAGTGCTCAAAAAATTTAAGATTACTCCTGATAAATTGCCAAAGATCTACGATGACGATCCACAAATTCTGAAAGTAAAGGGCAAGCCAGGGCAAATAGTCGCAATTGACAGAGACGACGACGGCAAAAAGTATACATATTACAGGCTTATAATCAAGAAAGGCAGCATATAATCCCTGTAGTTTTAAGTAGGTTGGTACAATGTATAATGAACACGAAATTCTCGAGTCTTACCTTAAGTCTACATCCATAGCCCAGCAGCAGATAGATAGCTATAATAGATTTATAAGCATAGGCATAGGCAAAGTAATAGAAGCCAATTCGTTGGTAGAACCAGATGTCGCTGATTTTGCGATAAAATTCAAAGGCATACGTTTGGAAACACCTATGGTAATAGAGTCGGACAGTTCAATAAAGAAGATTTATCCACACGAGGCGCTTGCAAGAAACCTTACATACTCCGCTCCGATGTACCTTACATATGTTCCAGTGATAAGTGGAATAGAGAAGCTTGATTCACAAGATGAAGCGTATGTAGGCGAATTGCCCATAATGGTAAAGAGCAACTTATGCTACACAAAGAATATGTCAAGGAACCAGCTGGCAATGGACCACGAGGATCCTGATGACCCTGGCGGTTATTTCATAATTAAAGGCACTGAGAGAGTACTAGTAGGGATAGAGGACCTTGCACCTAACAGGATGTTTACCTCAAAAGAAAAAGATATGTATTCGACCAGGATTTTCTCAACTACTCTCAGCTTCCGCTCAAAATGCACGGTAAACAGGGACGAATATGGGATATACACTCTATTGTTCCCAACACTGTCAAAGGGCATTGACCTGATTTTGGTACTGCACGCATTGGGGTTGTCCAATGACGAGATACTGGCATCAGTGTCGAATGCAGATGTAAAAAATGACCTAATGGTAAACATAGATGTGAGTGAGTCAAAGGACCTATCGCAGAAAGAAGCCATAACCAAATTGGGAAAGGACACCGCGCCCAACCAAGCAGCGTCTTATCAGGAAAAAAGGGCGGAGATGCAGCTTGACACCTATATACTTCCGCATCTTGGCTCCGCTCCAGAAGTAAGGAAAGAGAAAGGACTGTTCCTTCTCAAAATGGCAGAGCGCTCGTCACTGCTTGCCTACAAGTACATAAAGCAGGATGACAGAGACCACTATGCCAACAAAAGGATTCGCCTTGCAGGCGACATGATGGAAGAGCTGTTCAACACTGCATTCAGGGCTTTCGTCAAGGACGTGAAGTACCATATAGAGCGCACGACAGCGAGAGGAAGGAAGTTGACGGTAAAAACGAACATCAACCCTGACAGCCTTACGGACAAGATATTATACTCAATGAGCACAGGATCATGGCCTGCAGGGCAGACAGGAGTATCGCAGGTGCTTGACAGGATGAACATAATGAGCACATTTGCGCATATAAGGAGAGTAAAATCCCCCCTGGCAAAGAAGCATCCTCACTTCAAGGCAAGAGACGTACACGGGACGACGATAGGAAAGATATGTCCTAGCGAAAGCCCAGAAGGTGGTGAGGTAGGGCTTACAAAATACCTTGCTGTAATGTCAAAGGTAACTGTGGGTGCCGATGAGAATTTCCTGCAGAATAAGCTGAAAGAAATGAAATTAATCTGATGGTGATATATTGCCAAGTAAAAATAATGCCTCTGTAAATGAAAAATGCCCAGTTTACCTGGACGGCAAATTAATCTCTTATGTAAAGGACGGTAGCGAATTTGTAAAAGAGATAAGAAAGAACAGGAGAATGGGATTGATATCAAACGAAGTTAATGTCTACTACAATGCCAAGATCAATGAAGTACATGTAAATGCAGATAACGGAAGAGTAAGGAAGCCCTACATAATCGTGAGTAACGGCAAAAGCCTTTACACTCCGGAGCTCAAGGAAAAGCTTAAAAAAGGAGAGATAGATTTCAATTACCTAGTCCATCACGGAGTGATAGAGTACTTGGACGCAGAGGAAGAAGAGAACATATACTGTGCCCTTTCAGAAAAAGACATAACGGAAGATACCACGCATCTTGAAATAGAGCCTTCGATAATGTTCGGAGTTACAGTAAGCAGCAGCGTTTTCCCTGAATTCAACAATGTAGGAAGGCACCCAATAGCATGGAACTTCATGAAGCAGTCGCAGGGTTTTTACGCAACGAACTTCAATTACCGGTACGATGCAAGAGCATTTCTGATGTATTACCCTCAAGAGCCTCTGGTAACGAGTTCCGCATACCGCTCATTGAACCTGAGCAAGCACCCTGCAGGCCAGAATTTCGTGGTGGCATTGAGCACCTATTATGGTTATAACATAAAAGACGCATTAGTCCTAAACAAGGCTTCTGTGAACAGAGGTTTGGGAAGAAGTGTATTCTTCAGGACTTACTCTGACGAAGAGATAAGATATCCTGGAGGCCAGCAGGACAAGTTTGTAATACCTCCAGCAACATCGGAAGGTTATAGGGGAGAGCATGTCTATGCAAAGCTTGGAGAAGATGGGATAGTAGAGCCTGAAGTTGATGTCGAGGAAGGAGACGTTATAATAGGAAAGGTATCCCCTCCAAGATTCCTGGAGGAGCAGACGAGCTATGGTGTCAGCGAAGAAAGAGTGAGAGACAATTCAGCCGAACTGAGGTCTGGTGAGTCCGGAGTGGTAGACAGCGTATTGCTGAGCGAGAGTCCAGGAGCCACAAAAATAGTTAAAGTGAGGATAAGGGGCATAAAGACGCCCGAGGCTGGAGACAAGTTTGCAAGCAGGCAGTCGCAGAAAGGGGTAACAGCATTGCTGGTACCTCAGGAGGATATGCCATTTACAAAAGACGGGATAATACCTGATCTTCTTCTTAATCCAAACAGCTTGCCTAATAGAATGACATACGGGCACATGCTTGAGATGCTTGCCGGAAAGGCAGGATCATTAGAGGGTAAGAAGTTTGATGGAACCGCCTTTAGTGCAAATGGGTCTGACTTGGTGAAGGAATACGGCCGTATATTGCAGTCCCATGGGTTTGAGGAGTACGGGGACGAAGAGTTTTACGATGGAAGGACAGGAAAGAAGTTCGATGCGAAGCTGTTCACTGGAGTGGTATACTTCCAGAGGCTATGGCATATGGTAAGCCTGAAGATACAGGTAAGGAGCAGAGGGCCTGTCCAGATATTGACAAGGCAGCCTACGGAGGGCAAGCCTCGTAAGGGAGGGCTGAAGTTCGGAGAGATGGAACGTGAAGCCATAATAGGCTATGGCGCCAGCTTGGTCCTAAAAGAGAGGATGCTGGACCAAAGCGACAAGGCCCCTGTATGGATATGCAAGAGCTGCGGAGATCTTGGTTATTTTGATTACATAAAGAATACTGCGGTATGCCCAACATGCGGCAGCAGCGACCTTGAAGAAGTTGAGATAAGCTATGCATTCAAGCTGCTCATAGATGAGCTCAAGTCGATGCACATACTGCCAAGGATAAAATTGAAAGGTTGAGGGGTTGTCATGCAAGCTGAAATTATAGATAGTATAAAATTTACAACTTTAAGTCCAGACACGATAAAGAAGATGAGCGTAGCAAAGCTTATAGTGGCCGATACATACAATGAAGACGGCTATCCAATAGACGGAGGGCTTATGGACCAGAGGCTTGGAGTCATAGACCCTGGGCTCAAGTGCAAGACCTGTGGAGGAAGAGCAAAGAGCTGCATGGGCCATTTCGGGCACATAGAGCTGGTAAGGCCGGTGATACACCCGGAGTTCGCGAGATTCATATACATGCTTCTGCAGTCAACATGTGAGAAGTGCAATAGGGTAATGTTGAGCAAGGAGCTTGCAGATGACGTAAGGTCCGCATTGAAGGAGATAAACCTGAACGCAGACGAGCAGAAGGAAGAGCTTCTCTTCAATGACATAGTCAAAAAGCTGAAGACGCTTAAGAAATGCCCTTACTGCGGATCGGACCAGCATAAGCGCAAGTTTGAAAGGCCTACATTCTTCTACCTTAACGGTGAAACACTTAAGCCGGATACGATAAGGGATTGGCTTGCAAATATACCTGACGAGGATTTGGTAAGCATAGGGATAGACCCAAATGCAACAAGGCCCGAATGGCTCATACTTAGCGTGCTTCTAGTGCCTCCAGTAAATGTGAGGCCTTCAATAACCCTGGAGTCGGGAGAGAGGAGCGAAGACGACCTGACGCACAAGCTCGTAGAGATTATGCGTATAAACGAGAGGCTTTCGCAGGATATAGATGCTGGAGCCCCACAGATAATAATAGACGACCTTTGGGAGCTTCTTCAATATCACGTTACAACATATTTCAACAACGAAACGCCTGGAGTTCCGGTAGCAAGGCACAGGAGCACAAAGCCTCTGAAGACATTGGCGCAGAGGCTTAAGGGCAAGGAAGGAAGGTTGAGGTATAACTTAAGTGGAAAGAGGGTCAACTTTTCAGCAAGAAGCGTCATATCTTCGGATGCAAGCCTTACAATAAACCAAGTGGGAGTGCCGATGAAGATAGCGTCTGTGATGACAATACCACTTTACGTAACTAAGTGGAATATTGAGGCGGCAAAGAAGTTTATCCTGAATCCAGATTATCCAAAAGCGCTTAATGTGATATCAAAAGGTGGCATAAGGAAGAGGGTCACGGAGACAAACCGCGAAGACCTTGTCGCAAGCTTAGAGCCTGGAGATGTAGTGGAGAGGCAATTGATGGACAACGACTTAGTCCTGTTCAACAGGCAGCCTACGCTGCACAGGCTATCGATAATGGCCCATAGGGTAAAGGTGATGCCCGGAAAGACGTTCAGGATACAGGTTTCTGCAGCATATCCTTATAATGCAGACTATGATGGGGACGAGATGAATCTTCACGTGCCTCAGACTCTAGAAGCGCAGGCGGAAGCGATGTACATGATGCAGCCCAAGAACCTGATGCTCAGTGCAAGGCACGGCCAGCCGGTCTTCTATGCAGAAGAAGATGAGATAGCAGGAGCGTACTTCTTAACAAAAGGCGACACCTATTACACAAAGGATGAAGCAGCCTTGATGCTCGCCTATATAGGCATATTTGATCTGCCAGACGAATCAGAGAAAGGGCTTTACAATGGAAAGGATATAATCTCAATGCTGTTCCCAAAGGACTTCAATTTCACGGGAAACAACATGAAGGGGCAGGTTATAATAAAGAATGGGAAGCTTATAGAGGGAATACTTGATGCCAGGATGATAGGGGAAAAGGGATCAACCCTTATATCAAAGCTATTCATAGACTACGGGCCCGATTTCATAGAGAGGTTCATACTGAATCTGACAAAGATCTCATTGAGGGCAATTTACAAGAGAGGCTTGACGGTAAGCGTCAAGGACTACATTGTGAGCAACGAAATGATAAGTGAGAGAGATAGAATAATTAAGGAAGTGGAGGATAAAGCGAACAAGATAACAGAAGAGTACAACGACAGGACCCTTGAATCATTGCCGGGATACACAAGGAAGCAGACCATGACCACGCTTCTGTTTGCACAGCTCAGTGAAGCAAGAGACATAGCAGGGAAGTACCTCAATAGGACAATGAACACGACCAACAATGCCTTCCTTCTTGCATCAATAGGAGCAAGAGGTTCAATAATGAACGTTATACAGATGAGCATGCTTCTTGGACAGCAGTCGGTAAGGGGAAAGAGGCCGTCTAGAGGTTATTCAGGCAGGGTATTGCCTTACTTCCGCAAGAACGACAAGGACCCCCGCGCGAAAGGTTTCGTCACGTCATGTTTCTTTGAGGGGCTTACGCCTACGGACTTCTTCGAGCACGCAATGGGAGCAAGAGATAGTGCAGCGACAAAGTCGCTGGTAACGGCAGTCAGCGGTTACATGTACAGGAGGCTGGTAAACGCGATGATGGACTTCTACATAAGCGAGGACAAAAGTGTCAGGGGATCAGGGATGGAGCTTATCCAGCCACTATATGGAGGAGATGGAATAGACCCTATGTACGTCAACGTGGAGCCCAGCAAATGAGGTACTTAATATGGCAACAAAGAAAGAAGATGAAACATATATAAAGGATGTCAAAGTGCAGTATGGCGAACCTGTGGGTGTGGTGGCAGCACAGTCAATGGGAGAGCCTTCAACACAGATGGTATTGAGGACGTTCCACAGTGCAGGTATAGCAACAACCATATCATCCGGTTTGCCCAGGGTAATAGAGCTTGTAGATGCAAGGAAGAAGCAGGCCTCCCCTACAATGACAGTGCAACTTGAGCCCAAGATAAGGAAGGACTATGATGCAGTAAAGAAGCTTGCCAAAAAGTTCCAGGAAATACGCATAAGGGACGTTATCTTAAAGCATATCGAGAATCTTAAGGAGTCCAAGCTTGAGCTGGTGCTAAGCAAATCCAAGATGGAGGACAACCTGCTTACCGAGGAGATGGTTATAGAGAAGCTGAATAAAAAGTTCAGCGGAATCAGCATAGAAAAGAAGAGCAACCACCTGATAATAAGCCAGAAGAAGCCGAAGGACATACATTCTACGCGCATAGCGTTCGTACATATAATGGATTTCCAGCTATCCGGAATAAAAGGCATAAACAAGGCAGTGATAATGCAGAATGATGACGAATCATTCTATATATTCACGAGCGGCAGCAATATATCCGAAGCGATGCAGCTGGACGGGGTTGTACCTGAAAAAATATACAGCACAGATCCATTTGATGTGCTTAAATCCTATGGGGTTGAGGCAGCAAGGAATGCGATTGCATACGAGCTTAGGAATACGATGCAGCATGAAGGGGTAAAGGTTGATTTCAGGCATATGGGGCTTATAGCTGATTCAATGACCCTGACCGGAACCATAATAGGAGTAGGCAGGCACGGGCTGGCAGGGACAAAGGCATCGGTCTTCGCGAGGGCCGCATACGAGGAAACGGTGAAGCACTTCGTAAACGCAAGCATATTCGGCGAATCAGACCTTCTGAAAGGTGTATCGGAGAACGTCCTGATAGGAAAGCAGATACATGTAGGTACAGGTCTTGTGAAGCTTGCGATAAAGAAGGATGATTTAAAGAAGATAAAAGCGGAGGAATAATAGGTAAATATTTATTCTTTGTTTTTTAATTAAGTAAGTTTTAAAGATTAAAGTGAGCAAATGATGAATGCAAACGTAAATTTTACACAGGAAAGGCCATTTGACTTGTTGAACAAATCGATAGGAAAGCAGGTGCTGGTAAGGCTGAAGAACAATCTCAGCATAAGAGGAAAGATAACATCGTTTGACGCACATATGAATATAGTGATGGACGGTGCAGAAGAACTTGACTCAAGCGGAGAGCTTAAGGCCAAATTGGGCATAATACTGCTTAGGGGAGGGAATATAATATTTGTCTCTCCTACTTGAACGCTTAATTAAATTTTGTGGGCTCTTGGCACAACGGTAGCGCGCCTGCATGGCATGCAGGAGGTTGCGGGTTCAAAATATAAATAATGAAAATCCCGCAGAGTCCACCTTTCTTTTTTTTATCTTTCAATTTAAATGCGAAGGCGGAAAGAAAAATGCAAGCCCAAGCTAATTTAACTAGAACTTTTACCTGTAATCCAAACATTGGAAGCTTAAACCGGACAAAACCAAATTGCAATACGCCTTATTCAAAACCCCCATTAGCAATTTGCAGAGGAGGATTAGGATTAAATTAATAAAAATATTGAAAATTTGTTAAAAATAATTAAATTTTATTAATGTTATTCAAAATAAAACAGGGAAAAGTATTTATATAAGTTAATGACAAGTAAATATGCGCGTGTTTTTAAACACCACACCATATCCACCCTGCATGCAGAAATGCATGCGGGATTATGTTCTCAATTTTTAGACAGCTTTTCATGCAAACCTCTATTTCTCTCAAGGTTTTTCCTTATGGTGCTTTTTATCGCATCAAGATCAGTTATCCTTGAATTGGACTCCTTGACTGCGGTCTCTGCAACTGCAAAGGCCACATTCTCAAATACACCAACGCTTTCATTTGGGTTGCCGACTGAAGGAAGTATATATTCCGTGGATAATTTGTCCCCTACTGAATCAGCTAGCGCAACAGCCGCATCATAAAGCATGCTGTATGTTACCTTTTTAGCCCTCGAATCCAGCAAACCTCTCATTATGCCAGGGAATCCAAGCAAGTTGTTCACTTGGTTTGGCTTATCGCTTCTCCCTGTTGCAACCACGAATGCCCCAAGCTTCTTTGCTTCATCATAATCTATCTCAGGCATAGGATTGGCCAAGGCGAATATTATTGGCTTTTCATTCATCCCATTTACAATATCAGCGGTGAATACATTGGGCTTGGAAAGGCCTATGAGCACATCCGCACCCTTGGCAGCATCTGCCAAGCTTCCTTTATCCTTTTCAGGATTTGTTAGCCTGGCTATCTCTTCCTTAAACTCATTCATGCCCTCATTTCTTCCATCATATATTATTCCGTGCGTATCTACTACATAGACATTTTTTACTTTGGCCAATGCAAGCAGCCTTACAACACCCATCCCAGCGGAGCCCGCTCCATTTACCACTATCTTTACTTTATTCAAATCCTTGCCTGCCAGCTTAAGGGAATTTATAAGGCCTGCAAGTATCACCATTGCCGTGCCCTGTTGGTCATCGTGTAGTACAGGTATATCCAATTCCTCTGAAAGCCTATCCACAATCCTGAACGATTTTGGGGATTCTATATCCTCTATATTTATGCCGCCCAAGGTAGGTGATATCTGCTTTGCAAATTTTATTATTTCCTCCTCATCAGTAGTCCCAATGCACATAGGTATCGCGTCAACCCCCCCATATCTTTTGAACAGCAACGACTTTCCCTCCATAACAGGAAGTCCCGCTTCCGGTCCTATATTGCCAAGCCCCAATATCCTTGTGCCGTCAGATATTACTGCTATCATATTGCCTTTGTTCGTATACTCGTAAGCAAGATCTCTGTTATCTTTTATAGCATTACATACAGTTGCAACTCCGGGGGTATAATGAATTGAAAGGTCCTGGTTTGATTCAATTTTAACCTTCGGGATTATCTCTATTTTTCCATGCATAATGCTGTGTGCGTCTAATATGTCTTTTTCAGTTGTCATAGAAATCTATATAAATTATGAGTTAAGTATAAAAAGAATGACTTGACAAAAAGTTTATTGACGTAATAAATGTTCGTTGATAGACGCTGAACACGTCTGTTATAAATGATTATATAATGACGGATATACAGAATTAAGGGTTTTTAGGCATTTATGAAAAGCAATACGTAAATTTAAGTTTTTTTACTCCAAAGTAATATAAGTTTAAAAAAACAGATGATGAAAAAGTGGCTTCATTCTCATTGAAATTGATTGTTTACATAATACTTATCTTAGTAACGATAGTTGTAGGTTCATTAGCAACCTATACAGTGGGCAATTATTACCAAGTTTTCAATTTAAAGAAGCTAAGCTACCTGGATGCTGTCTATTTCACGGTAACAACGTTATCAACTGTGGGAAGCAACATAGTTCCAGATACTAATTTAGGCATGATCTTTGAAACGCTACTTATAATATCAGGTCTGGGTGTATTCTTGGGTGCACTCAGCCTTATAGCTGGTGAGGTAATGGAAGATAGAATGGACAAACTTACAGGAAGCATAGTGGGTATTCAGAAAAGGTTTTTTAAAAATCACATAGTCCTTATAGGAACGGATTCAGTAAATCTGGTATTAGCAGAAAACCTGAAGAAATTGAACAAGAACTTTATCATATTAAGTTCCGACAGCAATGAGGTTGACAAGCTTAAGAATCTCGGATACAAGGCATTTATGGTAGATGTGACATCAGAAGCGGAGCTCAAGAAATTCACTTTGGAAAAGGCTTTTGAAATAATAATAGACATGTCAAACAGTTCAATGCTGCTTTATACGTTCTTGGTCGTCAATTCAATATCAAAAGAATCCGACAAGATAATAATAATACATTCACAGGAAGCGGAAAAGCGTTTAGCAGACCTAAATCTTCCCGCAAACTGCACGATAATAAACCCTAGCTCATTGGTGGCCGTTAATATAATAAACAGCTTAACAAACAAGCCTGAATGATAAAATTTATAGTGGTGCATATGGAAAAAATAACCATAAAATCCTTTAAAAATGGCGAATATATACCAAAAGTCTACAGTTGCGAGGGGAATGACATATCACCCGAGATAACTATAGATGAGGCGTCTGAAAGCAAGTACTACATGCTTATAATGAACGACCCTGATGCGCCAATGGGCTTATTTACACATTGGGTTATATACAATATGCAATTAAAGCAGGGCCAGCTGCATGAGAATATAGAAAAGGCTCCTATAACCAAAGAGGGGTTTTATCAGGGCCATAACGATTTTGGAAAAATTGGCTATGGCGGACCATGCCCCCCAAAAGGTGACAAGCCGCACAGGTATAACTTTAACTTATACATGCAGGATAGCAAGATAGATGAAGAAGCAATAACAGTCAAAAAGGCATATGATCTAGCCTATAAATTCCTCAAGGTTGCTTCTTATCTTGGGATGTATAAACGCTGATATACAATAGATTATAGGAAAGCATAAATATTAATAATGGTAAACAGGATACTGTAATAAGAACTTAGCTGTAATGATGGCTATCTAACTTATTCAAAAATCATATAATCTGCAGGGATGGCGGAGCTTGGTCAAACGCGATGGACTCAAGATCCATTGGCTTAGGCCTGCGGGAGTTCAAATGTATAGAATAAATCTCCCTCCCTGCATATTGACTTTTATAACGATTAATCAAGGTGAAGCCTATGAAAAAAACGGTCCCTACTGCTGAAAAAAAAATAGTCAAAAAATCCAAACTCTTTGAGATACCTATATACAGCCAATCAGAGGATTTTACAAGTTCTGCTGCAAGCGTGATGATGGTGCTCAAGTATCTGAACAAGGATTACAAGATGCTTAAGGAAGACGAGTTCTCTATATGGAATGAGACAGTCTATGGAAGCGTATGGCATGGATCCAGGTACGGTATAGCTTACGCATTGGCGAAGAGAGGTGCCAAGCCATATATAGTGAGCAGCAATATAAAGGACTTAGGATACGAAAGGAAGATAGCCGTATACGAAGGCATAAACTTGGATGCATTGCAATCAGCATTTGACGAGATCAAAACTAAAATTAAGGATTATGAGGTAAAGGAAGTAAAGGGAAATGTGACCATAAACACTATAAAAAGGTACATGAGCGACAACCAAATACCTATAGTCCTGGTAAATGCCAACGTTCTCAATTCAACAGTATCTCCTAATGGCTCTCCGCAATGGGTAGTGATTAAAGGTTATGATGAAGATACATTCTACATAAATGACTCATATTCTGGAATTACCTTGATAATGGAGCCAGAGATGCTGACAAAATCTCTTGGTTATGAAGGAGAATACTACATGATATTGGTAAAAGCCAAGAAAATTAGCAGCAAGCCCACAAAAGCATCCAAATCAAAATGAACGTTTGAAGTGATAGCCTAAAATTTATTTTTTGTATTCCTAATATAAGGACCAAGCATTTTGAGATTTCTTTTTACAATTCCTGTAAAAATAAAAGCCTCAGACGGGGATCGCACCCGCGGCCTCTTGTTTTCACCTTTATTTGATAAATTACGAGACAAGCGCTCTACTACTGAGCTACTGAGGCAGACTGGAAACAGTATCAATATGTGCAATAAAATATTAAATCTTGTTGCATAAATTCCGTAAGGCTAATTTAATATAATATTTTAAGCAGTAAACTTTTATCCTTGGAATTCTAAATTCTATAAACTATTGCCCATTTAGAATTGTGCATTTATACGTAACGAAATTATTATAAACAATAAACAATAAATATAGCTGTTATAAAATATAAATCAGGTAAACTTATGGAATCTGATACTTCTGAGGATAATATAGAGGATGAAGACAATACTCAGAGTGGAAATGACTATATATCAAAGCTGCAGCAGAATAGCCAAGAGGCTGAGCAGAACAATAGCCCAGACCAGTCTGACGAACCCTCCTCTAGTAATGACAGTTCCTCTGATAATGATAAGGCCGATGATTCCAGCCCCCAACCAACTACGGATAATGATGGCAATGAAGCAATAACTGAACCTCCAAAGAAAAAGAAGCCAAAAAACATAAGCAATTTGAATATAGGATTTAAGGGAAGCAATCAAGAAGCACAGGAGGGAGAAGAAGCCAATCAAGGCAATCGGAAGCCAATACCTGAAATACCAAATCTCGATGCACCTAGCAAGCCCCCCGAAAATAATAATGAAGATAACAGCGGAATTAAATGGGATACAAGCGGTTATAACCCACATGCATACGTATCAGGATCAAATGCAAATAACCGGTCAAGTAACACCAATTACAATCAGCCGATTAGTTCTGAAGGCAAATCAATAGCAAATAATCAACCAAAAAGAAAGTTCGGGTTTCCAAACAATAAAAAATTGGCTACGGTAAAGCCAAAAGTATTATTAACAACAGAACAAGCACAGAAGCGCAATAAGAAATTCCTTCTAGTAATGGTAATTATCTTAATAGCAATAATAGCTGTAGTACTTGCTTCAACATACCTGCACCACAAAAAGGTAATTGTCCCGCCTCCTCCACCGACGCCAAAATTCCACTACATAAATAGCTGCCAAGATGTAATTAACCCCGGAGTATACTATCTGGGAGTCAATCTTACCTATTCAGGATCCAGTGGAACCTGTATAACCATAGATACAAATAATGTTGCATTTATATGTAAGGACAAAGGAATAAGTGGCAAAGGGCCTTACATTGTGACTAGCACATCCACGAATGGAGTTGTCATAAACAAGAAAAGCAATGTATCAATAAGCGGATGCAGCATAAAAGACTTCTCCTATGGGGTTTCCATCCAAAATTCTTCAGGTGTATCTATAACATTTGATAATATATCCCATAACACAATATCTAATGTTAGGATATCAGGAGGGGAAAACAATAGTGTTATAAATAACACTTTGTCGGGAGCAGGATTGGATTACGGTTCGCTTTATTTAACAGGCAATACAACAGACAATTTGGTTGAATTCAATAAGATAACTAGCAGTGCAAATTATAGCATATATGTAAATTCATCTGGAAATAAATTCTACGAAAACTACATAAACAATACTCCTTACGGGTTTTACTGTAATGTAGATTATGGACTTATAAGAAGCAATCTTGCAAAGTCAAATATATGCAATACAAATTTCGGATGTGATTTTGTAAAATGCAGCTTGTTAAACATACCGGATAATGTATCAAAGATAACCCTGACACCTTCAATAACAAGTTGCGGTTCAATAACCTCCCCTGGCGATTATTATTTAAAAAATAATATTTCTGCAGGCTACGCATATTCCAATACAAGCAGTTCTTTGGTCAAAAACATCTCATTGTATTATCCAAAATGCATAACAATTAAATCCCCAAACGTAAATTTGGACTGCAATAATTTCACCATTTACAACTCAAGCGAAGGAATATATTATTTAGGGCTGAGCAATGTTTCAATAGAAAACTGCAATTTCAGAAATGTAAACAAATCAATAAATGTTTCAATTTCGAATGACTCCAAAATAAGTAACATAAGGATAAACGACAGCAGCATATATGGAGTAGGGGTAGTATCATCGACAAAAGTTGATTTCTCAAACCTGTCAATATCTAACAGCACAAAAGGGATTAACATATTTGCAGATTCGGAGTACAATTCATTTAATAAAATAGCAGTATCAAATAATTTCTACGGTATATACCTTAACATATCAAACCTTAATGATTTCAGCAACTTCACAATAAATAAAAATACTTTTGGTGTATTCATCAACGATTCCCTTTACAACCAATTCAACAAGGGCACAATATTAAACAGCACTAAGATTGATTTATATGCACAGCCTGGCAGTATAGCGAATAAAACTACAAACCTATTTTATTCAACGGTCTGTGGTTTGAGCGATACAAAGTGGGGGGTATGCACTTACTATGTATTACCTAATCTCAAATTCTACCCTGTAGATAGCTGCTTGAACGTGACTAGATCCGGAACTTATGCACTTGATAAGAATCTTGTAACCTCAAGTTCGGACTGCATTGACATAAAAGTTCCAGATGTAAACCTCTCGTGTGGCGGATATTCTATTAGCCAACTGACTCCAGGGTATGGAAGTGCAATATATGACAAGGGAGAGAAAAATGTAACAATAAGTGGATGTGCAGTTTATACTTTCAACAAAGCCTTTGATTTTGAGGAAACTTCAAACATAAATATCTATAACTCTACGGCATCAGATCAAACACCAATATACTTTTCAGATGTTAATCATTCATATATAATAAACAATACATTCGATATATCCGGGAATACCGGTCTGATATTACGCAATGTATCAAAGAGCGTAATTTATACCAATAAAATAACCGGAAACTCAAAAGGCAGCGGGTTGGTACTTAATAACTCATACCTTAATCTGATATTTAACAATTCAATCTATTCAAACAAGATAGGGTTTGCCTTATACAATAATTCTGTAAAGAATACAATATTCAATAATACTGTACAGATAAGTTCTAATTACGACTATTACTGCTCCCCAAATGCCAGCCCTATATACTCCGAGTATAAGGGATTCAATTACGGACAGAAGGAAAATGACTGCTACTGGCTTTCTGCATTAAGCCCTACAAGCCCAAGTGCAGAGTGCTATATAGTATCAAATCCAACAACCATAAACCTGGGTGCAGATTATCTTTATAAATATGGGACAGTTTGCATGAAGATTCGTTCAAACGATGTAACATTCAACTGTGACAATCATACAGTGTCGGCTTTAAATGGAGGCACATTCATAAACGTGTCAAATTCTAAAAACTTCAAATTGGAGAACTGCTATATGCAAGGATTTACAGCCCCTATACAGGTTTATAATTCAAGCGGAGAATTGACAAACAATCAGATATTAGTAAAAAGCGCCTATAAATCGGATGCAATAGAAATCTCAAATTCGCCTAATATGTCCAGCCAAAATAACTTGGTTTACAATTATTCATAAGCAGTAGGTATTTTAAATAGGCCAACTGTCTATTTCAGGTGATTATATGCTGTTCAAAACGTTGTCAGATTATTACGAAAAACTTTCAAAAACACAATCTAGGATAGAGATGGTAAATATACTATCAGAAATGTTCAAGCAAGCTGCAAAAGGGGAAATATCAAAGCTAATATATATGACACAGGGGCAGCTAGCACCAAATTTTATTGGCATTGAATTCGGTGTAGCTGACAAGATAATGGAAGAAGCCATAATGATAGCTACTGGGTATAATAAAGAGGAAGTAGAATCAGAATACCACAAGCAAGGGGATTTGGGTGAAGCCACAGAAAATCTCATAAAATCCTCAAAGCTTGCTAGAATGTCAAGCAAGAAATATGATGTTTCTGATGTATATGGATCAATGTACAAAATCGCAACGATATCAGGAAAAGGCAGCAAAGAGATCAAAATAAGGATGTTGGCTGAACTGATAGCAGCTTCTGATCCTATTGAAGCCAAATACATTGTAAAATATCCACTGAATTCGCTGAGGTTAGGAGTAGGAGATGAAACCATACTGGAAGCATTGTCCTTGATGTCAACTTCTGAACGATCTAACAAATCGATATTGGATCGCTCTTACAATATATGCAGTGATCTTGGAGAGATAGGAGAGATTGTGTTGGAAGGAGGTATAGAAGCCGCAAAAAACATGAAAGTTTCCTTATTCAAGCCCATAAGGCCGGCTCTTGCAGAAAGGTTACCAACCGCAAGTGAAATATTAAACAAGATGGGAGGAAAATGCGCAGTAGAGCAGAAATATGATGGATTTAGATGCCAGGTCCATAAAGATGGGAATAAAGTAAAACTATATTCGCGGAGGCTGGAGGAGACAACATCCATGATGCCGGATATAGTAAAAGCAGTGCAGGATAGCATAAAAGCAGAAAAAGTCATATTTGAGGGAGAAGCACTTGCATATAATGAATCCACTGAGGAATTCCTACCTTTCCAGGAAACTATACAGAGGAAGCGTAAGTATGGCATCAATGAGAAAATAAAAGAACTACCTCTTCACCTTATGGCATTTGATATAATGTACCTGGAAGGGGAGGACCTATTGAACAAACCATATGAAACCCGTAGAGAGCTTTTAGAGAAAGCTATAACGGGATCCGATGTCATATCCCCATCCACTCGCATAATTACAGACTCCCCAAAAGAATTTGAAGAGTTCTTTGAAAACTCGGTTGAGAATGGCCTTGAAGGGATAGTGGCTAAGGACCTAAGGTCACATTATATAGCAGGTGCGAGAAAGTTCTCATGGATCAAGATGAAAAGGAGTTACAGAGGAGAGCTTTCAGATACTTTGGATTTAGTGATAATAGGCTACTACAGAGGTAAAGGATCAAGAGCAGAACTTCAATTTGGGGGACTTCTCTGTGCAGTCTATAACAAAAAACGAGATATGTTTGAGACTATAACTAAACTTGGCACCGGGTTCACTGAGGATCAAATGAGGAAATTGCAGGAGCTTCTAACAAAGATAAAAGTAGATTCAAAGCCTGCCCGTGTTGATTCATTGATAGAACCTGATTTTTGGGTTTACCCAAAATATGTTGTAACAGTGAAAGCGGATGAAATAACGGAATCGCCAATGCACACCTGTGGAAGATCCATGCAGCCCGATGGAACAGAGGCAGGGTATGCTTTAAGATTTCCTAGATTGGTTGGAGAAGAAGCTATACGGGCAGATAAAAGCCCAGAAGATGCAACAGATACCTCAGAGGTTATAGAGATGTTTTCACAGCAGAAGAAAGTAAGCTTGTCAAATAAATAATCTCCTACCTCTTGCGGGATGAATAAAATTGGAGGACACCTTGTAATCAAATGTATTATTAATTTTGCAAGTAAAAAAAAACAAAAATTTTAACGCTATAAGCTAGCTACCTTCCACTATCTATCGTTTTGGAGAACTTCTGTACGCTTCTTATTATATTTTTAACCTTGGGGTTTAGCTTATAACCCAAACCATAACCGTTGGCAGTCCTAATATGCGTAGGCTGTATAACATTTAAGTCCAATGAAAGCTCTCTTAATGTTATTATTAGCGTCTTCCTTGTAAACTTCTTTTCAAGAACAGAATAAAGCTCCTTAGTAGTCCTCGGTGATTTTTGCAACAAAAGCTCCATAACCGCATAATTAGGCCTACTCAAAACCTTTCTCAATGCCCAAATATTATCCTGATTCTTATCAATTTTTGCCATAAAATTATATTGTAGATAAAGATTTAAAAGTGTTATTATTTATACTAACCACTATTTTGATAGCCAAATAGGTACTAAAATACTAGTTTCTTGCGGCTCTTATAAGAGAAAACTCCAATAAATACGTATACTAAAGTATATAAATATATACTTTAATATAATAATTAAAAGGTGTAAGATTATGAGCTGGCCACTAATGTCAAAACTAAAGAGGTCATTAAACGAACAAGGATCTTATGAAACCAATCTCAGCCCAATCCAACTAAACTTTTCAGTCTCAAATCTGCCTTTTGACAAGCAAGTAGAGAAACTTGGCAGATTTAAGGTTATAGGAAAGAAAAAGAACATTTACCTATATTTGTTGAATCCTGAGAACTATAAATTGGATGATTATAAAGCATCACAACTTAAACGATATGCTGTTGAGTACCTAGTAAATTCAGATATAAATTTAGAGTATTCGTCGGAATCGATTGAATACATATCAAGGTTCCTAATGGAAAGATATTCATCAGATCCTTTCCTATCTTATATAATAGCACACGATACAGTAGGATATGGGCCAATAAGCATACTTCTTGAAAATTCAAAAGATATAGAAGAGATATTAGTAAACGGCCCTAAATCCAATATCTCTATTTACCACGCAAAATATGGATACTGTGAAACAAACCTAAAATTTAATGGTGAAGATGAATTTAGGTTCACTATGAACAAGATACTTTCAGAAACCCTAAATGAGCTTAATGAGGATTCACCTGTGGTAGATGCACAGCTTAAAGATGGATCAAGGATACATGTTCAAATAAAGCCTTACTCAGAGAATGGCGCAACAGCATCTATAAGATTAAATGGAAGCAAATCAATCGGGATAAGAAAGCTTCTCGAATCTGGAACAATAGTCAAGGAGGATATTGTATATTTATGGATGGGACTTGAAGTTGGCTGCAATATAATAATCTCAGGATCACCATCATCTGGAAAGACAACCCTATTAACTGCAATAAGTGCACTAATGCCAAGATATGAAAGGATAATTACAATAGAGGAGGATGTCAATGAATTGAAATTCTATAGCAATTTTATAAATGCGGTAAATTTAAAAAGCAGATCAAAACAGGGACTTACATTAAAGGACCAGGTGATCAATTCTTTGCATTTAAGGCCCGACCGCCTAATCATAGGGGAAATAAGAGGTCCTGAAGCCCACGATATCTTTTTTGGTGCAAACACCGGAATCCCCTTTATAACAACAATGCATAGCGAGGCAGATGAAAATTCTCTTCTTGCAAGACTAGAATCAAGGCCAATGTCTGTAGAAAGCCATCTAATACAATCATTAGATATTGCGATTTTTATGGAACACAGATATGATAACACAAGAAAGCTTAGCAGATTGGTGGAGTACAATTGGTTATCAAAGGCAGAAACTATCGGCGATAAGGAATTGCCTATGGTAAAATTAAATGCCATGGTTAATAATACTATTTTTGACATGCATTTATTGAATGAGTCAAAGGTCATAAAGAGATATGCAACATTGCATGGAATGAGCAATGATGAAGCAGTAAATGAGTTTATGCGCAGATCTAAATTTTTAGAAGCGATTCCAAGAGACACGGAATTTAGCAGTTATATAGAAAGATATTGGGAGATAAAATGAAAGCTCTAAAATACCTGTATTTACAATATCCCTATATAAGCCTATTAACTATAGGAGGATTAATATTCTATTGGCTTTTTAACATATATTCAATCCTATTGATATTGCCATTTGGGATGACAATTCTATTTATAAAGTTTATAAATAAAAATTACCAGGATATGGAGAATTCCCACAAAATCCGAAGCAACTTTGTACAGAGCATAAATATGCTTTATTATGAAACCAAATTGAAACACCTTAGCTTGATAAATGGTATAAAAGAGACATCAATAAGTTCAAACAACAAAGAGGTTTGCTCATATTTTAAAAGTATATCTAGAAGGGTTACTTATGGAGAAAAGTTAATAGATGCATTAGATGATAAATGCCCCAATGAAATATACGACATGGTTAGCAGCATAAAAGGAAATATATCTAGTGGGATGGATTTTGGGAAAAGCTCCTATTCTGTATACAAATCCGAAATTAATAAAGAAAATGATCTTTCAGAATACAAAGCATACTCAGCCCAAAAATATTCCACACTTGGAATATTAGCATCTATCGTAATGCCCTCTTTCATAATGTTTGGGGTAATCGGATACTCAATCATAAATTCATTCCTTAAAATATTTTGGGCATTCAGCATTGTGCTAACATGCATTATACCACCAGTTTATCTTATTATAAAATTGAAAATGAAGAGCGTAGATTTCAATGAAGTATAAATTTTACACAATGCTTTCTGCATTAAACTCAATTTCGATTGTACTTAATTATAGATATCTGTATATTTCAGCACCTATATTATTAGCAAATATCTTAGTACTTGCAAAGCCTCGCTTAGGGAATAGAAATTTAAAACAGCAATCTGAAGAATTCTTAATAAACCTTGCATCACAGCAAAATTCCAATGACAAGCAAATACTAAATAAAGTATTAAAGTCAATAAATAAAGAATTTAAGTTTGGGAAAGATATAACAAGGGCATTAAGATATTATCATTTTTCAGGATCCTTGGAATATCTGAGCAATTTAAAATATAACGAGTCCAAACTTTTGGAAAGGATAAAAGAGATTATAGTTTACTCAATACATTCTGGTACTGATATATACAAGCCAATTCTAACGCTAAAATCCGAGTACTATAAAAGTGATGTAATAAGCAGGAGATCAAGAGCATTAGTCAAGAGTTCCGAAGCAATTATGATAATGGGTAACTTAGTCTTTATACCAATGTTTGCAGGCATATCCGCCAATATACTGAAATTTACTTCAACTATTTCCTCCGGAGCAATTTTGGAATTCTTGACAATAATAATATTTTATCTCCTTATGGTGAATTGGATAAATGCGGAGTATTCTAATAAAAGAGATTACCCTGTACTATATTTATCTATTTTTTATACTGCTGTGGCATCATTCGCCTTGTTCTCAACTTACAACGTTGCATCAAGGATGTTATAGTGATAAAATGAAACAATACCTAAATAAAATAAGAAAGAGATTTGAAATGGCCGGATCAAAGAAGGGACAGGGGTCTATAGAGTACCTGTTAATGCTGTCAGCGGTTAGCATAATAATAGTTATAGCGCTAGCAATGATAGTTCAACTTAAAGGTGATGCTATAGGAATTTTCTATAATTCATCGACCAACCAAAGCTTGGCTAATGAAATAGGCAGGGAGATAGCAAATATAAGTTCAAAGAGGTAAGTTTATTGGATAAGCACGCACAGATATCATTGGAATTCCTTATATACCTTGCAATATCCGCAATCTCTCTCTTGTTTATTCTATCAATTTATATAGAAGGAACATCTGAGTTAAACTCAAGCGTAAATAACGCTTACCTAGGTTCATTTGTATCAGCAATAAATTCCAATATGAACTATTATGAGAGCAACGTTCAGTTATATGTGCCAAAATCAATATGTAACTGCACATCTTCCAACGAATATCTGTCCTGTGCTTATGAAAAATTTAAGCTATATGGAAATTTATCTATAACCAAAGAGATATGCTTGAACAGCGGATCAATTGAAACTATGGATCTCTACTATTCAAATGGCAAATATATGCTTTATAGTGATTGAATGAAAATGCAGGTTTCATTTGAGATAGTAATATCAATGGCAATAGGGATCCTATTCATCTCTTCGATAATGTACATGTACATGCAGGTAAATGCCAGGATTTCCGATTTTAAAAATTCCTTGAATATTAACTATTTGCAATCAGTTTTCAATTCTAGCTCTTGGTCTGATAAGTACCTAGTAATCAAAATGAGTAATTAATAAAATAGGTTATGGGCCAGAAAGACAAAATTGGTAAAGGTGCATTATGATGAATGGATTTATGATAGAGTCTGATATAATATTTGCCGTAATGATTTCATCCGTGGCATTCATTTTATTTTATAGTTACACATTAGACTCTAACAATACACTTTATAATGAAGCGATTAAGTCATCAGATACACTTTACGTCAATATGGAAATACAGCATTTTGTTCATTTAGGGGATTCAGGAAATAGTGCTTTTAGCAATCTAGCCGTTCCATTCAATGCGTCAATTAAGCCATTTAACCCTTTTGATTGCTCCGCAAATTGTAGTGCTAATTCAAATTCAATAAACAGATTAGTATACTTGAAAGGAAGCATATACGAGATATCGGTGAACTGATGAAAATACAGACAACTATTGAATTTATCATAATATTGGCAGCAATATCATCATTAATTGTGGTTGCCCTTTCAGTATATAACGGAATCTCAAGCGATGCAAAAGAAACTTTCAATGCTGTATTAAGCTCTGCAGTAAATCAAAGTAATAGTGCACTTTATAACAACCAAAGTCAGACATTTGAAATATCCTATTACCTAAATAGTACCCTGCCATATAATATGTCCAGTTTAGGGTATATTGAAATATTATCCCAAGCCCCAATCAAAATTTTAAACGTGAGCTATACTACCAATGACGGATATATAGACCTGGATAAAGGTTTGAAAAATACAACTGTAAATGGATTTTCAATAGACGAGTTTTACTATATACCAAATAGAACAGGTTTATCAAAGATACAATTTAACTTCAAAATCAAGTATAAAAATAATACTGTTCATAAGAACATTTCTATTAACACCAGTGTTTACAACATATTGAAGTACTCTAAATCTGAATATACGGTTTCAATAAATATAAATAATTCATCAGTAACTTATCCAATCGAAAACAAAAACAAAATATATAAATTCAATATAAAAACTCATTGCAGTGCAATGAATAACGGTGTTGAACTTCCAATAAATGAACAATGTGGGAATGCCAGTTACGACCTATTCATATTTTCCAATTACTGCTTTTATGATCAGAATGCAGAATCAAGAGTTATATGCATTTATAAGGATTATAATAATCTGTCTTTGCTTAGCCTAAGCAATAATGAATCAAAACTATCATATAATGGTAAGTTCAAATTCAACGCTCCAAATATAAGTATATACTCAAATTTCTCTAGTTCTAATTATAGAAGCTTAAACTTTGATTCATCCGGGTATCCAAGTGGTTATTACGGCAAATTGGAACTGGCAGGAGCACACGCAAGTAGTGATAACTATAGTAATCAACTATTATATCGCAATGGGAGTTTATGGAGAATAAACTCTTCTTCGGCCGAAGATTTTTATGTTCAGAAGGCAGAACTTAATTCGTTGCTTGCATTTTATAATGGTACTGGAGTAGATGGAAAGCAGTGGGAATATATATCAGAGAATATAAACGCATATAACGAAAGTATCCCAAAGAGTTCACAACCATTTGAGCAGGATAATTGCGGTTTAAGCTACCATCTAAACTACAAATGCAAGAACATACCGATAAAGTTCAGCAATATAACAGCTGAAATAAAAAATTATAACATAGAGAACGAAACCGTAATTTACGGAAATTATACAATTAACTTAAGGTGATTGATCTTGGTATATCTAAAATCACAAATAGCAACGCTAGAAGCTGTGATCTCTGTTATCATACTGTCTTCATCAATATTAACCTTGTCATATTTAGGATATGCACAATCGACTCCAGAAGAAATTCAATCAAAAATAAATTTTTACAACTTGGTGTATGACATGTCCAATATAATTTACAATTATAATAGCAATTGTATAGCAACTTGGAATTATAGTTGCATGATTAATACCACGCGTGAGTTATCACGAGTATACCATATGCAATACCTAAAAATATCCTATAATAAAAACTCAACATCCTATGGGAATAAGGAAATTTGCCATGAACTAAATTATTACTGCTTATACTATAAAGGAAATGAATCATCGATATATGGAGATATATGTTTTCTGGGGTGTTAAAATAGCATTTTACGGTATCCTAATAGCAATTACTATACTTATAGCAATAGGCACTATAGTTCAATATATTAACTATATCGATTCGACCGAATCCATTAACTCCTATTTAAACTCCTATATATGCCATTTAAATTTGGGCATACAAGAGAGATTACTCAGCAAAAGCAATATAAGTACAATCTATATCGACAACCTTAAGAGCATAGGGTTAATAGATAGGTTTAGCGTCAAGGAATACCAAAATAGACAATTTGTAGTTGTCGAATGCTCTTAATAAGCATAAATAGGGATAAGGGCAGGACATAGCCCTGTACTAAATGCTTATAAGGCTAGGACCAATAAATAAAATTCAAGAAATTCACAAAAACTTATAAAGTTAATAGGACAATAATAGCATTGTTGGCAGTACAATACTTATTATGATAAGCCCTGGTGGTGTAAAGGCTAGCACGAAGGACTGTGGATCCTTAAGTTCGGGTTCGATTCCCGGCCAAGGCCTTTTTCAGAAGAAATGTACTGCAAACCCCCTAGTCATCTGTTTTTCGAATTTATGGAATGAACTGGTATTCTTTTTTATATCCTTTACCATACTCTTGTAAAGTATCTTTTCCTGTGCGTCAAGTTTTCCTTCCTTTACTATAGTTTGCTTTTTGCCATCTACTATCTGGGTTTCTGTTTTGCTTATTACTTCCTTCTTTACCATAAGGTACCATTCGTCTAGAGAGCTGCCAACATTTTCATCTACCTTACCTTTTATGACTTTAACCAAATCCCCTGTCGACAGCTTGGTCTTTACTCGGGTGTTATATTCTTTAAGCAGTGGAATCATTATTGCTTTATCGCATATCTTCTCTATATCTGCAGGAGAGTATCCTATTGTGGCTCTAGAAAGCCTGCCCAAATGAAGCTTTTTATGAGGTTTATTAGAAGTATAAAATTCAAACAAATGCTTTCTCTCTTTATAATTTGGAGGTGGTATGTAAAGCGCATCACCAAATCTACCCGATCTCTTTAATGCTGGATCTATATCCCAGGGCTGGTTTGTAGCACCAATTACATATATGCCTTCAGGGTTTTTTTCTACACCGTTCATTTCGACCAAAAATTGATTTACTGCCAGTCTCAATGCGGATCCTTCACCTCCACTATCTCCGCCCCCTCTTTTAACACCTAAAGCATCAAGTTCATCAAAAAATATTATACAGGGTGTATTCTTTCTAGCTTGTTCAAATATAGCATGCAAGTTCTTTTCTGTATTGCCCGTATACATATCAACTATCTGATTTGTCCTAGCTATTATCACATTAGCTCCAGCCTCTCCTGCCACCGCATTTACTGTATATGTCTTACCTACCCCAGGAGGCCCATAAAGAAGAAGGCCCACCCCAAGCTTTTTGCCATAATGCTTAAACAATTCAGGATTTTTTATTGCGAGTACCACATTATCATTCAGAAAACGCTTTAGCTTTTCCTCTCCTACAACGTCTTTGAATGTCATATTCGATTTATAAAAAGGAACCTTCTTTATCTGGCCTTCTTCTATCTCCTCTTTATTATCATCCTCTGTGCTGTTATCCCCAGCTCCTGGCCATAAATTGCCTCCCTTACTTAACCTGTCTAGTTCACTACCGATATCATCTAGATTCTCTGTGCTGCTGCTAGATTGATTAGGATAAGAGTTGCCCAATCCTGAAGAAGATCCAATTTTTGATGACGCTTCACTATGTATAAGTTTATCAATATTCTTTATTCTATCCTTTGCTTCAGAATAATCCGGATTTTTAGCTAATGATCTTTCATACCACATCCTAGCTTCAGGGTAATCCTTCTGGGATTCTAAAATGTCTCCTATAAGCAAAGGTGCATCATAACTGGATGGTTGCAGCAATATAACTTTTTCCAAATCCTCCCTGGCTTCATTATACTTCTTTTGAATCCTCTCTGTAAGGGCTTTATTGAAATAGGCATCAGCATATTTTGGGTCTATTGAAATAGCCTGGTTGTATTCACTTATTGCCTTTTCAAATTCATCATCCTCAAAAAATCCGTTGCCTTTTTTCCAGTGATCTTTTGCCTCTGGATTTACTGCCTTTTCATTATTATCATTTGTGTTTTTGGCTAGGTTATCTGTTTCTAACATATCCGAATCATCAGCATTGCCTTCATCGTCAGGCAAGTTATTTTCAATAGCCATATAAGCACTTCAATATTATATACCACATTTAATTTTTAAATTCTTTCCATATAAATTAATTTAAAGCAAAAAGTAAAATATTATTGTTTTACCAATATTTAAAGATAGTGATTTTATAACAAAAATACCGCATGGGCAGATAGTTACAGACAAATTTCCTATACTGAGTGCAAGCAAAACACCCAATATAGATATCAAAACCTATAAACTTAGAATATACGGAAGTGTAGAGAATGAGCTTTCATTTACTTGGGAACAATTGATGGGACTTCCAATGTCAAGGGTTAAGGTAGATATACATTGTGTAACAAGGTGGTCCAGGCTAGGCGATATTTGGGAAGGTATAAAGCTAAAGTACCTACTAGATATGGTTAAGCCCAAGGGCAATTTCCTAATGTTAAGAAGTTCATATGTAGGATATTCTGCAAATGTGCCAATGAGCTATATAAATGAAGACTGCATGGTAGCATTCAAGTTCAATAACCTCCCACTTGAAAAAGAGCATGGTGGGCCAGTTAGGGCTTTTATACCAACTCTTTATTTTTGGAAGAGCACTAAATGGTTAGATGAAATAGAGGTTATGGATGAGGACAAAGCCGGATTTTGGGAAAAGCGTGGCTATAATATGAGAGGCGATTATAACAAAGAGGAGCGTTATTGGGATGGCTTAAATTTTGTGAATAAATTAGTATTCTTTGGAAATAAAGATAAAGACGATGAATAAAATCACAATATCTAAAGCAACAAAGAACATTACCCCTGCTTTTTAAAATACATAATCTAATAGTCTATTGTATCCGCGATCTTAATTAGCACCAGGCGAAGTTAAACAAAAGGTTAATATTAACTTATGCAGATAGTTAAATGAAATACATGTTTGTCAACCAAAACAATGACAAATCAGATTGCAAAAATGGCAGCTTTAATAGTACCAGCAACCGACAGATCCTAGATACAATTTATAAAAAAGATAAAAAGTTCATAAATTCTTGTTATCTGGATATACTAGAAAAATCATTTGAAGGAGACATTCGAATTACAAAGAGCAGTGATTATCTATTTGAAATTTCAAAAAAATTTGTTAATCAAGCAATAGATTCTACCTATAAAATATTCACAAAGGCATTTCCCGATTTTGCCCATTATAATAAAGGCCAAATAGCTGTAGAAAAATTTGATTACAAAGGTTTAAGATACAAAGATGGGGAGTATGAAGCTTCAGGTATATATAAAAACGGCACCATATGCATAAATATGGATTACCTAATAAAGGATGAGGTAATCGCCATAAAACGTCTGGCAAAAAAGTACAAAAGCAAAGAAGAATTCATTGAGGCGCTCAAATCCAATAATACATGGGGAAATAACCTGATGAAGTCCTTGTTATATCTATATTCTACAACTTGTCATGAAGTATTTCATCATTTACAGTATGTGTATGTATCCCCAAATATAGATGAAAAAGATAATCCTAAATCAAACTGGTTATACATAGAGGGCAGTGCAAGTTATTTTGACAACTTCATGATGCATTTACTAATAAATGGGCCAGATACTATAATTGATAATTTGAAGTACTCTGCAGCTCAGGACTTATACAAAATTGCAAAAAATCTAGATGGTCTCAAAAACCCAAAGGCAAAAGACAAATACGGCAACCATCACTTAGGGTCAGCATTGTTTTCAATAATAAGTTGCAGGTTAGATTTTGATATCGTAGAATACCTTAAATTTCTTAAAATTCTATCATCAAAAAGAAAGCTCTCTGATAACAATTTGATATCATTAATTGAAAAAGAATATGGTCCTGAATTTGATAAAATGCTAAATGTAGCCAAGTTAAAAAGATAAACAAGTTCAAGTATTTTAGTCTCTAATAAACTTTTTCATCTCCCACAAATGGTTGTATAAGCGTATATATTTATCTCTCAACTTGTGGTCACCCTCTCCATCTATCTTATCCTCTAATTTATATATAGCGCGATCCAATCTATTCCCAAAAGCATATCCTGAGTAATCCCTGCCATTCTGATTTGACATTTCAAAATCTATGTAATTTACTCTTTTTGTGAAATTTATCTCAATATCTCTTTTATAAGCATCCCTAATTAATTCCGAATTTAAATTATCCGCGTTTTCGCTTAAGAAATCAAGCAATCCTTTGGATATATCATTTGGAGGTATAATCTCTATTTCTCTTTTTATACCTAAATAATAATAACTCAAAATGTAATGGCTTCCCTTCTCCTGTTTTGATGCCAAGTTATTTAAAAGGTATAAAAAGCTTTTACGCTGTACTTTAAATTTAGTTGACTCCTTTAGAATGTAACTTGTTGTAGAATTGTCTGGGTATAACCAAACATAATAAGATTTTGAGTTATGTTCAAAGGTCGATAAAGCATTCATTTTTACCTTTTCTAAATCTTTGTTTACTTCGCTCTTATAGTCAAATTCGATCCTTACTTTATTATAATCTTTATCCAGCCAATAAGCAAAAGTTTCAAATTGATTATAAAACTTGCTTAAATAATCAAGTGACCTTAATTTGTTAGCGGGGCCAGAGAAAACATATTCTTTAGGTTTATCGTTTTCTAGATACTCCAAAATATAACTAAACTTGGCTGATTGATATAATGATGTGGTATTATCAGGATTTAAATGTAAATTAAGAAAACTTACCTTCCTAATATTAGCATGTTTTGAATGCTCTAATGAGTTTATTAATTCATTAGCTTGGTTACCATTTTTGCACTGTATCGTCAGTTCAATATGCTTTTGATTATCATTAAACCTTGTCATGTCCAAAAAGGTTATCCTCTCAAAATCCTTTCCAACGCCATAATTCAAATCTTTCACAACCATATAAACCGTTTAATTGTTTAACTGGTGTACTTTAAAAACTATTTGTACAAATGCAAATTTCAAATACAAATAAAATAAAAGTTTATTTAACCAAAAGGCGAAAAGCTTATATATTAATTAACAAGATAATTTATTTGGTAATGATATGGATAATGCTCATAGCAATACGGTTTTAATAAATAATAAGGCAACATCTAAGAAAACTGATATGGTAGATGCAATAATAAAAGATGAAAATAGGCTGATCAGATTAAACCGATTCAAATTTTTAAGGAATGAAGAATATAGGTTAAGTGAAAAGAAAAAGCTATATGCAGATATAAAGCTGGATTTGGAATCGCTTAATGAAAAAGGAGCTCTTGATTACCTGAGAGATAGCATATACATGTTAAGAGAGAACAAGCAGAAAAATCTCTATGGGGTAAACATAAGTGATATCTACCAAAAATTGGATAAAAGAGTTTTAAACGACGCCAACAATGAAATTAACAACAATTCAAATTTCACGAATTATACGGTTATTATACTAGATACAAAGAATAATAGAAAACTGGCATCAAACTTCATTTCACGTATCATTTCAAGTAAAGCATTTTCCAATTTCTGAATAGCTTTAGTTTTTTATTATTAACAAAAATTAACAAATTACGCTTTTAATGGATAACTGTATATAGATATTTTAACCCCGTCCTTACCAAATATCAAATTTAATCTTTGTTGGTCAACTTTGCGGTCCCTCGGATTTTCTTTTTCTATAGATATCAAATGGATAAATTTTACACCAAGATCTGCCACTGCTAATTTTAAGTCCGGCATTATGTTATTTGTATCTGATTGCAATATATAAGCAGAAAAATGGTTTAAAGAAAGTTGGTCAAGCAATCCCGAGTATCCAGGCTTTGAGGGATTAGCTAATATTAATTCATGTATTTTATCGTCTTTTGGTACCTTTATATCTTCGATTCTGATAAGTCTTCCATCAATTTTAGTTTCGGGGAACTCACTTTTAAGTTTATCAACTTGTAAATTAAGATTATCTTTTTCCAATTCATCTATACTATCAAAATCTAATTTTCGGTATTGTGATATCAAACTTTCTTCCAAATCCGGATCCGCTGATTTTCCCCTCTTTATAATACCAAATACTTTATTCATTGCCCCGCAATCTGTATGTGCCAGCAGAATAATCTCACGTATATCCTTATTCTTTATCAAATCCTTAATCTCTTTTGCCACTGGGTATACATTCGCACCCGCATTTCTTATAATAAAACAGTCTGAATATTGCTCCTCTATGAGGTCATTTAATCTTCTATCCATGCAGCTTATTACAAGTTTGTTCATATAAACACCGAATCACTTATTATTTATAATAAACTTTATTAAATCCCAATTATTATTAATTTAAATTCCTGAGACCTATAACACAATATCGATATAAAACGAATATGCTCAAAGCATATAAATATAACCAAATCCTACATCCTAAAGATTAAATGGAAGCTAAATATGTAAAAGATAAAAGTTTTAGAGAAGAACTTTTGCCAAGATTTAATGCAAATAAAAAACACGAATTAACCTCAGAAGAAATAAAGCTAAAAGAACTTCACAGAAAAATTTCAGAGGATAAAAAGATTAGTTGGGATTTATCTACCAAAGAAATCAATCGTCTAAGAAAAGAAGGCAAATATAAGGAGGCCGAGAGGATTGAGGATACAAGGCAATTGCTTAGTGATTTGCTTTAATAACCTTCTAATCAAGGCGACTTAACTAAAATTGGTTTTATCCCTACCACTATAATCAAGATTTTTGATCCTTCTTCAAGGATAATAGCTGATATCGTATATAATCCATCAATCTATCATGATGGTTGCTGCGATTTTTCGCTATATAAGACAATACAGTATTATTTTTAAAAACAACATTAATATCCAATTTTTCTATTAACTGTTTTGTCGTAATATAATCAGGTGATTCTTGGAATTGCTTTCCTTTTACTAATCCATCTATAAGCGGTTCGCTGCTTATTATGTTACTAGTTATAATCTCCTCTATAACTTCTTTGTTTACCCCCATTTTTTTAGCTATGTACCTTACAGGCCTATTATTTCCTCTTAAATTCATTATTTCTTCTATATATTTTTTATTCATATCCACACTAAATTTTCAAATAATTAATCTTTTACACTTATTCATACCATCTATTAGGGAGAGTCGCAGAGTAAAGATTTTTATTAATCCATTTCCTGTATTCATCATAATCTGGCATTACCGAATAAAGAAGTTTCCAAAATTGTTGAGAATGGTTAGGCACTTTAAGATGGCATAATTCATGTACTATTACAGAGTCTATAATATTCTCAGGGCATAAGAATATCCTAAGGTTAAATGACAAGGTTTTATTGCCATAATTACAACTACCCAAAACAACTTTTTTTGGACGGTATACCTTTATCCTAGATACTTTAAACCCAAAAAACTCATTATTTATGTGATTTACCCTTTGGATAACATATGGCAATACAAGTTTTATTAGAAATTTAATCACCCTGTCATTTAGTATATAATTGGCTTTAGTAGCTTCAGATGCAGGAATAACTACATAAAGCAAATTTCCAGTTAACTTTGTCATTGGTCTCTTTATAAATTGGTCTATTGAACTATGTATTAAAAAGCTCCTATCTGTAATATGTATTAAGTCACCATCTTTAAATCGTAATTCCCTATATATCTGACCGTCAATTATCCTTTTTATAAGCCTACGTTTCAATATGCTTATATATTTAATTTTATCCTTAGCATTAAGACGTAAGGGGAGTTTGAGACAAATCTTATCGTCCTCTATGAATCCAGTAGCAGTTTTGCGGTTTAAGAATTTTATATCTAATACGTATTTTTTGCCATTTACATAAACAAAATTCTCTGAGGTATTTATTTCATCCAATATATTACCTATTGAAAAGATTTATAACTTAAAACTTATAAAACAATAATATGAACAGGTATTTACTTGTTGTATTACTAATGTTGGTTTTGGTTCCAATAACGAGTTCATCAGCTACTATAAATTCCACCTCTGTACTAAGTCAATCAAAATCACTCGAGTACCATATGAATATTGGCGAGTATACATATGAAGAACTTAATATTTCAAATGAATCAACAATTGTAATAAGTTATAATACAAGTTCTTCTGCAGCCTTATTACTGGTAAATGCATCAAACTATGCTTCTTATGCCAATAATGAGAGGACTGAAGAAATTTATAGTTCAAAGGTTGAAAATTCTGGAGTAAAGGAATTAAACGTTTCTCCTGGTTCTTACTATGTAATATTAAAGGCAGAATATAAACCTATAAATTATTCATTTTACATTTTTGTTTCTCCACCAAGCAAACTAAAATCAGTCAACTTCTCTAATGAATATACAGATAATTTTAGTCTATCTAATTATACAAATTTCTCAATTGACTTAATATCAAACAAAGAGATAGATATGATTCTACCAAACTATTACAATTACATTATACAGCCATATGAAGAATTTCAAATAACTGCCTACCTAAATAGGGGCCCACAGAAAATAATATTCAAAACAAATTCCTCATCACGATTATTTTTCTATATAAACAGCACAAATGAGATCATAAATCCTGTTTCTTTAATAAACAAATCTTCACCAAATCCTATGGGTATCGCAAGTTATGGGACATATCTAAAGCAAGGTAAACTGCAAACATTCAAAATAAAAACCAATGAAATTATAGGCACTGCTAATATAACATCTATTTATGCATATAGCAGTGATCCACCCGAAAATACATCACCCTATGGTGCCAGTATACAGTTGAATGCAATGATGAATGTAATATCAGACAATAAAACTTACCAATACTGGCTGCAAGATGTAATGTCTCTAAATACAAGTTCATTAGAATACCAGATATACAGTAACATGTGGAATGACACTAAATTAGGCGCAAATTTATCAAAATCACAATTAATTGGGGATGGTTATATTGGAACCACTTATATAAAATACAACAACTCTAAAATTAAGACATCTTTTTATGGATCATATGATTCAAATAATCTCAATAACAAGCTTTCTTACCCTATATACTTTTCACCAGTTATAACTGTTAATAATACATCAATTGGGCCAAGGGTAAATTTTGGTTACTATACGCAAAATGGCTACAGATTCTTCAACAATGTGACAATAAAAATTCTAAATTCTACCTCTTATATAGAGGTAACTCCTTATTACGAAGCAGGAAACGGAAATTCGTTTGACGTTGGTTTAGTTTTTGGTGGAGAAAGTAATGATGAGTCATCTAAATTTTATAATATGAATTCAACAGAAGATCTTTATTATGTTTCAAATGACAGTTTGATTGCATTCCCATACTTATATACCTTTGGTATCAATACAGGGGAATCTGCATCAGACCTAAGCACTTCTGTTATAAATAATAAGATTATTACTGAAATTGGTAGCCCAAATTATAATGAAATAATAACTGAAAGCCAACATTATAATTCAAATAAAACATACGCACTTCAAAATGAATCCAAAGCATTCATAAACCCAACATCAGGCTATGAAGTTGATCTCCAAAATGGAAATCCAAGTATTAGTCAAATTTATGAATTTGTATACAAAAATTCTTTTAAATTACTGATTTTGATTCTAACAATAATAATCTTATATACAATAAAATTTTTGATATTTAAGAACCACAACAAATAACAACACAACAATTTAACAAAGTGAGCGGGAAATCCCACACGCTTTAGCGGTGGGATGAAAGCGAACTGCTGAATAAAGTAAAGGTGTATAAATATGAATGGTTATACAAACAACATGGATTCCACAAGAGCCTATAAATTCAGGATATATCCAGATACTAAAAGGCAGAATGAGATAGATGAAAGGCTAATCCTTGCACAGCAGTTCTACAACAGGATTCTTGAGAAGTCAATCGCATCCTACCAGAACGGAAAGAGAAAAGTCTCTATGGCACAGTTCAACAGGTTCGTAAAAGAGGTAATCCAAGATGACAAGAGATACATGAAACTATACTCGCAGACGAGATGCGAGATTGAATATAGGCTTCTAAAGGCATACCAGAACTTCTTCAGGAGAATCAAGGAAAGAAACAAGAAGGCAGGATTTCCAAGATTCAGGTCAAGGGATATAAACGCGTCAATAAACATACTCAAAAGAGCTACCCTCGGACAGAGGGAAAGTCACGCTCGGGGAGAGAGTGTAAGGCCTCAAATGGAGGCAGTTCTCGAGGAACTGAGAACCGATAAAACACATCCTTTGCAGGATGCAGTGATTGCATGAATGCAGAGGAAGCCCACACCGTTTACGGGTGGGAGGATGTCACGTAAGTTAATGTTTCAAAATAAGTAAAATTGATAATAAAGGCAGATTTTAGGGAGGACAATATACATTCAGATTCCTTATTCATAGCAAATTTCATTTGGCTGTCTTTCGTTTACCTCCTGTTAGGCTCGCTTCTGCTTTATGCAATAGTAATGCTAAGCCTGAAAGTGTCATACGGGGCAATTTTCCTCCTGTGGTTCTTTGGGTTTGTAACGAATATAATATTCGGATTAAGCTATATGTTTGTGCCAGGGCTTATGCATTCCAAATATGCAGCTTATGATACAATAAGGGCCGAATTTTACGTATTCAATACTGGGATAATAATATTTTTCATATCTAATATTTTGAAATATGCTATAGCAGAACAATTAGGGCTGGCATTAATAATAATAGCAATATTTATAAACACAATAAATGTATTGAATATGACTTTATACCAGAAAAGAAATAAAAACAAAAAATCTGAAAGCAATTAGCTTTCAGTTATAGAGCTTAGCCTTTTTATTATATCCTTGACCTTTTTGGACAATTCTTCATCTGCCTTAATCACAGCAGAGCTTTCCTGCAAATAAGTTGCTTCATACTGCAATTTGTCCAGTTCAGAGCTTATTGCATATTTGTTCAAGTACTCCGAAGTCTGTGAATCCATATTGCCTTTTAACTTGTACCAAATAGGCAATTCCGAATCCTTTAACAAATCTATGCCCTTGTCTGTTATAGAATAATACTTTGTATTATCCTCTTCTCTTTTCTTAAGATATCCCAAGCTCTCAAGTTCCTTCAATGCAGGGTAAACATTTCCAGGGGATGGCTTCATTCTGCCTTCTGTTATCTCATTTACTATACTTATTATCTGGGACCCACTAATCTCTTTTTCTTTGGCTACTTTTAGTATAAGGTACTTAAGTCCCCTAAAACCTAAATGGCAACTGTGTCCCATCATTCCATGTGGTCCATGCCCACACATTCCTCTATGCTTTCCGCCCATCATCCCCTTACTGCCTTTTCCCATGCCCTGATGGGAATCCTCTTCAATATCTTCTCTATCTTCGTTTTCATCTTTTTCTTCCATTTCTCTCACCTATCAGATACAAAGTATCTAATATTAGATATCTACATTTAGATATTTATATGTTTCGTTCTGAAGAAAAGGAATAGAATTCGAAAAAGCAAAGGAAATTTACTGAGGTACAGGAGAACTTTCATCCTTTCCAGGCTTATCTAGATTTTTAGCTTCTTCTACTTCATTTGCAGGAAGCTCCTTATAAGTGAGCCACCAAGCATATCCCTTGTGATCTGCCATTGCCTTATCTGCATCCTCAATATTGTGAGGAACCGGATTAAGCACCTTGTCCCCTATTATCTCGTTATCAGGCCAATTTGCAGGCATTGCTGCTTTATACTTGTCAGCCATCTGAAGCCCCTTTATTACTCTCAGAAGCTCATCTACGCTCCTTCCCATCTCCAATGGGTAATATAATATCAATCTCAATATTCCTTTATCGTCTACCAAGAATACTGCTCTTACCGTCGATGAAGAGGATTCTGCGTGTATCATGCCAAGTCTTTTAGCAACCTTTCCCATAGAATCCCCTATTATAGGGAATGGAACTTTTATTTTAAGGTTTTCTTCAATCCATTTTATCCAAGCTATATGACTTACAACACTATCTACGGACAAACCTATAAGCTGTGTATTAAGCTTATTGAAATCGTCATTTCTTTTAGAAAAAGAAAAGAACTCCGTAGTGCATACTGGGGTAAAATCTCCAGGATGCGAAAATAGCATAAACCAGTGGCCATTAAATGAATCAGGAAGCTTCATCTTTCCTGCGGTCGTTTCAACATCCAACTCCGGAAATTTTTCTCCTATAAGAGGCATACTAAAATTTACATCATCCATAATCTCACCTATAAGCTATTGTACTCCATGTATTTATACCATTGTTAAATATACAATTACTTTTATATAAATAATGATTAGTAGATATAATACGGAAATAATACGGAAATTAAAAAACCCATAAAACTATTAAAAGATTTTATTTGCTCCCATCCCCTATTTTGCGAAGAGAGACTTCCCAACTATTTGTTTAAATAAACCAAATAAACATGTCTAAATATTATAGTATGGATCTTTATTCAAATAAAAAGTATTAAGTAATAAAAGGGCATAATAAGAGTATTGTATAAGGTTAAACCAACGCCTATAAGATTTCATTAATTGCTGTGAGGCAGTATTAAGAAAACTTTGCATTTGATATTCTATCAATTCATAGGCAAGGCCAAAATTTGTTTTTGGCATAAACATTTAACTTAACGTGTGATTATTTTGGTCGTTATAGATAATTCAAAACTCCATAAGCGCAAGAATAACAAGACTCCTAATAAAAGAAGCCAGTCTAAAAAAAATCAAAACAATACCATAAGAACCTCAAAATGGAAATACACACCAAAAGTAAAAATAAATAAAAAGGCATTAAACCACGATAAAGAGGTATCGGAGAATATAAAGCTTAAAGATATAGCGATAAAGGTATTTGTAATAGAAGTAATAATTCTTTTTGTATTTAGTGCTGTTCCTATATCAAAATCTTATCAGAGTAAGCTAGTTTCATCATTTAATTCATTAGCAGGCCCAATATACAACCAGTCTTATCCAATGATGGTATATAGCATAGCATCACACAATCTAGAGGTTGCCACATCTGAGCTTATCCCGGTAATAGGTCCTGCAGAGTTTGTATTATCATCTTCCATTACTGCAATAACCGCAGAAACATTGGGCAAGTCTGAGAATGCGTCAGTTCCAGGGCCTTTGCTGATGTTCGGACTATTCCTTTTGCCGGATACTTGGATAGAATTAATTGCATATTCCGCAGCTGTCGCAGAAAGCATAATGCTTCTGCTTGCTATATTAAAAAAGACCTTCAAGCATGAGGTTAAGCGTGCTGTGTATGTATGGGTATTTATAGTAATAGACCTCTTTGTTGCAGCAAGCCTTGAATCTGGAGCTTTAGTGCTTAAAAATGTGGTCTACCTAATGATGCTTTGGATACCGGCATTTATCATAGTGGGATTATTCTTAGTTATAGCTAAAAAACTAAGAATATTCACGTATTCAAAGATAAGCAATCGGAGATTACAGAAATCTTGAGTACACGATACAAACTTTCTCAATCCAAGCCTTTAAAATTATGGTTTATCCCAAAGTATAGATTTTCCTCACTCTAAGGAATTATTCATTTAGGTTGGTACATTGATCATTTATATCAATACAAAATACGGCATAGTTTAGAAGCAGCTAAAATGAATTAAAATAAAAATTCTTCCTTCAAAATATATACTAATGCTTAAGATAAACATTGGAGAGGGATTTGATCTTAATGCCCAGATAGTTATGACTGGCAGAGGTTGTGTAATAGGACAAAGCGGATCGGGAAAGTCCTACCTTGTTGGAGTAATATCAGAGGAACTTTGCAGAAACAACCTACCATTTATTATAATAGACACCGAAGGCGAATACCGTAACCTGAAGAGCAGATTTGATGCCATATGGGTAAGCAGCGACAAGGCATCTGACCTAAATTTTGAAGTAAACTATAGCGGTCTCCTTAGGAAGAGCATAGACGACTCTATTCCTATAATATTTGATGTATCTGATGAAAGCGATAGCTCTGGCCTTGTTTCAAAGGTACTTAACAAGCTTTACGAACTTGAAACTGAGATACACAAACCTTATTTGGTTATTGTAGAAGAAGCAGACAAGTTTGCCCCACAAGTGGTAAGATCAAAGGAAATGAATATAATAGAAGAGCTTAGCGTTAGAGGAAGGAAAAGGGGAATAGGCTTGCTTATAGCTACACAAAGGCCTGCAAACGTCAGCAAGAACGTACTTTCACAATGTTCCTATGGATTTATAGGACGCATGACTATACAGAATGATATAAATGCAATAGATATACTTTTGGAGGATGAAGAAAACAAGAAAATACTGACAAGGCTAAATGTAGGTGAATTCGTATCATTTGGGCTGGGATTTAATGGCATGGTAAGAGTAAAAGAGCGTGAGATAAGGCACATGGGAGAAACACCACCACTTTCAGTACAAAGAAAGATAAGCAGTTTTGATGACATAATAAACGATATAAGAAAGTCGGAAGGATTAGTCCAAAAAGAGGTAGAATCAATTAAGGCAGACGAGCCAAAAAAGGTTCAGTACAAGAAAGAAGATGAAGATATAATTGAAGTTCAAATTATGGATTCAAGATATACAATTGATGATGCAAGGAAGTTTGCAGAAAGCAAGGCGAACAGCATAACAAATTTACTGCATAAATATGAAATAGAGTCGATAAAGAAGATATACTTGCCTGCAATCTACTCAAAGCTGCACATACCTACCAAGGACAATTCTACAGTAAAAGAAGGTTACAGCTTGATCGCATTTAACGATTATATAATAAAGATAGACAAGGAAAGTTTGGAAATGTACAAAATGCCAAAATTAAATTATAAAAAGTCGGCATTAACCCCTCAAGAAAGTTCGTTGCTTTACAGCCTTAGAGGATACAAGAAGGCAACACCTAAAAAGATCTCAGAACTGAGCGGATCAGAAGAAAAAGAATCAAAGCATATGCTTAACCATTTGGTTGATGAGGGAATTTTGGATTTTGATGGCAAATACTACAGCCTGCCACCTATTGAAAATTCCTATTTCTATATTCCAATATCATTCAACAGTTCTTTTATAAGTTCAAACGATATAGCGGGCAGCATAAAGCCTAGTGAAGCATACAAAAAGATAGGACTTATATTTGCAGGATGCAAGATTGAAAAGTCTGATACAGTTTATATGCCATTTTTCAAGGCAACATTCAGGAGAAAAAATAAGATAAAAACAATGCTAATGGACCCCATCGCGTTTAAAGATAGGTATAACGAATTCAAAAACTTTGTATGAAAATAGCATTGGCAGAAACTACCATTTCAATACCTAACCAAGAATAGAATTTAATATGATACATTTAAATAACTTTAACTCTCTATTTTTAGTGTAAAGTGATTACATGATATCCGGTTTTGTAATATCAAAGGTAGACGGGAAGTTGGATTCAGTTGGAGATTTGGCAAACCAAAGGTTTCCTAAATTGAACATAAACTTCGATTCTGTTGAAAAGGAAGACAAAAAACTAAAAGTTGATTACACATTCACAGCATCATACTCAAATAGTGAGAAAGAAAATTCAAAAGAAATTGGATCAATTGGGCTGAGCGGGTACATTACGATAGAGGACACTGCCGAGAACATAGAAGCCGCAGTATCAAAGTGGAAAAGCAAGCACACTCTTCCAGTAAACATCGCAGAAGAGATTATAAATGGCCTTAACTTCAGGTGCAGTGCCACCGGAACTCTTATAGCTTACTCACTTGGGCTCATACCACCTCTTGTCATAAGTCAGACAAAGATAGAGGAACCCAAAGAAGAAGGATCTGCAAAATGATCCTTCCTAATTTTTAAAGTATTATTTTTATACTTTGAATATCTAATCTTTATATTCAGATTTCAAAGTGATTAAATTGGAAGATAATGAAAAGCCTTATGGTAATTATGTCGACGGTGCGCTGCTGGATATAGACTACGTAATTCCCGAAGAAAATAAGGCTTGGATAAGGTTTTCCGTAAAAGGTACAGATGGCAAGAATTACTTGTTTTATGATAAAAAATTTGTTCCTTACTTTTACTTTATACCTGATACCAAAATAGGGGTTGAAGAGATAAAAAAGTTAAAAGCCCAAGCAGGCGGACAGATAAAGGTGCCTTCAAGAGTGGAGAAAGAGACAAAGGCTTTATTTGGAAAGCCAACAGCCGTATTTAAAGTAGTAACGGATATACCTACAGATGTATCCGCTTTTGCTGATTCTTTCAAAAAGTTTGGGAGATGCTATGAATATGATATACCATTTGGCAGGAGATACCTAATAGACAATAACATAATCCCACTTATCAATTACAGGTTTTACCTTAAAGATGACGACTTGGTCAAAGTGGAGCCATTAGAAGACAAGAAATCAGAGGTAAAACTGAATTACCTTTGCTTTGATATAGAAACTTATAACCCTCATGGGATGTCAAGGCCCGAAGTTGACCCTGTGATAATGATAAGCTATAGCTACCATTCAAATGATTCTGATGGAAATGGTGTCATAACCACAAAGAAGGTAAACCTACCTTATGTAACATATGTTGAGAAGGAAGAGCAGCTCTTTTCAGAATTTGAAAATCTGTTGGACAAGCTTGACATAGATATAGTTACAGGTTATAACTCGGCCACATTTGATGTCAGGTACATGCTTGACAGAGCCAAGGCGCTGAAAATAAAATTCAATATGGCAAGGTACAAGGACAGAGAAACAAGGATAGAAAGATATGGACTGGCAGAGAAAGTAAGGATTGCGGGGAGAGTGCATGTTGACACATACTTGGTTGTAAAGTTCATAGCAGTTGTAGGGGCGGCTGAATATATACTTAAATTGGACAACTTCAAGCTAAAAACAGTATACGATGCAGTATCAGGAGACACAAAGCACAATGTTGAGAAATTAGACATATGGAAGTTATGGGACAATGGAGGAGAGGATCTTTTAGAGCTTACAAAGTATAATCTAAGCGATTCGGAATCGCTCAGGAAGGTCTATGAAACATTCATACCTATAATGATAGAGCTTACAAGGACTACAGGCAATGTGCTCTCAGACATAGCTGTCTCAACAACAGGGCAGATGGTCGAATTTATGCTGATGAGATATGCACAGGAATTCGGGGAGCTCATACCAAACAAGCCAAGCTCAGAGGATATACGCAAGAGAGCCATGGAGCCGGTGGTAGGTGCATATGTGGTTACCCCCGAACCTGGAATATACTCAAATATTGCAATATTTGATTTTAGAGGATTATACCCATCAATCATAATATCCCATAATATAGACCCTTCATCCATATGCGATGGCAGCAATGAGAATTATTGCAAGGACGTATATGAATCTCCAACAGGCACCAAGTTTTCGAAGACTAGAAAAAGTATAATGCCAACAATACTACTTATACTGATAAACCAAAGGGCTGAAGTAAAGAAGCTTTACAAGCTGGACAAAGACAACATACTCCTTGGATCAAGGTCGCAGGCGCTTAAAATAGTATCAAATTCATTTTACGGTTATATGGGTTACATAAGATCTAGGTGGTACTCAAGGGAATGTGCTGGCAGCGTCACAGCATACGGAAGGGAATACATACACAAGCTGAAGGATTTGGCCGAAAGCAAAGGGTTTAAGGTAATATATGGTGATACCGATTCGATAATGTTCCTTTTAGGCAATAAAACCAAGGACGATGCGATGAAGTTCCTTTCAGATTATAATGCCACATTGCCCGAAGGAATGAACTTGGAGCTTGAGGATTTCTATACAAGAGGCGTATTTGTAGGCAAGAAGATCCAAAAGGGCACCACAGGGGCAAAGAAGAAATACGCGATGCTGTCAGAAAGCGGCAAGATAAAGATTAGGGGATTCGAATTGGTGCGCAGGGACTGGTCAAAGGTAGCACGCGATACACAGCTTAAAGTTTTAAACGAGATACTAAAGGAAGGAGACGCAAAGAAAGCAGTAGACATAGTCCGGGATGTCATAGCAAAGATAAGAGAAGGCAATATGCCAATAAAAGAATTTGCAATAATCACGCAGCTTAGAAAGTCCATAAAAAATTATACGTCCAAATCCCCAGAGCTCGTAGCAGCAAAGAAAGCAATAGACCAAGGATTGAAGACAGAAGACGATTTAAAGGATTCCGTGATAACTTACGTGATAACAAAGGACGGTGCATCAATATCAGATAAGGCTTCCCTGCTGGAATTTGCAAAGAGCTATGACCCTGAATATTACATAAACCACCAGATACTCCCAGCCACGCTGAAGATATTGAAGGAGCTTGGCTATGATGAGGATTACATCAAGAACCTCGGCACGCAGAAGAAACTTTAACCAAAAATCTCAAATTTCATTTGGTACCTTGGTAATCCAGTTTCCTTGTCCTTTTTCATAAGCCTAAGTACAGGATTCACCTTTAGCCCTATCTTAGGCAGAATTCCGGAATCCACAAGAATGCCGCTTACCTTTGGTCCTTCATCAAGCTTCGCAACAACAGCGTAATAGCTAACCTTGTCGCTAAAATCTTCGGGAGGTACCATTATCCGAGTATAAGAGTAAATTTCACCATTACCTGACAGTTTCTTATCGGTCATCTCGGTGCTTCCACAATCCTTGCATACTTTCCTCTTCGGGAAGTAAACCTTGTGGCATTTGCTGCATTCATTGCCAACGAAATTAAGCTTTTCGCTGTCCTCCCTGTAATTATACATCGGTTCTTTCATTCAATCCCCTCTTTTAAGTATATTCACCACTGCAGTGCTTCCGCTTCCCCCTACATTGTGGGTAAGACCTATCATTGCATTACTCACCTGCCTGCCCTCCGCTTCTCCCCTAAGCTGCCATACAATCTCAACTGCCTGCTTTATCCCCGTAGCGCCTACAGGATGGCCGCAGCCTTTCAAGCCACCGCTGGTGTTTACCGATATCCTTCCGTTCAATCCAGTTTCTCCGTCAAATATTGCTTTTGCTGCCTCCCCTTTCTTGTAAAATCCCAAATCCTCCATTGCCATTATCTCTGCTATAGTAAAGCAGTCGTGAACTTCTGCCACATTTACATCCGAAGGCTTTATCCTTGCTTGGGAATAAGCTTTTTCTGCTGCTATCCTTGCAGCCTTTATGCTTGTTATATCATCCCTGTCAGCAAGCCTAAGAGTGTCGCTTGCCTGTGCGCTTCCGGATATTATTATGGGAGTATCAGTGTACTTCTTCGCATCATCAGCAGGCACCATTATCAGCGAAGCAGATCCGTCAGATATAGGGGAGCAGTCGTACAGCTTCAAAGGGTCGGCTATCATCTTCGATTTCATCACATCGTCTATGCTTATGATCTTGTGAAAGTGCGCATACTTGTTCTTGTAAGCATTGGCATGGTTCTTAACTGCTACAGACGCCATCTGCTCCTCTGTTGTTCCGTAGTCATGCATGTGCCTTCTTGCCATCAGCGCATATAATCCTGGAAAAGTTATCCCGTCATCCAGCTCCCAGCTTTTGTCTCCGGCCCCACCCAACCCAGTAGTTGCTTCCGAAGTCGAAACATCTGTCATCTTCTCTATTCCCAATGCCATTACCCTGTCGTGCATGCCGCTTGCAACTGCAATATAAGCCTGCCTGAATGCCGTCCCTCCGCTTGCGCATGCGTTTTCGACTTTCAATGCGGGCACGTTTGAAAGTGCCAGTTCATCGGCAACCAATGCTCCCACATGCTCCTGCTCGGTAAGTCTTCCAGATGCCATATTACCAACATAAAGCGCATCTATGTCCTTGTTTGACATGCCTGCATCTTGGAAGGAGGCAATGCCTGCTTCGGATACAAGATTCCTTAAGCTTGCATCGTACCTCTCACCGAACTTTGTCAACCCTACTCCAACTATAGCAACCTTTCTCAATAAATCACCATTCAATCCTTGCCTTTCTGCTCTTTAAGTAATCAAAATAATTAAGGTACCTGCCACCATCAAGCATGCTTCTTACACTATTCTTTGGATTTGACTTTTTGTTTACCTTTATAGCTATAGCATCGCTTCCAAATCCCTGCGAATAAGAAGACAATAATATAAGGTCACCCGAATCGGATGACTCCAAGGCATTTGCAAGTGCAACCATCTCCGCGGTAGATCCCGAATCTCCTGTGTTCTTCAATATCGAATTTGCTTCAAGCTGCTCCGAGGTAAAGCCAAGCTGCTTTGCAGTGTTAAGCATCTGTCCAGTGTTCGCTTGGCTGAATATTACTTGCTTGAAGTCCGAAGCTTTAAGCCCAAGCTTGCCAAATAATCCCGAAACCGCCTTTGATATATGGTTTGCATATCCCAATTGCGAGCCAAATCTGCCAGATGAAAAACTAAGCATCTTTTCTCCGGACTTTATGGACCATTCATCCTTGACATCAGAGTTGAACGAGTAAAATCCCAAGATATCTGCAATTCCTTCATCTGATTTTGATAATATGAACGAATTGCTCGCTGATGATCCTCTGTATCCGCTAGCTTCGCCTTCTTTTCCAATAAGGTTTCCCGCTGCAACAACCAATCCGGACTTTACCAATCCAGAATCAATCAACCCATCCATTAGGATTATGCTTGTTGTTGCGGATTTATGCGATGGGCCTATATCGGAAGCCAAAATGCCATTGTCCAGATTAAGCGCACTTATAAGAGCAGGAGAGATCTCCATACCTTTTTCAACATCTGAGTCAAACCCTATTAAAATCCCGTCTATGTCTCCATTTCCTTTATCGTGAAAAGAATCAATAGCAGCATTCGCAGATTCAAATGACATCGTAAGCAGGTCTTCATCTTCTGATGCAAACGCCTTTTCGATCATTCCTGTTGATTTTTCCATCTCGCTTCCAGATGCATTCCAGGATGCAGCTATATCCGTTATCCTTATTTTGCTCTTTGGTATATAAGTACCGTAACTGACTATGCTAGCCATATAAACATCATATCTAATTATTGCTTTCAATTTATACTTGATAAGGCAGTATTAGACATTTGGCGAATTGTAATTCGTCAATTATTTAGATGCAATCTTCAATATAAAACCATAAAACTAGAACAAATTTACGATAAAAATTAGGTTAACTTGTTTTTATTGCTTCTATAGATTTTGAGGCTACCTTAAGGTTACAAGAATCGTGGCTGCTGCACCATTGCTGGCATTTTTATGCATCTGATTTATCCACATAATGCAGTTTGCATATCTCACATTGAAAATAATCTCCGTCTTTCTTTACTATGTTACCACCTACAATATAAATTTAGAGCAATAAATAACTTTATGCAAAACTTTAAAGAATAACTAAAAATAAGCAGTTTTGATAAAATGCCGAAATATTATACAGGTTTAGGGGATAATGAAATCTCAACCATTGGAGGCTCAAGTTTAAGCAAATCCGATAGCCTTTTAGAAATAATCGGAAATTTGGATGAGTTAAACTCTAAATTAGGCACACTTATGGCATTTATAAATTCAGATTCGGATAGCATCTATGAGCTTGACGATATTAATATAAAGGAAATGCTGTTGAAAGTGCAGAACAAGATCTTCTCGATAAATGCCGAGTTCATAAGCACAGTAAATCCAATTTTCAAGCCAAAGAATTTAATTTCAGAATCCGATACAAAAGAGCTCGAATCCAATATCAGCATTTTGTCTTCAAAATTCCCAGATCTTAAAACTTTTGTTCTACCTGGAGGAAGCATACAGGGAGCATTGACAGATGAGGCAAGGACATTATGCAGAAGATGCGAAAGATCGATAGCAAAGAAATTTGATTATAATTCAATAATAAACCGCAGTATATTTTCATATGTAAACAGACTGTCTTCACTGCTGTTTGTATTAGAGCTTTACATAAATCACAAGAAGGGAAGCCAACCAATTCCTCCAAAATACTGAATCAATGCAACAGGTTTAGAAATAAATAAATATTATCGAACTTATAACTGATTATATGGTCACTAATAGCAAAGAAGGTAGCATCAGGCTGGAGAATAATTCGGCCGAAAAGCTTTTTCTAAGCAAAAAATCGATGAATGTTGACAAATTCATTAATTGGGCGGTTCTCGAAAATGAAGCTATCCATAAATCCATAAGAAAAATAGAATATGAAACGGATATAGAGGGCAATTTGGATGCCAAAAAGGATGTTTCTGCAAAACTGCGGCTAACTTCTTTTATGGATAAGCTTAATAAGAAAGAGAATTCCATTTCGCTTTACAATATGATAAGGTCTGATAGCAATAGCACTAAGACAGAAAATTTTGATTTTGACATAAGCAGGATAAACGACATAGAAGATAAAATATTGTCCGACAAAAAACTTTCAGAGGAAGAGAAAAAAATGCTCGATGACTACGCGGGTTACAGTGGAATTTTTAGTTATGGCATTAAGAAAATAGGCAAAAGCTCATACCTTGTAATTGAAAACTCTATAAATTCATTAGAATTTATAAAATTGGATCAAGAAGAAAATGTAGAGTTCGTTGAAAATTCTGAATTTTTTGGCGGTGGGATTTCTCCTATCAACGAGATTCAATTGTCTTTCAGCGTAAATGATGGCAGCTTATCCGGCAAATACAATTACCTGGTAGACATTGATATATTCCATAATGATATAAGCGATGTAGATATGAGATTTGACAAAAGTATTTATGAGGATGGAATAAAGAAGGGATTTGATTATGATTACCGTTACTATAAGAGAGGAAAAACAAGCCAAATTGAACTGTTAGGGTCTAAAAGACTAATAGATCCAACCAATGATGAAATATATAATGCCCTGGTCTATGCAATACAGCAAGAGAACCTTGTCAAATAACACCTCAATTTATAGGTCCTTTTCAATTTTTTCTATTTTGCGCTCAAACTCAAAGATGCTTTTCTCAAGGAAAAATCTAAGCGCCAATACAATTGCTATGCCAATAATTATTATTGCTATCCCTGCCAACCCAATATGCGATAATACAAATGCAAAGGCTATTGCTGCAGCTGGTGGATGCTCGCTATAAGTCAATATCATAAGCACTATCAATACAAATATCACTATTCCTGCAACTACAAACAATGGAAGTATGATTGTTGCAAATCCCCCGATATAGCCAACAATTGCCGCAAGCAGATAGCTCTTTACAAACTTGCCGGCCTTTGCTGCCCTTGAATTTGGCGTTATGAACATTATGAATATGCTGCTTGCAAACGAAGTAAATATTATTGCCGAAGTTCCAATTCCATAAAGAAGATCTATCCTGAAATATTCGAGCAGGAGCACCAATATAGCGAGGGTTGCGCCAGCAAGCACTGCGGGGGTCAGTCTTCTTTTGAGCCTTTTGCTTGAATTCTCCTTCCTCCTTGCCCGCTGCACCATCCTAATCAATAGATTAGAGACTTACATTTATTTATTTGATTGGTATCAACAAGTGCATATCTGACAAAAACCAATATCATATTTTCCTAAGGGCAAATGCTGATTTATAACCTCTATACATTTGCATTTAAAAAGTAAATGTATTATACATTTCGTGCTTTATATATGTAAGAATTTGATGCATTAGGTGATACTATAGTTATCAGTAAAGCTCTCATAACAGCTGCGGGAATGGGCACGAGAATGGCTCCATTTACGAAGGTTTGTGCCAAAGCCCTTGTGCCTATATTTTCAAAGGCAGATGGCAAAATTGAAGTCGCCCCTATAATAGACGAATTGGCAAGAAATTTTAGGCAAATCGGGATAAAGGACATTGGAGCTGTAGTATACAAGGACGATAGCAATCTTATAAAGCACCTCGAAGGAAATGGCATTTCGCTGTTCTACCAAAATGAAAGGCATGGCTTTGGCCATGCAGTGCTGATGGCAAAAGGTTTCTCCGAAAAAGATCCTTTTATATTGAATGCTGAAGATGGGATACTGAGCAGTGGATATGATTCAGCGATTAAGGTATTTGAAAAAGTAAATCCGGAGGCTTTGCTGATCTTAAGGAAAGTACCTAATCCCCAAAGATATGGGATAGTGGAGGTTAACGACGAATCAGAAATAGAAGGTCACAAAGTTTATAAAATAAAAGGCGCAGAGGAGAAGCCAAGCAGCCCTAAGTCTGACATGGCAATTGTCGCATCTTACATATTTACCCCCAAAATATTTGAGGCGCTTGAGAAGGCGAGCAGCGGTGAGTCCCTTGAGCTTACTGATGGTATATCCTGGCTTATCAAAAACAATTACAAGGTTTATGGGATGGTTCTCAATAATGATGAGATATGGCTTAATATAGGAGACCCGCAAAGCTACTATGAAACATTGAAATACACTTTCGAAAAGTAATAATTGTTCAGTCTCTCCATTTTACCTTTGGCATTAATACATCCCTGTATTTTTCAAGTCTTTTCCTATAATTTTTCAGATCTGAAAGAATTGCATAAACTTCATCCGGCAAAGTTCTGGATGGCTTCAATATGCCGAGCTTAGGCAAGACATTTCTTTCAGGATTGTAATAGTGTTGCTCAGCCTCTACCCTAGGGTTTTCTATAGGCTTTATTTCGGCATTTATGCCTAGCTTTTCCGCAATCGCCTTTACCTCATTAGCAAGCTCCATTACCGTATAAATTTCAGTGAACTGGTTTACAACTCTATATTCTCCTTTATTGGGGGGATTCTCTATAAGCCTTTTTAGCGATTCGACACTATCTTCCAAAGAAAGGAATGCTCTTGTCTGTCCGCCCTTCCCATAAGGCGTTAAAGGCATTCCGAGGATCGCTTCAACACAGTATCTGTTTATCACCGTTCCCCATACACCATCAAAATCCAACCTTGTAAACAGTTTCTTGTTAACTATCTCTTTTGTCCTTGTGCCATAAACAGGCCCTTGCATTATATCTGTAGCGGTTATGCCCCAGATTTTGTTGGCAAAAAGTATATCATTAGTATCGTGCACCTTTGACCAATGGTACCACGATCCTCCCCACTTAGGCACGGTTATAAGGTCTTCCTTGCCGTTTATGCTTGTATTGACAAATGCAGATTCAGGTATATCAAATTTAGGAGTTCCATATTCGCCCATTGTCCCCATTTTTACTAAGTGCGTATCTGGGCTAAACTGTTTTATCGCATAGAGCACATTTATAGTTCCCTCTATATTGTTGTGCATCGTATATATTGCATGTTCTGCATCCACCATCGAATAAGGTGCAGATCTTTGCTCTGCAAAATCTACTATCGCATCCGGCTTGTACCTCTTTATAAGCTCTGAGATTTTTGCAAAGTTCTTTATATCTAAATTATAGAATTGAATCTCTTTTCCAAAGACTTTCTTTGCTTCTTTTATCCTGGTTTCCATCGAAGGCAAAGGTAGCGCAGAATCGGACCCTACCTCACGCACCGCTTTGCGCGTGTAGAAGTTATCGACCCCTATAACATCATGCCCATTTGCAATCAGCCTTAACCCTAAAGCCCAACCTATGTAGCCGTCAATTCCCAATATCATTATTTTCATTTAAGCACCAAAGCAAAATTAACTCACCTAGGCAAATCCCACTACAAAGTAAATTTGGCTGCCTTTTATAAATAGGATAACTAAAAATATAAAAGAATAAGCAATATTCATTGCTGCAGGCAACTATCTATTTTTTTTATGTATCTTTTTATTATGTTTTCGGAACCTTCCCTGAGCACTATGGATATTGCATCCCTGTAAGCAATTCCTGCTTTAGGCGATATCCAATTGTCATATCTGAAGAAACCTCCAAGCCCATCATGAAACAGGTCTTTATTTAGAAGATACAAGATAGATCCTTCTATTATATGATACTTTGTCTCTGCACTATATTTATCAAAGTCTGCGAATAACTTTTTATAAAGCACCTGCTTTTGATTTTGGAATACAATATTATGTGCAAGCTCATGTACCAGTATTGCGGTAGCAACCTTTGCATCTTTGTAAATTTTTATTGTAAGTGGAACCGATAAAGAGTAAGGTGCATATTTGGATATATAAACATCTATATAAGGCTTTTGCCATTTTAATCCAGAAAACTTTTGAAAATTATCGAAAACTTTTTTATCAAAATAGGAAAGCTCCTTTTCTATGCTATCTATATAACCGGCTAATCTGCTATCTTTTATGGAGATATATTCCTTGCTTTCCAATTGGGCGAAAGTGCTGTCATATATGTAAGAATACGTAAAATTCAATTTTGGATACAAGGCCATTTTACCACTGCAGCATATATTGCAATTGCGATAAAGAAATATTTAAGAGCTTAATATAAAAAGGAAATCATTGGGTGTCTCTGCCAATCCTGTTTAAGCTTACTTGTTCAATAAGATAACAGTGCCATTTGATGAGATATCCTTTATTGTGATCTTCCCATTATGCAATACAATTGTTAAATGGTCTCTTGAAATGGTATCTGGAAATTCAAACCTCCCTGCATTTATCTGAGGGTCTCTGCCTATATGTATTTCCTTGTCCTCCCTTATTGTCTTGAATCCTCTTTCATTTGCAACATCAAGTTTGGCCGGATCTATCAATAAGTAAGGGACATTCCAATTCCTTGTTTTAACTATCTGCAGATGCTTTTCGCCAGCTAAATACAAATCTATAGTGCCATGTGAAGGATTTAAAGTGATTTCAGAATTATGGAGATTTATCTTCTGATTAACACTTTTAAATTTAGGCGCTTTTTCCATATTGAATCTTGAGGCATCCTTCCTTAATTCGTCAATTATTTCTGGCTTAATTGCCCATTCATCCTGGGGCTTGCTTGTATTTTCCCCTTTAATCTGCCTTGAGTAATAAAGGTTATTATGATGTCCTGCACCCCCAAGCCTTACATGGACCAATGGGCTTATGCCGTATGTAAATTTAGCCCCATTTGATGGGCCGTATGCATTTAAGTCTCTTTCAGTTCCATAATCAAATGCCTTTTCACCAAACTGGGAATTGAGGGACCTGACAATTTCCTCCATATCCTCCTGCGAATTAGCATAAATCACAATCTTCTCTAAGGTAGGTTTTCTGAGTTCACTTTCACCAAAGCCCTCTCCTAAAACACCATTAACCTTTGCAATTTTCCATATTGCACCAGATAAACTATGGTTTCTAATAATCTTATCCAATGCCACTGCAGTATATTCAATCGCTTCTCCAAAATGCTTTAAATCAGGCTGGACGAATATCTTATATGTTTTGTTTGTATAGCCATCTTCATCCTTTAGCTTGTAACTGCCTTTTTCAAATTGTATCCAATGGATATCCGGAAAGGTCATTCCTTCCCATCCATTAGCTTTTATGAAATCCAAAGCCTTTTTCTGGCTCGTGGCGAGCTCCTGCATCGTTATGCTGGCTTGTGCGCCATGAGCCTCCCCTCCAGCCTTTAAATAACTATTTGCAGAGTTATTGCTAGAAACTTTACTCTCGTTTTTTGGCTTCATAAACGCCGTTCCATTATTAGCTTGCAACGGTTTCAAATTTCTGTTATTGCCTAAAATATTGTTACTATTAATTGGATTAAGATTGCCTTTTAAATCCGACAAATCCTGCAGCACCATATTCTCATCTTAATTAAATTTTAGCTTTTCAGATATTTAAGCTTTGGGAAAATTGCATATTGCAATATATTATTACCTAAGGATCCAATTCAGGGGTTCCGCATCTTTCAATGAATGATCTTAAAAATAGGATTTTTCCTTCATTATCCTATTAGTTATGCTTTTTTCAACTATATCTGATTTGCTTATCCCGATCTTTGCCAAAACCTTATCTATTTTTTCCTTGGCTGCATCACTGTCCTCTTTGTTAGTTATTATTTCAGCTTCGACACCCAAGCCAAAATCCTCAATATCCTCAAGCAGTATATTAGTTCCATCAAGCACATACTTGGATCTGTCCTTTTCTATAGTGCAGAAGGGCTTGAAGCCTATCGCCTTGAAAATGGCTGACGCTTCATCTATTGATTCAATTCCAGTTTCATGCTCCTCCCATGAATTGTGGTCTCCCTCTTTTGTTATTATCTTTACATTCATAGTGGCTTCAGCAGGCCCCATATTCCCATTTCTCTGCCCCCTTAGCCTTAAGCTGAATGATCCAATATCATTCATCTCTACTTCAGAGAATGACTTTGCATCTTTCTTGCAGAAGTATACATCTTTCACATGGGCTATCCCATTATAGGAAGCGCCCAGTTCCTCAAGCTTTCCTTTAACCTTATTATATTCCGAGCGGTCGAGCAATGCCCTCTTTTCAACCTCCTGCGTATATTCTTCTACCATGGATAGCACCTCTTTAGCTTGTAAAACCGCATTTTACACAAGCTTTATAAATTTATAAATAAAATATTATATAGTGATAGCATGGGAATTTTAGGAGATTTAAAGAGCAAGATTGAAGGCCCAGCAATAACTGCAACCCCTGATGAGGTTTTTGATTTCCTTACAAATGATGGTTACCAGAGTATGCAGATGAATAATGCGAGTTCCGGAGCTGCCGGGCGTTTAGTTGGTATGCTTGCAGATTCCATAAGAGACATAAAACTCGAAAGCTCAGATGGCAATAGCAAGACAATCACATATTCTTATAAAGCTGGCCCTGAAGTATTCTCGAACAAGCTTGTAATAAAGATCCTTTCAGCTAATGATCATCAGGCCAGCTGGATGAAATTTGAGGCAGCCGGCGGTTATAATCCAAATACATATCAGTCACCTAGCCAGAAGTTTGAATCACAAATACGCAACATGGTAGGGCAAAGATTCGGCACAACCCAGATGCTTCATACCGACAAAGATAATAACAGATTAATATGATAATGTTGTTGTAACTTTGCAATTTTTTATTTTTTATGTAGAGCCAAAGTGCAAGTTGAACAATTAAGTAGAGACATGAAGTTTGGCAGAGGTTTGCCAAAGAAATAATAATCAGGCGTTCAAATTAATATGGTGCTTTTGTGAAGCAATCGGAATTGTCTAAAATCTTAGATGAAAGATGGGAGGAACCATGGAAGCTTAGGGAAGAAAGAGAGAAGGCATTGTCAAAGAGCCATGGCAAGATTGTAAAGCTGCTGGCGAGTGCGCCACTGCCAACAGAATACGGCTATTTTACGTATATGGTTTTTGGAGACTACACAACAGGCGAATTCCATAATGCGGTTGTATACGGTGATGCCAAAAAGAGCATAAAGAAGGAGGGCATGCTTGTAAGAGTGCACTCATCCTGTGGGACCAGCGAGCTATTCCATGCAATAAACTGTGAATGCAGGGAGGAACTTGACGAGGCAATGAAAAGGATAAGCAAGAACAAAAGCGGCATGATAATATATTTAAACCAAGAAGGAGCTGGAAATGGGATAGCCCCAAAGATAAAGGCTTATTCAAAATCCCTTGTGTGGAAAGGAAACAAGGTGGTAGGGGCAAAAGACAAAAAAGGCAAGCCGATAACCGCTTACGAAGCTTATACGATGCTTGGGTATAAGCCGGAAAACAGGTCGCTGCTTGTGGCTGCCGAGATTATAAAGTTCCTCGGAATCAAATCCGTAAGGTTGATGACAAACAACCCAAAGAAGATAGAAGAGCTCAGGAAATATGGGATTAAAGTAGAGCCTGAAGGAATACATGTAAAGCCAAAGAGCAAGATAGTAAAAGACAGCTTAAAGGCAAAGGCAAAAATACTTGGCCACAATATAACCAGCAAAGACCTAAAGTAAATTAAAAGATGCACATAAGCTTATGCGCATAATACCATCAAAGGCTGATTTCATAATCCGTAAAGTTCTTTCCAAGTTTAAATTCATCCTTTGAGTATTCGTGGTCATAAAGCTTTTGCAGCAGCTCTTTTTCATAACCATTTAGCTCTCCTTTGTAATATTCAAATTTAAGCTCTTTTTAGTGTCCTTCAAATATTCCATTTTTATAAAGTTGATATTATTTTTTGATCCAAGTATCTATAATGCAATCAGTACCTCCAATATTATGCCCCCCAAAATCTGGCCCAAGAACACCCAACCTGCCATTGAAGATAAATATTCATCCTTTGATTCTGTCAGGACGTAAGATATTATAGGACCAATTACAGGAATCAAATATAGTAATGAATATGCCTTGTTCTTATTTGTGGATGAAAGCACCCACAGAATTGCTATAACGGATCCAATATCAAAGGGTATTGCTGATACTAAGATCCATATAAAGCTGGCCTTCCTATTGCTTGGCAGGTCCCTTTGTTTCATGAAATTACTCTGCTATGACCTTGCTACCAAATATGTTTTGCAAGGTTTGAATATAGCCTTCATAGACTCCTTTACCCTTCTTTTTTGCATCGGGGTTGGCAAGTCCATATTTGAAGGTCTTACCTTGCGCTTTTATCTCGATGTTCTTTCTGCTTATCCTGATGCTATCAATATTGGAATTGTCAATAGCGACATTCTCAGAATTGGATTTCAATGCAGTATCAAGGTCCTCCTGTGATAATGCCTTTGTCTTATCCAATACATCATCTTTTGCTATCCTATTTGCTGCCCCTCTGCCAAAAGCACCAAATAAATAAGAAAAACCAACAGAAGCCGCAGCTGAAGATGTGCTATTTGCATCCAGTATAAGCAGCCTTTGGTTAGTGATAATCACGCTTTTCCTTTTAGGTGCTATTATCCCAAATGAAACTAAATTGTCTATATATCCAACAACATTTTCGTTTTCCATTCAAACGCCGATTATTTAACGCTTTATAAAAATATAAGCTTTGCCATTAGATAAAGCAATTTCTGTGTCGTATTATTTGGATTTTCTACCTATAAGAAGGATGTGTATGCTAACTCCAACAACTTCTGACTTAGTGCAAAGCTTATAATGCACAGATAACCAATTTTTCCACGCTTTTCTGTCTTTTGAAATATTGTTTATCTCTTCAATTGAAGGTGTTGCCAGGCCTTCAAGTGCGGAGAGCTCAAGGAATTTCGCTTTCTTAGATGCAATTTTGAATTCATGTACAAGTTCTTCTGGGGAGAACCAATGGCAGTAGTATTTCCCCATCCAAAGCTTATCCTAGCCTTTGGTTAAAGCATTTACGAAATTGGTTGTAGCTATCTCTTTAGGCCAACCTCTAGGCGCTAATAATGCGTATCCATATCTGTTCATCACGGATATAAATATAGGGGCGCCAGGTTTTGCGACCCTTACCAATTCAGACATCGCTTTCCTTCTATTTGATTTTCCGTATACCAAAGATATAGGGCCTCCAAGGCACAATACTGCATCAAATGTGGAATCCTTGAATCTTGAGAGATCTGTTATATCTCCAACTATAGTGTCTTTAACCCTTCTTTTTTCCTTCAGCTTCGTTATCTCTTTTTTTGCCTCATCGATATTCTCTTTTGATAAATCAAGGAGGACTACATCGTGGCCTTTCTTGGCCAATTCCATTGTGTATACTCCAGTTCCCCCTCCAGCATCAAGTATCAATCCGCCTTTCGGAAGGTATTTACTTAGAAACATAAGCGTGGTGCTGAATTCAATCGAATGGTAGGCATCTTCCTTAAGTCTGATAGATTCCTGCCTCCAATATGTATTATAAAGGTCCCTTATATCCCTTACCATGCTTCCACGTAATTAAGTGAAATATAAAAATTCATTAATCTTCTGTGCCACTTGTTGCTTTTTCTATTAAACTGCAATAAGTTAAGGGGAAAGCAATGGACAGATTCTTGAAAAAGTTGCATACAAATAAATAAATTTAAATCAAATTATAACTGGTGGAAAACATGAAACTCTTTATAAATGGCTCATGGTGTAGTTCAAGCAGCGGCAATACTATAGAAAAGCTTAGCCCTGTTACAGGCAAGAAGATGTATAATTTCCCAGCAGCCACCAAGGACGATGTTGATAATGCGATAGATGCGGCATATAATTCATGGGAGAAATGGTACTCATTAGGATCGGTAAGCAGGTCAAAGATTATTTACAAGGCAAAGGATCTTATAGAGAAGAATAGGAAGCAGCTTGAAGATATACTTGTAAAAGAGAATGGAAAGATAAGGCCTGAAGCGGTAGGGGAAGTTGATGGCGTGATAGACCAGCTTCAGTACTACGCGGAATTTGCAAGAAAGATAACAGGCGATATAGTAGAAGGCGAGAAGGCCAACAGAAAGATATTACAATACAAAGTGCCGTACGGGGTTGTTGTTGCAATCACTCCTTGGAATTTCCCAGCAGCCATGGTAGCTAGGAAGATAGCACCTGCTCTCATGACTGGAAATTCGGTAGTCCTGAAGCCAAGCAGTGATACTCCAGGAAGTGCAGAATTCTTGGTAAAGATGTTCTTAAAGGCAGGGATCCCAAAAGGTGTTCTAAATCTTGTTACAGGTAAAGGATCAGAGATAGGGGATTATATCATAGCACACAAGAAAGTGTCCTTGGTATCAATGACAGGATCAACATTTACAGGGCAGAGGATAATGGAGAAGGCATCCTCAAACATGGCAAAGCTAATATTGGAGCTTGGAGGTAAGGCGCCTTTCATGGTATGGGAAGATGCAGATTTGAATACAGCACTAAAAGTATTCATGTGGGCAAAATATTCTAATTCAGGGCAGTCATGCATTGCTGCTGAAAGGCTTTACGTTCACGAAAGGGTATTCGACAAGTTCATGAAGATGATTGCAGAAGCTTCAAGGAAGCTTACAGTGGGGGATCCGGAGAAAGCAAAGATGGGGCCATTGATAAACAAGGCAGCGCTTGCCAATATGTCAAAGTACGTAGATGAAGCCAAAGCGGAAGGAGGCAAGGTAATAACGGGAGGTGGAAAGCCAAAGCTTTCAAAAGAGCTAAAGGAGGGGTACTTCTACGAGCCAACCATAGTTACAGGAGTCAGCCAAGAATCCAAGCTCTTCCAAGAAGAGGTATTTGGCCCGGTCATAGGAGCGGCAAAGGTATCCTCATTCGACGAGATGCTTGAGAAAGCCAACGATTCCAAATACGGGCTTGCGTCATACCTGTTTACCAAGGACTTCAAGCTTGCGAACAAGGCAGCAGAAGCGGTGCGCTTTGGAGAACTTTATATCAATATGCCGGGCCCTGAAGCGTCCCAAGGATACCATACAGGATTCAGGCTGACAGGTCAAGCAGGAGAAGGAAGCAAGTATGGAATTGCAGAGTACCTAAAGCTAAAGAACGTTTATATAGAATATTGAGAAACAAAAACCCTTAAAACAAAAATAGGAAATCATTTTATTTTGGCGGCTTCCAGGTCCCTTTTACGGCCCATGAAGGCTCATTGGGATTGAAGGGTTCCATGCCGTCAACCTTGTACTCTTCCAATATACGTTCATTTACATCTATCCCCAACCCTGGCTTTCCACTTATCGTGAACATTCCGTCTTCCAGCTTGTATCCGCCTTTTACCAATTTCTTCTTCCATTCAGGCCAGAAATGCTCAAAGCTCTCCTGCATAAAGAAATTTGGTATAGTGATGTCTACATTCAAAGATGCAGCTGTCTGTATCGGTCCAAATGCATTATGGAAGGCAACTTCAACACCAAAGGATTCAGCCATCGACGCTATCTTCTTCCCCTCTAGAATCCCTCTGCAATTTGTTATATCTGGCTGCACTATATCGACCAGATCATCGGTCAAATACGGAAGGAACAGGTTTTTGTTCATTACCCTTTCGCCAAGAGCTATAGGCACATTCGTAGTGGTTCTGAGCCTTTTCAAGCCCATTATATTGTCAGAATGCACAGGTTCCTCTACAAATGCAGGCTCCAAGCCCTCAATAGCCCTGGCCATTCTTATCGCGGAATTTGCATTGAATCTTCCATGGCACTCTATCAGCACGTCAGAGCCTTTCGCTGCATCCTTCACTGCTCCAATTACATCAACAGCGTGCTCTAAATGTTCCTTGTCTATCTCATCATAAGCATCGCCGAATGGATCAAACTTCATTGCCTTAAATCCTGCCTTCGATACCTCCTTTGCCTTTTTTGCAAAGCTGTCTGCTGAAACACAATCGGAGTACCATCCATTTGCGTATGCCTTGATCTTTTCATTGAGCCTGCCTCCGAGCATCTTGTAAACGGGCACCCCATACGTCTTTCCGATTATGTCCCATGAGGCAATCTCAATTGCGCTAAATGCAGAGGTTGTCTCCATCGACTCTGGCATATAGAAAGAGTGCTTGTACACTTCAAGGGAATTTTTCTCTATCTCGGTCGGATCTTTTCCCTTCAAGACCCTTGCCATCTCCCTTGCTTCCTCAATTACTGGTTTTGTCATCAAGGTAGTTGGTGCCTCTCCATACCCAACTATCCCATCAGAAGTGGTCATCCTCAATACTACTATTGTTGAGCTCCATGGGCTGGATTTCTCGCCTTCCTCTATGTCCCCCACTTCCATTATATCGATATCTTTTATCTTGCTCATTAATCCACCATTATTATTGGCTATGCACCCAAACTATAAATAATTTTTCAATTAAGCTAGATTTGTAATAAATTGGAAATTGCAGCAAGCATTGCTTTTCCATAAATTGCGCTTATTGGTGGATAAAATGTTGTATCAGCACAGGAAATATGGTATGGTAACGCCTACGGTTACACTTTTAAGGCAGGGTTCAATAGATTTGGATGCAGTAAAATCACTGATGCAATTCCTTAAGAAAAGCGGTGCAAAAGGTGCATTCATTGCAGGCTCTACCGGAAATGCCCCAATGCTAAGCCTGAACGAGCACAAGGAGGTAATAAAGCAGTATATCAAATATGCAAAAGAAGAGCATCTTGCAACGTTTGTCGGAATCGGGAGAGATTCGATAGACGAGACAGTGGCAATGGGGGAATATTCAATTGAACTAGGTGCGGATAAGCTTGTTGCTGTAACACCCTATTATATGAAAGAGGACCAGAAGCAGATGCACGCATATTATTCAGAGCTGTTGAGCAAGCTTGATTCGGAAGTTCTTATATACAATATACCATCACTTACCGGCAATAATATAGAAGCCGAAACTGTTGCCAAGCTTGCGGAGGAGAATAGCAATTTGATAGGGATAAAGTCAACTAATGCGGATTTTGACCAGTTCCAGAAGCTGATATATTATACGGACAATGACTTTCTTGTATTCCAGGGGTACGACCATCTTTTGCTGCCTTCTCTTGAGCTTGGTGCATCCGGGGGGGTATGCGGGACTACTAATTTAACCGACATTGCCGAAAAGTTGTACGAATCATACAACCGCAAAGAGCCTGCAAAAAGCATCAAGTTGCACAAGCAGCTGTCAAGCATATACCATATGCTTGAGCCCTATGAGTTCCCTGCGGTGTACAATGCGATGTTCTATAAGACAATAATGGGAACCGAGATAGCAAAAGAGCCAGAACTTTTTGGTAACTTAAGCAAAAAAGAGGCAAGCTTACTATCAAAGAAGCTAAGTGGCTTGCTTTGAAATTGCCGCTCACATCACGAATATATTATTCGCCTATAAATCCATCCTCATTTCTTGATCAATATTGCCCTTGCAGGCCCGCCATCGCATTTTATCTTTAGGGGCAGGCCAACAAATGTATAAGTGCCTGCAGGCACTCCTTTGAGGTAAATACCTTCAAAAAGAGTCATATTCTCTATTGTGAGCGTATGCACTATGTCATCAGCATTGAATTTCTTTATGCTCATGTAGTCTATGCCAAGCGTTTTAATCTTTTTGGAGATCAAGTACCTCGCCCCGTCTTCTGTAAGGTGTGCAAAATCCTTCCTAAAGGTATCATATTGCTTAAGCGAATTATTTGTCTTCAAAAGTATTATGTCTCCCTTGTTTATCTTAAATTTTTTAAGCTCCTTCTCTCCTATTGAATTTCCAGATTTTGTTAAATTAAGGACCTTGCATTTGCCGTAGAATGTGTCAACCGGAATCATGTCTGCTGTTTTACCTCCATTTTTTATATGCCTTTCAGCATCGACATGTGTGCCTGTATGGCTTCCGATATGTATCAATGATACATTGGTCTTGCTTTTCGGGATGCCGGTATGCTTGTAGATGTGCAGCTTAGGATCTCCTGGATATACAAGCATGCCTTCTTCTATAACCATCGAAATATCATAGATTTTCATTTTAATCCTACTTCTTATAAAAATTCAAAAGTTAAATAATTATTCTGTAAAAATAAGTAAGAATATAAAGGGATTAGCTTGGTTTTGGATTATGGAGTTATAGGAAATTGCAGGACGCTTGCTCTTGTAAAGAAGGACACATCTATTGATTGGCTTTGCCTGCCAAGATTTGATTCACCATCGGTATTCTCAAAGCTTCTTGATGATAAAAATGGAGGCAGCTTCAAAATAATTCCGGTAGGGGAATACGAGATAAAGCAGGAATACATAGAGAATACAAATGTTATTAAGACAAACTTCAGCAACAGCACTACCGAATTTGATGTAATAGACTACTTCCCATATTACAACAAAGGATATGTTACCTTAAGGAATTCAGAGGTTCATAGAGTAATTGTAAGAAAGCGCGGAAAGCCCATTATAAAGGTACTGGTGGATCCCAAAATGGAATACAATAGGTACGTGCCAAGCAAACAGATTGATAACAACAAGATAATTTTTTCATACAAAAATACATCGTTGTATTTATATTCAAACTTAGGATTAAAGGAGATATTAAATGGCACGGAAATAGAATTGCCTGAAAACAGCTACATATTGATTGCGTACAACAAGCTAAAATATTCAACGGACATCAGATACATAATGCAGGAGATGGAAAACACTATAAACCATTGGAGAGGGTGGTCCAGAAGGATAAAAGGTGGAAAGGAGTACAGGCCCCTGAAAGTGCGCTCCGCATTGGTGCTGCGCCTATTGACATATGATGATACCGGAGCCATAGTAGCTGCAGGGACTACATCAATACCAGAAATAAAAGGGTCGGTAAGGAACTGGGATTATAGGTACTCATGGATACGCGACTCTTCATTCACTGTTGAAGCCCTTATAAAGCTTGGGTTAATAGATCAAGCTTACAGCTTCATAAAGTGGTTAAACGCAATCTATGCAGAATACGGGATGAGCCTGCAGGTTTTGTTCAAAGTAAGCAGGGGTGAATACATAAGCGAATCCATATTGGATAATATGGGAGGTTATGAAAATTCGAAGCCTGTAAGGATAGGGAACAAGGCTTACCAGCAGCGCCAGACTGATATTATAGGAGAACTCCTCAATTCCATATATCTGTTCTACCTTAAGGAAAATGCAAGCCCTAGAATAGGAGAGATAAGCTGGGATCTCATATTCAGCTTTGTAGAAACTATAATCAATGATTGGAGGAAGAAGGACCACAGCATATGGGAATTCAGGGGTACTAGCAAGGATTATACATTTTCAAAAGTGATGTGCTGGGTTGCTGTAGACAGAGGGATAAAGATCGCCAGGAGGCTCGGCCACAATGATGTAATAGAAAGATGGTCAAAGGAAAGGAAAAAGATAAAAGCAAGCATAATGAGATATGGATGGAATAAAAAAGTGCAAGCTTTTACCCAATATTACAGTTCAAGCAGCCTTGATGCAAGCCTGCTTCTTATGCCATCATTTGGAATTATCGGGTGGAAGGATCAGAGGATGCTGAGTACAATAGATGCGATAAAAAAGGAATTAACTAACGGGCCATTTGTAATGAGATATAAGGACAGGGATGAATTTGGGATGCCAAAGAGCGCTTTTATCGCATGCTCATTCTGGCTTGTAAATGCCTTATATTATACTGGAAATAAAGAAGAAGCAATAAGGATGTTTGATAGGGCAGTTGCGTTCCAGAATCACATGGGGCTGTTTTCTGAAGACATAGACATGAAGACAGGAGAGCTCCTTGGCAACTTCCCACAGGCATATTCACATGTGGCATTGATAAACTCAATTACCGCATTATTCGGCAAGAAATAATTTCCATGAAGTGCGTATATGCCAAAAAACGATAAAATTGCTGTGTTATCAGGGTACCACTTGAATGAAATAATGGCAAAGGTAAATGAAGGGGCTAAAGAAGGAGATATAAGCCTTAATCTCGGAATATCCAAAACCAAATTTTACCATGTGGCCGAAAAAGTGGTATTTCCTGAGTATAATTCAAGCATTGATCTTTCAGAAATCAAAAAGCTTTTGAAGAAAAGATCCCTTAACGACTGTTTTACGGTAAATGATGACCAACTTATTTGGATATACAGCTTCAGCGATCAATATGGAGTTTTAAAGCTCTATGAGCCAAAGGTGGATTATCCACCCACTTTGTTCATTAATGGAAGTTATATGCATGCGATAAGAGTGTCAAAGCCAACAGAAGAGGCATTTGAGAAAGCAAAGATGCTAAAAGGGGTATCAGGCAATGTGTTAGATACATGCTTTGGGCTTGGCTACTCAACAATACAGCTAAGGAAGTATCAGAGCATTAAAAAAGTAGTTGCCTGTGAAATATCCCCAGAAGCAATAGAGATAGCAAAAGTTAATCCATGGTCAAATGATGCATTTATGGATAAATCGATAGATTTGCACAATGAGGATGTATCTGAGTTTGCAAAGGCGGCAAAAGAAAAGAGTTTTGATGGGATACTGCATGACCCTCCAAACTTCAATAAATTTGAGTATCTATATTCGGAATCGTTCTATTCTGAACTTTGCCGTATACTCAAGCCCAATGGAAAGCTTTACCATTTCATAGGGACCAAAGGAACAGGTAACCTGGGCATATACAGGAGTGCAAAAAGAAAGCTTCAAGCAGCAGGCTTCAGTAGAGTTACTGAAGGTTATAGAGGGCTTATCGCGATAAAATAAAGAAGCTGAAGCATTCAGGGTCTATGCAAAATCACTGTTTATTATTTTCTATAATGCTTTTCATTTCCTCTTCCAGTTCATCATCACTTGCTTCAACACCACGCAAAGTGCTTAGATAACCTTCATACTTATCAAAATTTATCGTATTGTTTGCTATCGCCTTTTCATGCTTTGATATCCCAATTGCAGGATAAAGTTTTGCATGCAGATGGTTTATCTCAGTTCCCTCAAAAACAAGGTGAACCCTTTCAACACCTAATCCTTTTTCAAGAAGCTTTGCCACTTTCTTTACCGTAATCATGAAATCTGAAAGTGCACTATCATCCATATCAAAAATATAACTGTCAACATGCTCCTTGGTTATGACAAGGGCTTGGCCTTTAATGTTTGGATATTTGTCCAATATTGCCATATACCTGCCATCGTCATAAATCTTGAATGAGGGTATCTTACCTGAAACGATTTTGCAAAAAGTGCAGTCCTCCATAACATTACCAATGAAATATTACAAAATCAGATATTTTAAACATTGCTATAAAATTAATAATATATTAGTTTACTATAATTTTAAAGTAAAATAGTGATTTAATTTTAAAGTAAAATAGTGATTTTGTGATAGAAATAGAGACAAAGATAGATGATATAAATGAGAGCGAGGCAAGGGAAGCCTTGAATAGGTTAGGTGCAGAATTTAAAGGCGACAAATTCTATAGAAGATACATATTTGATCTTGGGTCAAATGAGGGCGAAGACAAGTTCATAAGGTTAAGGACAGATGGCAATAAGTCAACCATTACATACAAGGACAGAAAAGGCGGCACTCTTGCGAATACCGAAGAGATAGAAACGGGAGTTGAAGACTTCAATGCAGCTGCGAAGATCCTTTCTGCGGCATTGCCCAATCTATTATACCAAGAAAGCAAGCGTTCGCTTTACAATTTGGAAGGAGTAGAAATTTCAATAGACCAATGGCCAAAGCTTCCTCCATTGATGGAGATAGAGGCAGATTCTGAGGAAAAAGTGATGGAAACTATAAAGAAGCTTGGAATCAAAGGCAAGGCCATAGGAAATATAGGTTGGGAAAAAGTATACTCTATGTATGGAATGGACCTCAATGATTTTAAGATTCTAAAGTTCTAAACGTCAAAATATTTATCTACCTAACTAAAAAGAGACCAATAGAAACAAAATTTATTAAACTAAACTGACCTGTATATATGTAAAAAAAGGTATATGCTTATAAATGCTATTGTAGATAGATTCATAGTATTTAAAAGATGATCTAGTGATAGAAGTAACATCTCCAATATGGATTGGTATTATCATAGGTGCAGTTATTGGCGGTTTGGCTGAAGCATGGGGAATATCTAATCCCGAAGTGCTATTAAGGCTTGGAAAATGGCAGGATAGGCTTTTTGTAGGATGTATTGCTATTGCAATAGGCACAGGCGCTCTTGCACTTTATGGTCTTGCCGCGGCAGGTGTTGCTTTTCACTGGGGCATAAAGCCTGATTATATAGTTGGTGTTGGATTAGGCGGAATAATCTTTGGAATAGGAATTGCAATATCTGGATATGTGCCAGGTACTGTATGGATGGCATTAGGAGAAGGCAGGCGTGATGCAATATATGCTGTTTTAGGGGGACTTTTAGGTGCAGCAAGCTGGACTCTCATATATCAGACAAGTTTTGGCCATTGGCTTGTAACTTACCTTAATTTTGGGCAGATCTATTTTGGCGGGCAGGCAGACACTAACTTAGGCATCGGTTTTATGTTAGCCATAATTTGGGCAGTAATAATGTTTGGAATAGCTTATACACTTCCAAGATATAAAAAAGGGAAAAGCTGTGCATATGTATCAACGCATAAGGATTATAAGCTCACACCAGAAGAGCAAAATCAATATATAGAAACGACAAATACTCTAAGGGAGGGCTCATCAATGCCTCTTGGCAAGGATAATTTGCCTGAAAAGGTTAACTATCATTGGACTGTATCTTCCAAGTTATTTGGAGTAGTAATGTTGTCGGTTGGGATAATTATTGGACTGATGGTTGTGCTTGGAATGTTTTTTCACCAGATATTTGGCGAATCAACAACTTATTCATGGATAGTTGCGGAACTTTGGCTTCCAGCAACTTATTGGAAATATAGTTCAACGGTAGTAAATACAGTAGGTTGGGAGCCATTCAGTGATATAGGAACATTGTTCGGTGCATTCTTGGCATCGGTATTTCTTACAAGGCGATTCCAATCTTTCAACAATGTGATACCTCCATCATGGAGAGAGAGATTTGGGAATAGCCAGATAAAGAGATCCGTAGGGGTATTTTTCGGTGCATACCTGATGCTTCTTGGAGCTAGAATGGCAGATGGTTGTGCAAGTGGCCATATATTAAGCGGAGATCTTCAGATGGCTGTCAGCAGTGTTGAATTCTTTGTATTTGTAATGATATCATTGCTGTTGACCGCATTCTTAATATACAAAAGGCACGGAAATAAACTGTTAGGGACAGATGGAGGATTAATGTCTATGGAGCAGAGAAGAAAGATAGAACCAAAAATAAAGAACGAAAAGGGGTTAAAGATCTTTGTAGTATCTGCAGCAATAATATTGGTGTTAACTGCAGCATTAGCATCGGGGTCATACAATGGGTATAATCCAAATGCAAATGCGGTTGCTATAACAGGATTTGTTGCCATAGTAATAATAGTAATGACTGCAGCGTGGCTAAAGACCAAATACAACAATTATTCATTTGAAGGAAATGAAGAGAATGGCAGTTGAGCTAGCATTTGTTGTTTTTATTTTTCTTTAATATTTCTGCTTGTTACTGATTTTCGTTTTCATTAATCAAATCTCATTAATATGCAAAAGTCTTAACTTAAGTTTTGGATAAATTCAGAAATTATAAAGGCGCTGCTATTACTCTGACAAGAGGGGTATTTCCAGATCCATTTGGGCCAAGAATGTCGAACACCCCACCTTTCTTTATATTGGGGTTTACCCATGCTAGCGCTATTGTTTTCTTGCCCTGTATATTGTAAGTCTTTTTTGAATCCTTAATCTCAATTGTATTGTCCACCCAAAGGATCAATCTTACTGTAAAAGCCTTAGATTTTTAAAAATGCAATTGCCTTAATACACAAATATTATGTAATGTTCTCATTTTACCTTCTAATAAAGTTAAATTAAGTATTATCAAAGGTTATAAATATATAACCTAAACTAATATTAATGATTTAATGAATTATAAAGAAATGATTAAAAAATTAAAAGAGTTAGATCATCCGGTATTTACTACTGAGGATATATCAAACCTTACAGGCAAAAGCGGAGATTATACAAAAGTTTATTTATTCGGTTTAGTTAAGAAAAAAATAATAGGAAAGATAGAAAGAGGAAAATATTATATCATTAGCACATCTCCATATGTAATTGCTTCAAGGATAACTAAGAGTTCATATATAACATTGATAAGTGCGGCCCATATATACAATATAACTACGCAAATCCCAAATATAATTTACGTGTTCTCGCCAACTTACCACAAGCCAATAAAGATAATTGATAATTATAAAGTAAAATTCATAAAAGTCGATAAGCGGATAATCTATGGTTACCATAAATACAATGGTGTATATCTGGCAGAACCAGAAAAACTTTTTATAGATGATATATATTACCACAAATCTCTATTTTACGATGAGGAGCTAAAAGAAGCTATTGATAAAGGGATTTTAGACATAAATAAAATCCAAGAGTATATAAAAAGAATAAAGAGCGAAAGGATCCGGGAAAGAGAATATACTATTTTAGAAGCAAGGTTAGATGGGCATTTCGTTAAAAGAATAGCAGACAGGAGATATGTGAAAAATCTATCAAATAACTCTATTATTAGACACAAAAAGCAGGCGTAATAAAAAGGTGGAAGCAATGGAAGTAGATAATGATTATTTCAAGGAATGGTTCTCTGAAGAGCAAATAATAAAAAGAAAAATACAGTTAACCTTTCTTTATTCGATATTTAAATACAAAAATAATTCAATAATCTTCAAAGGAGGAACTGCATTGGACCTATTCTATAATTCAGGTAGATTTTCCTAAGACCTTGATTTTGATATATTAAACAGAGATAGCTTATCTAATATAAATGAAGCAATAGAAAATTTTGCAAATTCCGGTAAATATATTATATTCAATGATTGGGAGAACGAAAGAAATGTAAATAAATCTTTTGTAAGGCACTACATAAAGATTTCTTCGGATGAATATGATAAGGTAATTGATTTCACCATCGATTGCAGTATAGACAATCACTTTTTGGATTCTGAAGAGCGCATTCTGAATTACAACGATTCTATTATCAGGATACCTGTAATGAACCATAAAGAAATTGTAGCTGAGAAAGTTTCAGCAATATTGTCAAGAGAGAAAGCCCGTGATTTATACTGCCTATATTACTTGGTTTTTGTCAAGAATGTAAAAATCAATATGAAGTACGTTTATATGAAATGCAAAAAGCAGTTATCTGATAATAAGCCTGAGGATTATTCGTTTAACCTATTTGAAAAAAGAGTTAAAGGATTGAAAAACAAATGGAGCGAGCTAGAGCCCTTATTGAGCAACTATAAGGCTTATAACTACGATAAAATATCGGGTGATATATTGCATATTTTTAAGCTGCTCAGCCTTTGATATAGATGCATACGTTAACTATGTAGTTTTACAAACAGATTGCCTATAAAAGGATTATGAAAAGATTTATCTTTCAAGTTTTTTAGGGCAAATCCCAAGCTTGCATCCATATTTTTCTAATTCTACAAGCTGCTCCTTATGAAATCCCAAAAATATCCCTTTGCCTTTTCCTCCAACATAAAGGTTTCCTTTTAGTTTAACAATTTTACCAAGAATAACACTCGTCAAATACAAAATATGGCCCTTGAATTGTATGGTTACTTTGCCATTTTCCCAGTCCACTTCAGGATAATCACTGTGCCTTGGCAGAATTGCTTTCCCTAATGCAGGATCCTCTATATCTATATGCGTGACTCTTGCTCTAGCATACCCCTTTATCAAATTTGGCGTAAAACCCACACGCTTCAGCGGTGGGATATAAGCCACCACAACATGTATAAATACAGATAATAAAATATACATGTTTTGTATGAAAACTGCATACAAATATCGTGCATATCCTTCAAAGGAACAGAAGGGAACTCTGAATAGACAGATGTATCTTTCAAAGGAACTATACAACCTGCTTCTTGAAAAGTCAAAGTCATATTACAAGGAGACAGGAAAAACCTTAACGGAATTCAGGATGAACGGTTGGATAACCAAATTAAAGAAGGAAAAACCGGAATTTGCGGAAATCCATTCCCAGGTTCTTCAGAATATCTCAAAAAGAGTGTCAGATGCATACAAACATTTCTTCTTGAGGTGCAAGGAGAAGAAGCAAGGAAAGAAGGTAAAGGCGGGATTTCCAAGATACAAGAAGTTCGTATCATCTTTGACATATCCTCAAACCAATGGCTTCAAGATAGAGAAGAAGAAGGTTGAACTTTCAAAAATAGGAAGGATAAATTTCGTGAACCACAGAAATATTGAAGGAGGAATAAAAACATTAAATATAAAGAAGACAAAATCACAGGAATGGTACATCACGATTGCTGTTGAAAAGGAGGACAAGCCATTCATTTCAAACGGTAAACCGAAGATTGGTATTGATTTAGGAATAATGCAATATGTCGCGCTTTCGGACAATACAATACTCCAAAACGCAAAGATAACAAAACACCAGAGGAAACATTCAAGAGTCCTTCAACAAAACATATCGAGGAAGGAGAAGGGATCATCCAACAGAAGAAAGGCAGTGGCAAGATTTGCAAGATACTCAGAGCACATTTCAAGGATAAGATTGGATTGCATCCACAAGATTTCAAATGAACTGGTGAATTCTTATTCATTCATCGCGTACGAAGATTTAGAGATAAACAATATGGTGAAGAACCACAGATACGCAAAATCGATAAGTGAATCTTCTTGGGGAAATTTCACACAATTGCTGCAATACAAGGCTGAAAGCGCTGGTTGCGTGGCAATGAAAGTGAATCCTCAATATACATCAATGACATGCAGCAAATGTGGCAATGTGCAAAGCATGTCAATATCCCAAAGGATATTCGTCTGTGAAAAGTGCGGGATGTCAATGGACAGGGATGTGAATGCGGCACAAAATATACTAAAGAGAGCTTTGGACTCCATCAGTCCAACTACCGAAGGGCATTCGGGAAGTCAAGCCTGCAGAGACGACATAAGACCTTCCGCAGGGGAGGCAGTTGCCTATGAAGCAGGAACTATACAGGTGGCATCATGATGACAAATTATAACCACCCTGGAAGCCCACACTGTTTACAGGTGGGAGGATGTCACGTGAAGATATATCTTTGCATCTGGAAGAGCTTTGCCATCAAGTTTTATTTTGCCTTTTATTGGTATTTTTCCTTCTGCAACCATTTTACCAGTTAATAGTGAGATAATATATATAAAAATTTTTCTTCTATAAGTGGCTCTGTTCCATCAATTCCCAAATTAAAACATCTTCTGACTTAAGCTGTATTTATCGCAGCAAATTAGCTTTATTGCTTTTGATTATGCCAAAATTATCCAAATTTATGGGTATTACATCTTTTGTGTTACTCACAATTTCCAAAATAAACTATGAAAATCTCTCAATCTTTTATAAATAAAACTTTCCTATAAGCAATATCAAAATAGTCATGCTTACTTATCATCTTTCCTAAGGGTATTATCATCTTCTCCTTTTTCAATCTCTTCCCTAGACTGTCTTTTTAGCATTTTAATGCCCTTTTGTATAATCTTATTCTCATCCCTTTCGGATATTATACGATATTTCCGTATAGTTCCATCTGAAGACTTATATTCAAAATAAAGTTCCTCATTATCCAAAGGTTTATCTTTTGAATCATGTTTGAGTTTACTGAACATTTTAACCACTCCATTTAATCAGGTTGATTGAAAAATAATAATCTTTCGATATTTTAGCTTGACCAAACCGAATATATTAAACAATTTGGTAAAAGTAAAATAATTAACCGCAAAACAGAAAGCACAACCAAAACAATAAATTAGCCCTTTCTTAGCTTATCCATAAAGTAATGCATATTCTGTCCTCTAATCTCGTTTATCGTTTTGTATAAATGGCTGTTTTCTTTCATTCTGATTGTTATCTCGTCCAATATAGATTCAGTAAATTCCCTCCGCACATCATCTTGAATCCCTTCTCCCATAGAAAGCCTGTTCACAACGTCAATTACCATATCATCTTTTTCGTTTGGCATTATTTTAGTATAATTGTAGTAAACAGCATTTGCAAAATATACTGCAAGCCCGTTTATATTGGTTTTTGCATTCTCTATCTCCCTATTACAAGCTATTATCTCAAGCCTGTCCCTAACCAGTGCTTCCTCAAAGTCTTTAAATCTCTTTATAAATTTATCAGCTTCTAAAGTATCAGCATGCATTCTTAAGTTATCCTCAGCCTCCAAAATGCCATTATCGTTTGCAAATGCAATATTCAATTTATTTCTGTTTGAAAGTATGCTTTCTCTATACTCGCCATACTTCATAACTATACTGTTAATATAAAGGTTTTCCAATTTATGTGTTGCATCATCAATTGTCATGAATTTATTACTCTCAGCTTTGTACGGAATCATCATCCGTTTACTGCCAAAACGGTTATTGTCAACGATATCAACATCCATCCTATCCACTGCTCATCGATACGATAAAAATATATAAATTGCTTTTGTATAACCTCTAATATACTGTTTTTTTATTGTCAAACATTACTTTCAATTAATCAAAATCAGTATTCTTGGCATAATCAATAAAAAAGCTTGAATTATTTTAAACCATTAATGAGAAAGGCCAAAAATACTACAGCTGGATTAGATTTCAAAGCTTCTTGCTTTTCTTCCACAGCATTTCAAAGTAACTCTTGAAATTTTTAGAAACTTCCTCTCCCTCTATTAGTATGTAAGTTGGTTCCCTAGCCCATAATATCAGAACTACTTTATTGCCATATACGTTTATGCTCATGTTTATATAAATTGAGTTAGGGATTGTTCTTATCTCGACTAATCTTTGGATGCTATAATAAGAAACCCATTCAGAGGATCTATTTGACACAAGAACCCTTTTTCTTATTCCCCTCTTCACTCTTTTTTCTTCCCATCTCCGTATAAAATCCCCCATTCCACTACCAGTATCAGAGACACCAATTACAAGTTGTTCATCTCCTTTTCTAAGCGTGCCTAAAATATCATTGAATATTGTCCTGGCCGCTTTTCTACCTTCAAATATAAAGACACTACTGCGTTTCTCCGTAGCCTTCTTAATAAGAGAAAGCCTCTCTGCCATAGCTTCTGCAAGCTCTAGCTTTTCCTTCTCCGCATCAACTATTCTTGAGGGATCCACCGCGGAAAAGTACTTTATCCTGCCCTTTGTGTAAAAGGTAACAAAACCCTCTTCCATCAAGTGCTTGAGGCTATTGTAAACCACAGAGCTATAAAGACCGGAGCGTTCCATTATTAGCCCCGTTTTCGAATCACCAAACCTCAAAAGGACTGTATAAACCTTGCTCTCTGCATTTGTGAACCCAAGTTCTGTAAGCATTTGCTCTTCATCCAAAAAATCACTATATTGCTCTCTTTAATTAGAGAGCACATTGTATTATATGAGAATAGATATAATAATGTATATTGGTGGGTAAGTGAAATTAAACGAGAAAATAAATGACTATGAATTCCAGCCAGAAGTATACGCATACCCTACGGCGAGGTGCTACAAAAAGCTAGATGGATTCTCAGTCGCACAGCTGAAATTCACAGATGAGATTAATGTGTACTTGCATATACCGTTCTGCAGTCAGCTCTGCACTTTTTGCGGATATCTTAAAACATTGAATTCAGAGACCCTTAGAAAGGAGTACATATCGGCACTTATAAAGGAAATTAAAATGTATGAAGAGATTATAGGAGACAAGAAAGTAATATCAGTTAATATTGGTGGCGGGACTCCTTCTCTTCTACAGCCAAACGAACTTGGCGAAATCATTGATGCACTAAAGGCGGCCAATGAGGGCATACTAAACAATGCCAAGGAAGTGAGCATAGAGGCTACACCGGAATCTGTGGAATATGAAAAATTCAAGGAGTTCAAAGATCTTGGGATAAACCGCGTGAGCATAGGTGTTGAATCATTTGTGGATAAGGAGATTGGGGTGGCAGGCAGGCACAATGATGGCCAAGTATCATCAAATGCGGTAAAGACCCTTAAGGAGCTCCGCTTCAGAAATGTCGTCTGCGACCTGATGATAGGCATAGAGGACCAGACAGAAAAGACGTTTTCAGATTCATTGGATACGATGATTGAGCTTGATCCTGACACTGTAGAGGTATATGCGCTTGGAGTCATTCCAAGCACAATGATAGGAAAAAGGCATCCGAAGGGCCTGATGGGAAACAGGGAGAAGTATGAATGCTACGAAATTGCCCGCAAGAAATTCCTGGAAAAAGGGTATTTTCAGTCCTGCCATAATAGGTATTCGAAGCTTCCAGAGGGAGGATATTTGCAGGAGGATACCGTATTCAGAGGTGCAAGCCTTATAGGATTAGGGGCTGGCGCCAGGAGCTATGCGCAGAATATCCATTATAGAAATCCATTTGAAGTGTTAGATGGAAAGGGGGCAATCTCCAGGTATATGAACAAGATAAATTCTGGCAGTTTTGCGGTAGAAACAGGCATTTTCTTATCAGGAGACGAAAGGATGAGAAGATATGCAATAGGAAATATAGAATCGCTGGATCTGCATAAGTTTTCCAACCTGTTTGGAGCCGAATTCAGTACTGTATTCAAGGAGGTATATTCAGAGATGATCTCAACAGGCTGCGCTTATGAAGCAGGTAGCAAATTGAAATTGACTGCGAAAGGTCTGCTATTTAGGGATTTGATAGCAAGGCAGTTATTCTCAAGCAGAGTTGAGGCACTGGAAGGTCCTTACAGGGCAACTGTGTGAGATAATGTATGACAAGACAATAATAATATTTGGGTTTTCAGGTTCAGGGAAATCAACTTCCGCAAATGAAGTTGGCAAAACCCTTAAGCTTAGGGTAGTTCACCCCTCAAGCATACTAAGGAACATTATCGAAAAGAAAGAAGTTGACACAAAGCATACAACCCATAATGAAGGATTTTGGGAGAGCAGGGAAGGGATGAAAATGTTTATGGACAGGCTAAACGAAAAGGTGCCTCCAGATGTAATATCAGACAGGATAATCCTGCGAGAGGCAGAGAAGGGCAATGTGGTGATAGACAGCTGGAGCCTTCCATGGATAGCCAGAAAAGGCATCAAAATTTATTTGAAGGCAGACATTACAACAAGAGCGAAGCGCGTAGCTGCCAGGGATGGCATTTCCTATGAAAGCGCACTGAACGCAGTAAGGATAAAAGATAAGGAAACTAGGAGGCTTTTCAAAAAGGTATATGGATTTGACATAAAGATGGACCTAAAGGTATTTGATTCTATAATATCGACAGATGGCAAGAGCAGAAAAGAGGTAATTGGAGAAATAATAAATGTTATAGGGATTAACAAAGTGAGCGGGAAATCCCACACGCTTTAGCGGTGGGATGAAAGCGAACTGCTGAATAAAGTAAAGGTGTATAAATATGAATGGTTATACAAACAACATGGATTCCACAAGAGCCTATAAATTCAGGATCTATCCAGATACTAAAAGGCAGTCTGAGATAGATGAACGGCTAATCCTTGCACAGCAGTTCTACAACAAGATTCTGGAGAAGTCCATTGAATCCTATAAGAATGGAAAGGCAAAAGCCTCAATAGCACAGTTCAACAGGTTCGTCAAAGAAATAATCCAAGATGACAAGAGATACCTGAAACTATACTCGCAGACGAGATGCGAGATTGAATATAGGCTTCTAAAGGCATACCAGAACTTCTTCAGGAGAATCAAGGAAGGAAACAGGAAGGCAGGATTCCCGAGATTCAGGTCAAGGGATATAAACGCATCAATAAACATACTCAAAAGAGCTACCCTCGGACAGAGGGAAAGTCACGCTCAGGGAGAGAGTGTAAGGCCTCAAATGGAGGCAGTTCTCGAGGAACTGAGAACCGATAAAACACATCCTTTGCAGGATGCAGTGACTGCATGAATGCGAAGGAAGCCCACACCGTTTACGGGTGGGAGGATGTCACAAATAAAAACATGCCCAGCAGCAAATAATCCTTAATAATATATCCGCTATAAAATCTATGTGATAGGTATGGCATCAAAAACAAAATCTGCCGAAGGCAAATACAAATTAGTGGTTTACGATACATTTGAAGGCGAGTTCTATTCGCAAAAAGAGTACAAAACGAAAGAGGAAGCGTTAAAATCAGCAAAAGATAAATTAAAGGAGTTGGAAAGACTGCAGCCATCCAGCCATTCTGGAGGACAGGACTACATTGGGATACAGGACAGGGTTTTCATACAATACCCTGATGGCAGGATGATAAGGATTAAGCCGGAATAAGCCCAAACCTGAAGATGCTGCGGAAGCTTAGTATATGTAAGTAAAGTGGTTTCTAAACTTAATTATCATTGATAAAGCAAAAGGCAGTAAACAGAAATAATTATATATTTGGTTTATGATAATATAATAGGTGGATCTATGGCGTTCTTAAATAAATCTGATAATTCTTATAGGCATACTGAAAATTTATCTGAAAAAGTCCAAAAGAAGCAAACAGATGTATTAGCAAGATATGAGACTGCTGATCAGCAGATAAACCTTTTAGGTTCAAAGAACATCGCGAGCATACTGAAAATAAAATCCAATGATGAAAGGGTTTATGAAGTACTAGCGAGATCTAAATCAGTCAATGTACAATCCAAACTTTTCGATACTATCATTTCAAAATCACCCGATTTACTGGAAAAGGCAATTCCAATTCTTATAGAAAAAGGAAGAAAAGAGATAATGGAAAAGATTTGGGAGTATATAAAGAGAACAGATGATCCATCAAATCCAAAATTACTTAAATCGGGCAAAGAGGAAAGTATTGCTTATTTATTATTGGCCAAGGATACCGAAACCAGCAAGAAGATTGCCATAGATATGCTTGATTGGCTAAAAGACAAGTCAGTGCTGGAAACCTATAAAACGGAGCACAAAGTTTCAGAATTTAACTATTTCAGTCAAAAAGAACTTATGAATTTACACGGAGAAAATAGGAACATATATAAAACATATTTAATAAACCAAATTGCTCGTATGGGGGATGAAGAAAAATTGACACTTTTAAAAGCTATTGACCGTCTTAAGGCCTATGATTTATTTTGGACAGAAGACAAAGTAAAGACTAAAACCTATTATGATGACAAGTCACCTTTAAGGACCCGCTATATGTATGAACCTCTTTATTCAATTATAGCAGGCACAGGGAATAGAGATGTGCTACTGAAATTTTTAGATATAATAAAGAAAACAGATATAGGGAGCACTTTAATCCAAGCAAAGCTGCTAGATGGAGCTTATCATTCAATATTCTCTTATTCTTCTATTGAAGAACTAGCTCCATTAATATTAATCGCAAGCCACTGGTTAAAAATAGAGGACGAAGCATGTGATACAATAATAGGGTTTGCAAGGGAATCTCCTTCAATCCTAAGCCTTAAAGTAAATAAATCTCCAGAGTTAACCGTAGAAACCACCGCAGATCTTATTGCTATTATAGGTGGAGAAGAAATGCAAAAAAAGCTGGTTAAGTTAGTCAAGATACCTGGTGCTGTTGAATCTGTAACCAAAGCAATAAATAAATATGGAACTGATGAAGCCAAGGTAGAGCTTAAGAAGTCGCTTGAATCTGTTGGGCTTTTTAGAAGATAATGCCATAATCCCAGGCACTCTTTTAACAAAGTTTATATGCAATTTGCAGTGAGATTACTATGTATCTTTAAATGTAACAGGTTTTACCAAACAATAATAAATCCGCTTTCTTTGTTTTCTCATCAGCAATGGAAACTATTAATTACCCAAAAGTAATACTGCAACTATTACAACTCTATTATTACTTTTAGGGTGATATACGATTCATAGTTCTTGGGAACGGTATTGCATCCCTGATGCTGTCAAGCTTTAGGATCCAGCGGACAACTCTCTCAGACCCTATGCCAAATCCGGAATGTGGAATGCTTCCATATTTACGCAGATCTATATACCATTGGTAATCTTCTTCTTTCAAGTTCTGTTCCTTGATTCTTCCCATCAATTCATCGTAATCAGATACACGTTCACTGCCTCCAAAAATCTCTCCTATACCCTCAGGAGCCAAGAGATCTGCATCTAACACTGTCCTTGGATCATCAGGATTAATCCGCATATAGAAAGCTCTTATCTCCTTAGGCTGGTTAGTTAGGAATACTGGCTGCTTCCTATCTTGCATAAGCGCTTTTTCTTCATCCATACCAAGCCCATCAGACCATTTAACATCCAAGCCTTTTTCCTTGAGTATATCAAGCGCTTTTTCGTATTTCATACGCTCAAATGGGGTTTGTATATCAAGTAGATCTTGTGGATCCCTTCCAAACCTTTTAAGTATGTCCGGGTGGTTTTTGGCTTCACTATGGGCCACGTGTTCTAGTATCTGTTCCTGCAGTTTCATATTCATATCTTGGTTATAAAATGCCATCTCCGCTTCCAATTGCCAGAATTCAGCCAAATGTCGGGGAGTACGGCTTGGCTCCGCCCTGAAAGATGGTGCAAAACCATAAACCAAGGGATAACCATTGATTACAGCTTCCAAATAAAGCTGCCCGCTCTGTGATAGGTATGCTTTGCGGTCAAAATAATTTACTTCGAATAAAGTAGCTCCCCCTTCTGCTGCGGAGCCTGTGATTAATGGAGGTTGAACTTCAAGGAAACCCTTTTCATCAAGAAATCCTCTAATATCATTAATTACAGAGGCCTTTAATTTTAATATATCAATCATTTTTGGGGAACGAATCCAAAGATGACGCATATCGAGAAGAAACTCTGTGCTTTGATCCTTAGTTATGGGGAAGGGCTCACCTTTAAAAGCAACGCCAAACTCCCTTACCTGGACTTCTATTCCATCCGGAGCCCTATCATCTTCCCTTACCTCTCCTATCAGATTTACTACCGAATCTATATACAAGTCGTTTGCCGATTCCCATTCATCCGGTTTTACATTATCCTTATTTACTGAGCATTGTACAATCCCTGTTCCATCACGCAAAACAACAAATGCCATATTACCTGTTCTGCGATGTCTATATACCCATCCGCGCAAAAATACTTCTTCACCAATCTTTTTCCTTAAATCCGATACAGATGTAGCATACTTCTCGGAATGCTCCAGGCCTTTTTCCAATAAGCTGCTTAAATGTACAGACTTTAAAGATTTTTCATCTTTCATGTCCACCACAAAGATAATTAAAACTAGTTGATATAAAAGTTTTATGTACAATCCCTTTCAAGCAATTAATAGAAAATACGATACCCAATTATTCAGATTGTAAATCCCTTATCATACAGCAATAAAGAATTGTATCATTTGGAAAGTGGCAAATATTGCAATGCTGTACCTATCCAATTATTTTTGCAGCATTAATTTTAAAGGAAATCAGATTTTGTAAGGATGCCAAAAAGCCTGCCATCTTTTACAACCAGTATTGCTTGTACATTCCTGACAACTTGGCGTGCCTTTTCAAGATCCTCATCAGGCCCGACAATTGCATAGGAGAATTCAATCGCTTCATCGCATGTAACTGCATCAGGGTTATCCAGTATGCTCTTTTCCGTAACCAAGCCCGTTATCCTGCCGTCCCTGTCAACTATTGGAAGCTGCGATATGTCATTTTTCTTCATTATCTCCCTTGCCCTTGATATCGTATCTACCGGAGACACACTTATCACGTTTCTTATCATTTTTAAGCTTACCGATTTTGGCGTGCCTTTTGCTACTATAAGCTTATTGAGCGCATCCAACACACCATAAACCATATTATAGCTAGGTTTCAGCCTATCATTCTCAAGCTTCGACATAGCTGAAGGGCTTATCTTGCTGGCTCTGGCAAGTTCGGAAGATTTTATCTTATGCTTCTGCCTTGCGGTGCGTATCTCGTAAGTAATCTCTTTCAATTCAGGTATAGTTAGCATACATATCACAATAAATATTTCCTATAAAGAAATATTTGTCACAAGTATTTATATTTAGTAAAATATATAATGCTATATGTGATTGAAATGGCAGAAAAAAATACCTTGGAAGACTTGATTGGTAAATTGTCTGATTTCATGGACAAAGGAACTGAAGAAACGCCTTATAAGCCAATGACGGAATTTTTGAAGAAAAAGATAGCAAATGCCAACTTCAAGAAAAAGTCAGACAGAGAATATATATTGGGATTATGCAAGGTGGAGAATGCAGCATACAAGTATCAGGTAAAGGGGGAATCAACAGGTTTCTATGGCAGCTATGTATTCCTTCATCCCGAAGAATATGGGCCTTACAGGAAAGAATTTTTCGAGATACTGAAAGAGCTAAGCTACCAAGATTACCTTAAAGTTGTGACAATGGAGCTGTTTGATCCTTCGCAATACGGGCCAGGCAAGCAGTGGGAGCCATTTAAGCTAGAGGATTTCAATGAAAATGACCAAGCTTTTATTAAGCGCAACCTGGCAAGATGGCATGCACAAGAGAGATACAAGGAGCGGCAGAAAAAAGCAGAGAAAAAAACGGAATTTGATAAATTACGCAAATGGTGGATAGACAATGGTGGAAAGCCTTGAATCCATAGAATAATAAAGCAGATATAACGAAATAACTATATTAAATAAAGTCTGACTTTCAATAACCATTTGCTATTTTTCTATTTGGTGTTATTTTCCTGCTATTGTTATAATCTATGGCTTCCAAATCTATATGCATTTTAATAGCTCATTGCATTACCATTCAATCGCCATTACAAACGAGTAATCATTTTCTGTTTAATTAGTGCAACGTTTTCTGCATTTGAGACTATATCCAATTTAATTGAAAGTAATTCATTCAGACTACTGCTTTTAATACATTCCTAGGGAATACCTCTGTGATCAGTACGAAAAGCCCCTCGCCTTCAATGCTGTAGTTCCTGGATATTACACTTTCATCTGCATAAACATCGATTATCTGCCTCTTTTGGGCTATATGCAGGGCGTTTATAGCCTGGCCGATACCCATGCCTTTTTCCCTCATAATCGCGATGAACTGGTCTGAATTACCTCCAATTGGTATGACAGATTCCGCAAAGTAAACCGTAGCACGCATTCCGTTGGCTTTCTCAGTATAAATTCGTACCTGGCGCATAATAACACCAGATATTTCATGCTGTGCGATAACCTCAACTTTAACAGGCAAATTTAGTATTTCTGACACCTTCGCCTGCGTCATACCTTCGTTGAGAAGTATTTCCCTCTCAGTAGGTGTAAGTTTAGAAGATAAGTCGCCAAGAATTTTCTCAGACCCTGAAGCAGCAGATTCCACCATTTTATCATCCAGTATAATTCCTGTAAAAAACTTTTAAATGTTCGTAAGTATGCGGGCATTAATCCTTAACAGCAGATTTTATTGGAAAATAAAGTTATATTCCTCTTAATATTAGAATAGCTATGTTATAGTCATTTTAGGTGCTCTCGGTATAAGTTCAGATGCTTCAAGGTATTTATTATGCGTCCTTACTTGTCATTGGCAAAATTGTAAGGCACCAGATTATAGGATTTTTGAGATTCTATTCTGAATATTTAAGCTTAAGATTTTTCATAAAGCTAATTTTATAAATATCTAAATATAAGAGCTTAAATAAGTAAATCAAGATACTAGTGTTTTAAATGAAAATTACAATAGATCCGCGAATAGAACTGCTGATGTCTATAGAGCTTCAAAATGATCTTACCAATCCAGGCTTCGCAGGTTTAACGAAAGTTGAAACCACTTACAAAAAGCAGTTCATCGATTATTTTTCTTCTTATAAAAATTCTGAATCAACAAAACATTATTTGAAAATATGCAACGGCAGTTGTTCTATGGATTTTTCTGCTGCAACAATCTTTCATCTTTCCAATCCTCCAGATTTAAAGGTAGTGCGACCTTTTGACAGATATGGAAGGCAATACCAGTCATTTATAAAAATACTTAGGGATTTTGCAGTTGAAACCGATTTTATGGCCTTTTTTGTAAAATATAAGGGAATGTTTCAGAAGGTAACAGAATCTGCAAGAAAAGAACTAAAAAGTAAAGACATAGTTCTGCCTATAGAAAGTTATTATGGAATGGGTCTAAATAGCTACAACATTATTCTTTCCCCATTATTTAGAGAAGGAGGAAATGGATTTAGGATCAATTCCATAAAAAATTGGTATGATGGGTATGCAATTGTCGGACCTACCAAAGTAAAGAATGGTTTGCCATATTTTGACTCACGGCTTGTCGGTACGTTATGGCACGAATTTGGGCACCATTTTGTTGAGCCTATAACAGAACAGCATACTGCTGCGCTTAGGCGGAAATTTTCAAAGGTCAAACTTTCATTATGGGGCTACCCTATTTGGCAGAACGTAATAAATGAATATATAATACGAGCTATATCTAACAGAATTGAATTTCGCGTGAAAGGAGAAGAGAATACTGTGCTAAAATGGATAAGAGAAGAAGAAAAGGGTGGTTTCGTCCATATGAGGGAGTTATATGACTATCTAAAGATATATGAAGATAATAGAGACATTTATCCCACATTGATAGAATTTTATCCGGAAATCATCAAAGAATTGGAACGCTTACTACTTAACAAATAGTCTATTTTGTTTTCTCTAAAAACTTTTGGCGATGGAATAATACGCACATCAATTGAAAGGAATAGAAAAATGCAACAAACAATCCACACGCAAGCCCTGAGAGGGGGTTGGACCCTCGACCTCCTGTTTTCCTGTTTTGTCCTATTACAAGACAGGCGCTCTGCCACTGAGCTACCAGGGCCTGATAACATTCATATATTTATTGAGAATACTTTTAAAGATTTATCTATTTTGTGTGCAATTTCAATCCTTGCTTCTAATTGCCTAGGAAAAACCTTGCGTACCTTGCAACTGCATCTGTTGCGAATTTTATCTTTTTATACCTTTTCCCTATCCTCTCTATAAATTGCACATTCTCGGAATCGACACCTTTGAGGAAAACCGCTATAGGTATGAATATAACCAATGCCAATACAAGGTTTGCCAATATAGAGATGTAAGAATAATGGAGGAATGCTGTTATCGCGTACCCTATTGCAAAAAGGATCACCGCGGATATCGAAATCAAAAGCAGCTTGCTCAACTTCACGTTCATCTTGAATTCATTGCGGAGTGCAATCACGTATATAAAAGAGAACAGTACTGGGCCTATTACGAAAAGGGAAAGCAACACCCCATATACCTTGAATATCGGGGTGAGCACAAGAAGCATCGACAATTCTATAACCAAAGTCAAAAGCTGGTACTTCATGAAGGATTTCGTCTTTCCATATCCTACCATAAGCTGCCCCGAAAGCACGCCTATGATGTTTATGAACAGCCCGAGCACTATGAATGAGAAGAATATATAGGAATCATGGTACGAGCTTGAGAAAAGAAGGTACATCAAAGGCTTTGACACAGATATAAGGTAAGCGGTCAAAGGGGCAAGGAACAGGAAGGAGTAATATATGCTTCCGTTGAATACCCGGCTTATGCTCTCCCTTCTTTCCTTGTTGGATATCACGCTTGAAAATGCGGGCAAGAGGACAAATGACAGGGATGCGGTTATCACCTCTATTATCCTTCCGAACCTGAATGCAACTCCATAGCTTCCCACTATTGACGGAGATACAAAGATTGCAAGGAAAGTTATCGCAAAGCTTGTCAACCCAAGGTAAACCAAATTCGATACCAATATAGGTGTTGAGAAATTGAACAAACCTCTAAGTCTTGACCTTGGCTGGAAAGAGAATCTGTAATGCACGAACTTTACGATGTAGTATATTGATATGATCGAGCCTATCACAAGGCTGATTGCTATCCCAATCAATGCACCTATTATCCCGTATCCAAGAAGTACAAGTATAAGTACAGCTGCAGCTTGTGATATAGAATACGCGATATTTATGTAAGATGCGTGCTTCACCTTGTTTATCCCAAATAATACTGCCGATGTAACTCCGTAAATCACAGTCAATAATACTATGATGGAGCTAGCTATGAACGGAATGTAAAGCAAAGGCTCATGGTAAATAGAGTAAGCGATATACCTGCTGAAGACTATGCCTATAACCATCAATATGAACCCTATAAGAAAAGAGATTGTTATTCCAGAGCTGATTATGTTTGATTTCTCCTTCAGCGATACTCCTATCTCCGCCAGCTTCTTCCTAAAGGTTGTGCCCACTCCGAAGTTGCCCCCAGCACCCAATAAAGTGGAGAATGCTATTACAATAGTGTAAAATCCATAATATTCAGGCTTGAGTATCCTTGCCAAGAATATCAGTATTATTATTATTACCAGTGAGCTCAGCACTTTGCTCGATATGTAAAGCATACTGTTCTTAGCAGTAGCTACACCTATGCCTTCTTCATCTTCATAGCTCTCTAAAGTCGAGTCTTCAGCAATCGCCGAAATCACCTTAAAAACATTATCTTAAATTCTACTTATAAAAATAAAAAGATGACACTGTGCAGTTCATGGAAGCAACGAGACATATTTCAGGGAATCCGTGCTTCCCTTCTTCCTCGGGCTTCCGTACACTACCAAATACTCGTATATTTTAAGCTTCAATGCAAGCTCCTTTATGTTTTCAAGCATCTCGTCCGTGCTGCTGTAATTTTTTATGTCCATAGCCCTTACGCCCTTGAACAATGCCAGTTTGCTTCTTACATTTGGATTTTCTGACAATGCGATTATATCGCTGCTTGGCCTGAACTGCGAAAGCCTTATCGCGCTCGCTCCGGATTCCGTAGGCACAAAGATGCACTTTATGTCATGCTTCTCCGAAAGGTCTTTTGCCGCATGCGCTATATAGCTGTATATCCCATCGACGCTCCTTGGATAGCTCTGCTGCGCTTCCTTTTCCGCATTGTGTATCACCCTGCTCATAGTTTCGATGCTCTCTATTGGATAGCTTCCTACGGCGGTTTCATCGCTCAGCATCACGCAGTCTGCATCCTCGAATACCGAATTAGCAACGTCATTGACCTCCGCCCTTGTGGGCATCGGATTGTTTACCATGCTCATGAGCATCTGTGTCGCAACAATGACAGGCTTGCCCGCTTCCCTTGACGCTTTTATTATCTTCTTCTGCGCTATTGGTATTGATTCAACAGGGATGTCGAAGGCAAGATCCCCTCTTGCCACCATGATCCCATCAGATTCCTCCGCAATTGCCTTTATGTTGTCAAGGGCGTGCCTCCTCTCTATCTTTGATATTACGAATATATCATTCCCTACCTTTTCCCTAAGGCGCTTGATGTCCTCGTCGGACTTTACAAATGAAAGCGCGATGAAATCGAATTTGTCCTTCGCAAACTTTGCGAATTTTATATCCTCTTCGGTAGGTGTCTGCTCCGTTATGTCGGCTCCTATTAGATTCAGCCCTTTCCTGCTGCTTATGATGCCATCGTTTATGGCTTTGGCAAACACGATACCATCTTTTATTCCTTCGACTTTCATCTTCAGGTAGCCATCGCCTATGGAGAGGTGCATCCCATTCCTGCAGTCATCGCTTATGTACCTGTAGGATACAGGTATGACTCCTTTCTCAAGCTTGTTCCCTTCATAAAACAGTTTTAGCAAATCTCCCTTCTTAACTATTATAGGATCTTTTATTTTCCCAAGCCTTATCTTTGGCCCCGGAAGGTCAGCAAGCAATGATATCTCTTTGCCTGCAAGCTTTTCAGCTGCTTTTATATGGGCTATGTATTGCTCTGCCTGTTCTTCATTTGTATGCGAGAAATTTATCCTTATTATGTCCGTGTATTTTATTATTTTTGCTAATTTAGATTTCTCTTCTATTGCAGGCCCAAAAGTCGCCAATATTTTAGTCTTCATCAGATCGCCTTAGAACATAATGATTTAAAATTCAAAGTTTTGACTGGCTTTTCAAGGAATCCAAAACCTCCTTAATCTTCACCATGTCGGGCTTCCAATCGTAGTCCTTGTTCCTTAAAAGATAAGAAGGATGGAAGTATATTATTACAGGTATGCCATTGTATTCAAATCTAATGCCCTCTTTGATTGTGGATGTTATAGTCCTTCCAGAATTTGTCAGCGTCTTGTAAGCAACATCTCCAAGGCACAGTATAGCTTTTGGCTTTAAGGCCTTTATCTCTTTTTCAAGTATGGGCCTCCAATAAGCAATTTCCTCTTCGGTGGGCTTTCGGTTATACTGCGTCTTTGCATCTACGGGATGGCTCTTAACGACATTGGTTATAACGTAATCCTTTACTTGAAGGACCTGCAGCCATTTGTCGAGCAGCTTTCCGCTCCTCCCTACAAAAGGCTTTCCTATCCTTACCTCCTCATATCCTGGAGCCTCGCCTATAATAAGAAGACTAAGTTTTTCGCCTTTTTCCATAAACAAATCGCTGACCCTTTCAAATACTACCGCATCCCCAAATTTTTTCATGCTGTTAACCTGGGAAGCCAACGATTCCAAAGTTTTGTCAATCTTCATAGGGCTGCCTCAAAGCAAAATCATAAGTTTAGTCTAATAAGAAAACTTATAATTATATAACTTTGCAAATATATAATTAGATGTGGCAATAAAAAGCCATTTTAATATTAAATAAAGTGCTTTGCAAAAGCAATATATTGGATAGGATGTATAAAATGCAGTACCAACCAGGGGGAGGAGATAGTACAGGCCCAAATTACAATCCTTATACCCCGGTAGACCAAAATGGCGGGGGCGGGGCTTATTCTCCAGAAAATATCTACGGCCAAACCAACCCTTCTGGCCAAGGCCAGAACAACAACCAAAATTCGCCTTATGGAGGCATACAGCCAAAGAGGCATACAAGGAGGTCCCCATTGACAATACCGTTTGTGATAATCGCTATTGTAATACTAATCATAGTTGCTTATAGGTTCATACCTTCACATCCGATAAGCGTAAGCAATGCATTGCCACCAGCTACGAATCCGGTCATAAGCTCGGTTTACCATAAAAGCAACATCGAACTGTTCTCAGTTTTAGGCACTTCAATAAACAGAACCGATTCATTGCAGGACGTAAATGTGACCTATTCAGGGAAGTTCTCCGAAGATTACAGCTACTCGAACAAAACCTTTAACGTTTCTGTACCTTTTACGCTTATATATGAGAAGCTTGATTCAAACAGCAAGCTTTATGTCAGGACATCAGGTAATTCCGAATATGGAGACATAGGACTTATGATGATTAAATTGAATTCAAGCAACTATAGCTGCTTTGAGTTTCTTTCTAATAAGTATTCGTGTGAAAAAACAAGCAACACAATAGGTCCGTCGGACCTGAATTCGGTATCGCCAAATTCAAATTCCTCCGTATTCGAGAGCATCCTGAAATTATCAGGAACAAGAAATTCAACGTACACTGGCCAGAAATGCTATTACTTATATGGGTCTGGAAATGTGCCTCTGGATTCGGGCAGCACCAAAGTAAATTACACATCGGGTTCCTGCCTTCCTTTCTATAATTCTTCATTGCCATTGAACCTCACACTCAATTATGACATATTGAACCAATCCGAAGATTCTAATACAAAAGTTTCATTTTCAATAAATGAAGTGGCTTATAACAGCAAGCCCAGTTATAGCTTCATATCAGGATTCCCTGCAAATGTAACCTCCCCGAGCAAGGTGGTTGTGAACTCAACACCTCCAAGGAAGAACAGTACCGGAATACACATATATAACTGCTCGAATCTAACCATTACCACAAGCATTACATCTGCAAACATAACAAGAGAGTGCACATTTGATGGTGGGTTCATGAACTTCACATATGGTGGAGGGAATAGCGGTTATGCAGAGCTTAACGTGAGCAGCCTTAACGGCTATCTATATTACAGCGGATATACAACAAACACCTGCCCAAGATACGTGCGCAGCGTCTTCATGCCCGAAGGATTGCATTACTACCTGATCAATTTCTTCACCGGAAATGAGAGCGGTAACTGTGGCAATGCAACATTGTACATAAATTGATCTCAAATAGGTTTTTGCTTATGTATACACATAAAGATAGCAAGGCAAGCAAACTGGCAGAGCATGGCCAGAATGCAATATCTATTGAGGAATCTGAAAGCAGATATTGGCAGAGCAGGTCATTGAAATTCCTAAAAATAATGGACGAGCTTGGAATACAATGCGGAAAGCTTAGAGTCATATATTCAGACATTCCAGAAATCGGCTATAACAAATCCGAAGATTCAATATATATAGATGGGAAATTCCTCAATGCAATAATCTTTTCATATGCTGTAGGATACAAAAAAGGCATTATAGCGCTCATGAATCACGAGATAGGGCACAGGCACGATTTTATAAATGGACGTGATACAAGCGAGATGTCTGCGGAGCTTAATTCAATAAATTCGTTAGGCTCTCATCCAGAAGACGGGTTATCACAGCAGATTTCCATATCAATGTTTGCATCGGCCCGAAGCAACTTTGTCAAAGCAGAGAAAGAGAGGAATAAGAGGATAAATATTTACGGATTAGAAAGTTTTCTTGGTGAAGAAGCCACAAAGCGCATAGAGTACAAGGCTATGAGGTACTACAAGTTGCTTGTTAATTACAGAAATTCAGCCAACAGGTTGGAACGTAAATAATAGCCAATAAACGTATTCTCATGTTAAACTTTTTAAAAGTGGCAGGGAATTCTAACCATGCGGGATTCATATAAATACCAAGAGCTATTCAAAAAGCTTGACAATGGAGATGTAAAGCTATACAACATAGAAGCGGATCTTGGTGTTGACTCAAACGAGGCAACCTTGATAAGGGCATCTTATCTAGAGAGTAAATTTCATGCAAGCTTGGATCATATAAAGAATCCAAATGTGGACTTCTCCAAGGCTATAAATTCAAACATAGAAAACAGCGTAGGTGCAATAACCTTGCCATTGGGGTATGCGGGTGCGATTAAGGTATCAGGATTATACGCATCTGGGGAATATCCAATACTGATAGCCACTACCGAAGGCAAGCTTGTAGCGGGATTGTCAAGAGGCATAAGCACAATAAGCAAATCTGGGGGTGTTTCAACGAGAGTGCTTTCGGACGGGATGGCAAGGGATGTTATGGTATCAACGGAAAGTGTAAATGATGCCTTTGAGATATACCAATTTGTGAACAGCAGAGAGGGAATTGATTTCTTAAAATCAAAATTCAAGGAGAAGACTGCCCATGGGGATCTGCTGTCAGTAAAATGCTACCAGATTGGAAAAATACTACACATAAGGTTCAAGGCTTTTACAGGAGCTGCCATGGGGATGAACATGGTAACGATAGCGGCAGAATATTCATCAGAGCAGCTGCTTTCGATGTTTGAAGGAAAGGGAATAAAAGCAAAAATTTTAAGCGAATCGGGGAACATGTGCACGGACAAGAAGCCCTCAGCAATAGATTTTATAGAAGGAAGGGGAGTATCGGTGACTGCAGAAGCCGTAATAAAAAAGGAGCTGCTTGAGAAGGCAAGGTCAAGTGCCCGCGATGTTGAAAGGCTGAACAGGCTTAAAAGCTTGGAAGGATCAGCCATGGCAGGGTCAAGCGGATTCAACGCCCAAGTTGCAAACATACTTGCAGGGATGTATGCGGCATATGGCCAGGATATAGCCCAGATAGTGGAGGGGTCACAGTCAATTGTTGAAGCCGAAGAGTCCAACGGCGACCTATACATATCAATATTGCTGCCATCTTTGGAAGTTGGTACTTACGGAGGAGGTACAAGGCTGGATGCACAGAAAGAAGCCCTTAAACTACTTGGCTTATATGGAGAAGGTGACTTGACAGGTTCCAGCAGGCTTGCTTTTGCTGAAATTGTAGCATCCGTTGCCCTTGCCGGAGAACTTAATCTCCTTATTATAGAGTCGTCGCATGAATTGTCAAAGAGCCATGGAGAGCTGAATAGAAAATAAAACCTAAATAAAGTAAAATGAACGTTAATCACAAAATATATGTTCAATCTTAAATTCAAGCAGTCAAAATAAGAAAATATTTACAGCAAGCGGCAGCCAGCCAAAAAGCAAAACATTAAATATTGTAAAAGCAATATAATAATGAAAAGGTGCTAAATTGGGTAACAAAAGGTCTATAAAGACAAAAAGTTCCAAAACAAAGCATTCTCATAAAAAGAATGCCCAATCGGCTTTGGAATATTTAGTAACTTACGGCTGGGCTATATTGATAATTGCAGTAGTAATCTCACTTCTATACTTTTTCGTTGCAGTCCCATCTAACGTAGTGCCTAACAGCTGCTCATTTGTTACAGGAGCAAACTGCGAGGACATGGAGCTCGGGTCAAATTCAATATCCCACACGTCAACAATATCATTGCTTATAACGAACAGCAAAGATTATGCGATAAAAGATCCTTCTATAACTGTTGAATATAATAAGGTAAATGTTACCCATTCATGCTACCCTAGTTATGTGCTTCCTGGAGGATCCATAATATGTGTCGCAAATATGTCAACGTACTTGCCAACAAATACATATACATATGGTAATCTTTATTTAAACTCTGAAGACTGCGGTTCATCCAATTCTTCCTCGTGCGCAAATGCGCCGAAGCAGATTTATGCAGGGAAGTTCAATACCCATGTCGCATTGGTGGTAAAGCCTTCATTGACAATTTCACTTAATGCATCAAGTGGTCACAACGGAAGATGGCCTGCTGATAATTATCCTGACGAACTGACCGCAAATGTCATATTCCTCGGATATCCTCTTGCAGGATCAACTGTGAATTTCACAGAGGTTCCAGATGAGGAAACATTGTTCCCTACTTATGCATCTACCTCGTCGCAGGGAATCGCACACTCATTTGTATATGGAACAACTATTGGCAACATAAAAGTGAATGCGACTTTTGGAAATTACACAAGCCATTACGTATACATAAACTTTTCACCTGTAACCCAGTACCACTTGATATTCAATGTCCCTTATGGTAAGGTTACCATAACAACTCCAATCAACAGCACCACATTCACAAAGAATGCAACTGGGACCACAATATGCAATTCCGAACTTAACTACTCAACGCCATCACAGGTTACACTGGTATCAAACGAGGCATACGAGAACTTCACATATGCGGAATCAAACGGCGTAAAGTACTACAATTCGACAGGATCAATACCAATATACTGCAATTCAACGACAGTTTCATTCAATTACACAACTTACTACAAGCTAAATGAAAATGTCAATCCATCATATTCTTCAGGTGTTGTATCATCGTCCCCATTATCCTCGAACGGGTATTACAAGAAGGATTCATCATTGCAGCTTTCCGCGAAATCCTCCAATCCAAAAGAATGGGTTTTCGCAAACTGGACATGTGCTGCATCCACATCAATAGGAAGCACATGTTATTCTGGAAACAGCCAATCCCCAACAATTATAATGTCTAATCCAGTAAATGAGACAGCAAATTTTGACCCTATGCTTTCATTGAGAGTAATCCCAGGAGGCGATGGGACAATAACCGCCTCATCACCTTCAGGAGCTTCAACAAGTTCATCAACATTCACCAGCTATCCAGAACCCTATGGTTCAAAGATAACATTGGGAGAATCTCCAGCAAACTCAACTTTCAGGTTTTATAAATATGTAGGTTTAGGTACAGGAAACTACACAGGAAATAGCACATCGCCCACGATAACGTTTGACAATCCAATAAATGAAACAGCTGAATACGATGTATATTTAAATGAACTTGCATCGCCTTCAAGTGCAGATGCATCTCTTTCACCTGGCAGCGGCTGGTACTTCCCGAATTCAACAATTACTTTATCTGAAGTTAACAACACCGGCTACAGGTTTGCAGGATGGACAGGATATGAGAACAATGCATCCTCATCATTTACAATGACAGTTCCAAATACAGACTTCACGGAGCAGGCCAACTACGATGTATACCTTACAGAGCTCTCATCACCTTCAGCAGCTGCAAAGACACTTTTACCTGGAACTAACTGGTACATTCCGGGATCTACAATTAACTTATCAGAGACCAACAACACAGGCTATAAGTTCATGAACTGGACGGGCCAGTTCAGCTCAACCCGTAATCCAATGTCAATAACTGTGCCAAGCACCCCATTCACGGAAACTGCAGAATACGCAGTTGCCCTAAAACTATCCGTATATGAACACGGGGATGGAAAGGCAACAGTGTCTCCAGGAGGATCAACTAATTCATCTTCTATTTTCTGGGAAACACCCGGGGCTTCCCTGTATTTCACAGAGACCAATACAACAGGATACAAATTTGCGAAATGGGTAGGATATGATAGCGGCAATTCTTCAAACTTTACAATGACCGCACCAAATTCACAATTTAACGAAACTGCAGAATACGATGTATACCTTACAGAGCTTTCTTATCCATCAAATGCAGCCTCATCATTATTACCTGGCAGCGGCTGGTACCTACCAAACTCATCAATCACGTTGTCCGAGAAGAACAACACAGGCTACAAGTTTGTCAACTGGACAGGATATGAGAAGAGTACTTCTTCATCCTTTACAATGACAGTTCCGAATACTGATTTCACGGAGCAGGCGAACTACGATGTATACCTATCTGAACCATCATACCCTTCAGGAGGTGCAAAGACACTTTCATCTGGCAGCGGCTGGTACTTCCCTGGAACTTCAATTACATTGTCAGAGACGAACAACACAGGCTATAGATTTATAGACTGGACAGGATATGAAGGTAGTAATTCTTCATCCTTTGGCATGACAGTTCCTACAGAACCATTTACCGAACAGGCGAACTACGATGTATACCTAACTGAGCTTTCTTATCCATCAAATGCGGCTTATTCATTATCACCTGGCAGCGGCTGGTACCTACCAAACTCATCAATAACATTGTCCGAGAAAAACAACACGGGCTACAGATTTGTCAACTGGGAAGGTTACGAGAATAGCACTTCTTCATCCTTTACAATGACAGTTCCGACAGTACCGTTCACGGAGCAGGCCAACTACGATGTATACCTAACTGAGCTCTCTTATCCATCAAGTGGGGCTTCTTCCTTAAAACCGGGAGATGGCTGGTACTTCCCTGGAACTTCAATTACATTGTCAGAGACGAACAATACGGGTTATAAGTTTAAGGATTGGACAGGCAATGAAGGAAGCGCTTCTTCATCCTTTACAATGACAGTTCCGACAGAACCATTTACCGAACAGGCGAACTACGATGTATACCTTACAGAGCTCTCCTATCCATCAAGTGCACCGTCATCAATTTCACCAGGAACAGGATGGTACTTCCCAGGATCATCAATAACTGTATCAACATCTGCAAATACCGGTTACCAATTTGAAAATTGGGAAGGTTACGAGAATAGTACTTCTTCATCCTTTACAATGACAGTTCCGACAGAACCATTTACAGAGCAGGCGAACTTCAAGGTTGGTCTTTATATATCAATAGACCCAAGCAACGGTGGATCTTCCAATCCAACAGCAGGTAAATGGGCCTATTACTATCCAAATACAACCACAATAATAAAACTTTCTGCAAATGTAACATCAGATGCAGAATGGTCCTTTACAGGATTTAGTTGTAGTTATAACGGAAATGATAGATGCCCAAGCAATGTAAACCCATCCGTCGCATTCATAGGCGATTCCCCATTGTATGTTACTGCATACTTTGAATCCGTAGACCTTTATTATATAGCAGGGTTTGATACATCTGCTGGCTATCACACTAACCATGTTTACTATGCACCTATAAATTACAGCAATGGACAGATGGGTGAATGGTATGAAACTGAAAGCATATTCGGTCCTAATGGACCTAACAACAAAGGTGTCAATAGCGAGTCGTCTGTATCAAATCAAGGATGTGCTGTAGAAAGTCCAAATAATACCTACTCATTCCCTAGTGTGTGGTGTGCAGGTGGAAACAATGCGACAGTTGGAGAGTATTACCAAGTGGAATCCGCATCATTAACGCCTTCAGGAATACAAGATAATACATGGTATGTGCAGTCACCTCCAGGAAATGATACGCTCAATCATGCGACTACCGAGGCATCCGCAGTAATATCTGGAGACTACATGTATTACATAGGAGGAGAAAAATTAGATGGATGCAGTTTCTTAGGAGTTGCACAAGACTGTGTTTATAATCATGTAGATGAAGCTGAACTGTTCCCCGGAGAGTCAAGCAGCTGGTCTACAGTTGGCAATTATCCAATAAAGGATTATATCATATATGAAGCAGCTGTATCCTATGATGGATACATATACATAGTAGGGGGGGCAACATCTGGTGAAAGTAGCGAAACTAATGCTGTTTATTCAGCAAAGGTAAACTCTGATGGTACAATAGGTAGCTTAACTGCACAAAACGACTATCCATACTCAGTGGCTCAGTTGAGCTGTACTGCAAGCGCTGGTTATATATACTGCGTAGGAGGTTACGTAGAAAATGGTTGCACGGTTGATGGCATATCTGCATCATGTACCTACAACCAGGTATGGTCTGCACCTATAAGTAATGGGTATGTAGGAACATGGACAAGGCAGGCAAGCTATCCAAGAGGAGCATATGGAGAGAGCTGTGCTTCATACTACGATGGTATTAACAGTAATAGTGTCATATACTGCGTAGGGGGCGAAAATTCATCTATACCTGGATATGAAGGGGTCCATTATGCCTATGCGGATGATGGCACAATAAGTGGCTGGTACGATGGAACAACCTATCCATACAATGTAACTCGTGGGGTTGCGGTGCTAGCTGTTACGGGAGGGCCTAATGTTCTAGGAAGCTAAACATGAAATATATAGAGGTTTTAATATGCCTTCAGTAACAAGCGACAAATACATTCAGTTTGATGGGATTAAATTCTATCTGCCCCAGGTTTCAACTAAGTCATCACCCAAGATATCAGGATATGCTTTATCCCAAATGATCTACGATTTTGACAGGAAGTATGAAACTTCAGGTTACCTTCTTGGGAAGTACGATGCAAGCGCTGGAGCTCCACAATTTTACCGATACCTCCCTATGAAAGGGCTCAAAAGGCTGAGAGACAGTGTCGAAGTAAAAAATGGCAATAAAGAATTGAGGCAGTTAAAAAGATTAAAGAAGAAAGGCTATACATCCATAATAAGAGTGCATGTCCATCCCGATCAGGATTATACGAAGTTTGCTGATAATGAACCTGGATATACTGATTCAAGTGCATTTGTAGGATTTGACAGTTACGCCAAAGCCATTGGATTCCAAGAAGTGTACAGCGGAATACAATTTGGAGGAAGCAGGCTAAAGTCATCAAAGGGACTTAACCTGTACCATTTGACAGGTATAGGATTGGAGAAAACTTCATATGAAGTTGTCAATTTTGATCAAAGCAAAATATACAAAGACAAAAAACTTAGGAAGTTTGCACGCAGCACTCAAGGGGTAAAGCATGCATTTAGCGAGTTCAGATATGTGACTACAACAGATGTTAACAAGTACCATTTTGAACCAGGCTACTATAAAAATGTCCTTTCATTGAAAGTCCTAAAGAAAGAAGTCAATGAAATGCTATTAAATAAGGGAATAAAAAACATAAAACTGAAAGGTAAAAGGTCTGATCTTTACCTTAAGGAAGTAGTGAAGCCATACATGAAATTAAGGAGGGGCTATAATCCCGATTTACTATATATAATAGGCGAGCAGTTAAAGAGCTCTATGGCCAATTACAAATCAGGTAACCTATCAATAAATATATAAAATAACCTAATAACCCAATTTTAAATTGTCTTTATACGGATTATTAATATTCATTTTCTAAGTTTAGCTGTTTTTTTAGAAAACTTGTTAGGAGTATTTTTTTCAAGCTCTTTTTCAAGTTCAGGGTCTTTTTCTAATGCCTCAAGTGAAGACCTAAAAAATTTGTTGAATTTCAATGCATATTCCTTGTCTTTCATAAACTTTATTCCAGTCTCCTCTTCAATTTTCTTCTCTTTTTTTACCTCCTTGAAGAAATTTTTCATTCCACCATCATTAACAATACTGCATAAATAATATTTATTAGTATTGTGGTTATAAACTTCAATTATATAGGAAATAGAAAAATACGCTTAAGCTTTAAATAAAAAAGAAATAAAAGTTACTTTAAGTAATCTGATAGTATTGGAACCTTTATATCCACGCCTTTGTAAGCTTCATAACCTATATACATTCCGTATAACCATATTAACAAAACTACAATTCCGGACAAAGGAAGGAATACAAAATCCAATATAAAGCTTAATACTATAGACACTATGCCAAGCACTATAGCTTGTATTGCATGAAATCTTGCTCTTTTATCTTTCTGTCCTACTGTGAAATATACTATTACACCAGTCAGCCATTCAAGCAGATAAGTTATCAAAAAGGTTAAATTGTCAGTACTATCTCCAGAAACACTCTTTTTAGATTTTGCAGACATGTTATCAATTATATTCCAATGTAAAGATTTTTAAATACGACCTATATAGGTCAATAAATAGGTAATACGATTTATAAAAATTCAGATAACAAAGTCGAAGCATAATTCCATTAAGTTGATTTCAAACGCTTTGAATATGCAAGCTATAAAAATGCTCCCGCCGGGATTTGGACCCGGGTTCTAGGCTCGAAGGGCCTATGTCCTTGACCGGGCTAGACGATAGGAGCACAAAATTTAAAATTCCTTGTTTATTCAGTTATTTCAAATTAGTATTTATAAGTTCAATTATAGTCTGCTGTACCTCATCTATGGATTTGCTTCCATCTATTATAAAGCAGTTACTATATTTTCCAGCCAAAAATTTATAAGCCTTCCTAACTTCTGTCAAAAATTTAATGTTTTCGAAAGCCTCCTTCGAATCTCTTGCACTTATCCTGCTTAAGCTTACATCTGGTTCAAGATCTATTATTATAGTCATATCGGGCACAGGAAACTGAGAATTCACTCCAATAAGCCATTGCGCATCTAATCCCGAAGCTATCCCATAGGACAAGGAAGAAAAGATGTACCTGTCGGAAACCAGTATCTCATTAGAGTCAATGCTGTCTTTTATAAGGCTATTTAAATGCTCTTCTCTATCCGCTGCAAACAGAAGCTGCATCTTTAAGTTGTCCAAATTCTTACCTGAAAGCAATTCTCTTATGAGCTTTCCAATCTTTCCATCTGTAGGCTCTTTTGTTGTCCTGACTGATTTTCCACCAACAACTTTTCCTTTCAAGATATTAACTTGGGTTGTCTTGCCCGCTCCATCTACACCTTCTATAACAATAAACACAAAACCCCCTATATTAGCCAGTCGCTTTTTAGCTTTACTATCATTTTATCCAGATCTTCATGGAAAAATGTGGGACTCTGTGTATTTGATATAACTATATCAGCCATTTTCATAGCCGCTTCAACACCAAATCCCTTTTCCTTTTCATCCCTCTCCTTCAATCCTTTTAATGTATGGGGATCATCGTACCTTCCCCTCTCTGCCAATCTCTTATACCTTATATCATCAGGTGCTGTTATGGCAATAAGGTAAAATCTTTTGCCATCAAGGACCTTTTTGAAGTATGCAACCTCCTCAGGTCCTCTTATGCCATCTATGCATATATTGCCATGCAGCTTGAGCAAAAAGTCAGCAGTCAATTTTGCTGTCGCATCCCTTCCCATCTCATCCCTAAGCTGCCCAGAAAAAGCCCTTAAGCTTTCGTTAGTTATCTTTATTCCTTTTTCATTCATAGTCCTCCTTACAACTTCCCCCATGTTTACTATAGAAAAATTGTGGTGTTCCTTTAGATATAGTGAGGCATCGCTTTTGCCGCTTCCTGGCATCCCAGTAAATCCTATTATCATACAATCATCAGACTTGTAAATTAACATTTAAAAATTTTTAGCCAAACAATAATTTAATCGAAGAATTGCTAATAAACTATATAAGCTTTTTCAGCAATAACTAATTGGTTATCCAGTTGCTAAGGGGAACTACGCTAACCTGGTAGACTGCTAGCTTTGGGAGCTAGTAATAGGAGTCCAAATCTCCTGTTCCCCACTTGATTTTATAGGGAAGTTCAAAGAAATCTATATCAATCCTTAAATAATTTATTATCTTTATTCATATCGATAAAATGCCCAAAAATATCGGATTCTCAATAAAGGATATGGATCTTTCGGTTGACCCATTTGAAGATTTCTATAAGTACTCGGCAGGATCATGGATAAAAAGCCATCCGTTGCCAAAGGACAAAATACGCATCGACTCATTCTACGAACTTCACGACAGAAACCAACTTATACTGAAGGAGATAACTGAATCATGTGCGTATGGAAAGGCAAGGTACAAGAACGCAAAGATAATACGCGATTTCTATCTTTCGTATATTGATGATAAAACAGTGGAGGGATTAAAATTCAAACCAATAAGCAGCATCATGGACAAGATAGCATCCATGAGCAGCAAATCACAGCTGCCCGAAATCGTGGCATCTATAATACCGTTTGGGGCAATGCCTTTCTTCGATATTAATTCTTCTCCGGATGACCGGAACAGCAGCGTCTACGCATTGTACCTGTGGCAGGGAGGAATCACCCTGCCTGAAAGGGATTATTACTTAAGCAAAAATTTCTCAGCAATACTTGAGAAATACAAGGAACATATAGAAGAAATGTTCAGGATCTATGGAAAAGCATACAAATCTCCGGAACTATCCGCCAAGGCCGTACTGAAATTGGAAACTTCCCTTGCAAAAGCCAGCAGGAGTTCCGCGGACACGAGAGATGCGATTAAAAATTACAACAAAGCATCAGTAAAAGAGGTTTCATCAAAATATGCAAATTTCAATATAATAAAGATGTTCAAATCCCTCGGGGTAAATAAAATTCCATACTTTGTATTAGGGCAGCCCGAGTTCTTTACCGCATTTGACAAAATGGTAAAGGAAAGCAGCTTAGATGACATAAAAGCATACCTTCAATGGAATGTACTACATGCATCTGCTCCATTGCTTCATAAAAAGGTAAAAGATGAAAGTTTTAGGTTCTTCAATAAAGAGCTGCTGGGCCAGAAAAAAAGGAGCCCTAAATGGAAAAGGGCACTCTCTCTTATAGAATCCTTAATTGGTGAGGCTCTGGGGGAAGTATATGTTAAGGATAATTTTACAGACCGGAGCAGGAAGGAGGCGGAGAGGCTATTCAAGGACATCAAACAATCATTCAGGGCAAGGATACAGAAAGTGGATTGGATGAGTAACCAAACAAAAAGCAAGGCGATTGACAAGCTCGATTCAATAAATGCTAAGATAGGATACCCAATAAAGTTCAGGGATTATTCAAAATTAAAGACTTCCCCAAAAGACCTGTTTGGGAATAAAATGAATGCATACATGCTCGAGTTTAACCGTGATATGAGTAGGATAGGAAAAGAGGTTGACAAGAACGAATGGCTGATGAATGCATACGAGGTAAATGCATATTACGACCAATCAAAGAATGAGATAGTCCTTCCAGCAGGGATATTCCAGCCTCCTTTCTTTGATTACAAGAAAGATTTTGCGATAAACTACGGAGCTATAGGAGGAGTGATAGGGCACGAGCTGACACATGGATTTGATGACCAAGGAAGCAAGTACGACAAGTTTGGCAATATCAACGAGTGGTGGACCAAAGCGGACAGGAAGAATTTCGGCGAGCGTGCAGGCAAGATAGTGGAATTATACGATTCACTTGAGATAATGCCAAATGTAAAGCTGGATGGAAGGCTCACATTGGGAGAGAATATTGCGGACTTGGGTGGCATAAGCATAGCATATGACGCATTGAAGAGCAGGATGAAAGAAGCAATGCCCTACAAGGCAGGAGGATTTAACAGAGAGCAATTATTCTTCATATCGTGGTCGCAGCTTTGGAAGGGAAATACAAGCGAAGGCGCACTGAAGATGCTTTCTAAGGTCGATCCTCATTCACCAGACAAATTCAGGGGAACGGTGCCTCCAGTAACGCATCCAGAATTCCCTGGAACATTCAAGCAGAAGTCAAAGCTAAAGAAGCCAAAATATAAATTCAAATACGTAAACTTGTGGTAACCAATCGAATTCTGCCTAAATGTTATTGGTAATGCAAAACATAGAAGAGACTATAAAGTATGAAAGTATAAAATTTAATGATATGCAGATAAACTTAATCAGCAAAATGATAAAACAGCCTTAAATCCCAAGCCCCCGTGTTGATTTTGAACCTTAACCTAAAAGATAACAAACACCTTTTCCTTGTATTATTAATTGTCCTGTATGTATTTTCATTGGTGGCGCTGTTCAGCATATACAATTTGCGGGGAGTGTCATGGGATTTTGTAGCACATTACTTGAATGCGAAATCTATGATAAGCAGCAATTTCCTAAACTACATCAAACCTCTAGGGCAAAGCACAATAGTAATAAACAGCCACATATACTTCGAGACCGACCGTGCACCTCTTGACTCTGTTATAATGGGCTTGATAATGCTTTCAGGCGCAAAGGAAATAATACCAATTTACATAACTATTCTTGCAACACTATTGTTCATCTCTATCTATTTATTTTCAAAATACTTCAAGGTTAATCCTCTTATATCCGCTTCGGTTATAATAACACCTTATATATTGAAGTTCTCTTTTCTACTGAACAGCTCAGGCGCACTTTCAATAGCAATGCTCCTAATCTCATTGGCATTAATAAAAAAAGGAAGCATCTACGCAGGTGCATTTATGGCATTGGCAGGTCTTGCAAAGTACATTTCAATAATCTTCTTCCCCTTATTGCTTTTGTTGGGCAGCAACAGGAAAAGAGCCGAATCCATTGCCTTGCTGTTTATCGTGTCCCTTCCATGGCTTCTATTCAACCTAATTGCATTAGGAAACCCGTTTTACAGCTATCTGGCGTCATTCAGCGTTTATTCAAATAGCACTCCGGGAGGCCTGCCGATTTTAGGCGCTATTGGAGAGGTCCTAGGAAATCTTGTATTTCCAATAATAGTGCTATTGATTCTGGCGGGTTATCTATTTTACCGTAGATCAAGGATGTCCCGCAAAGACAACGATAAGAATATTATGCATTATCTTCGTTCGAATATTGCAGACCTAAAGTCAATTATAATGAATAAGGGAGGCACGGCTCAGATATTGGCATCACTCTTTTTATTGTCTGTTATCCAGTACCTGATTGTAGTGCCAAGGATGATGGAGTTTGATCAAATCAGGCTGAGCTATTTTGTTTATATCGCAATCGCATTGATGATTATTACGGCTTTAAATGGATACCTAAGGAAGTTGCCTAAAAATAAAAATATAAGATTAATACCAACACTGGTAATAATGATAATATTCTCGGTAAGCCTGCTTAATGTGGCTTACCTATCTTATTCTGTGAGGCAACCAAGTTCCAACTGGATGATCAGCGCCACCAATAATAGCACGTTGAAAGATACTGTTGCAGAACTACAGTTATACAATCTATCCAACTGCAATGTGGTTTCAAACTCATGGATTTACTTAAGGTATTATGGTATTAAGGCGTATTCCCCATTCTATTACAACAATACAATCCTAAAGTATCCTGTAGTATTGATAGAATACCAGGGAGTTAATGAGACTTACGTAAAGGACAAAGGAGCATCCCTTTTGTTCAAGGAGGATATGGTAGATATATATCTTCCAAGCGGCTTCGAGTGCGTAACAACCTAATTATAACGCTACCAGAGTCTTGGGCAAATAACAATGCATAGCATATTGCAAATAACAAACAATTGAAGCCGATTCTATAAAATGTGAATGCCTGTGTTATCATATAACAACATTTAAATACTTATTAGTTTAATAATAAACTACTGAAGCTTATTATTTATAATTAGGTGATGAATTTTACCAAGCAAGTCAAAAGTGTAATAGAGGTCAAAAATCTAGTCAAGATGTACAGCTACGGAAATTCCGAGTTCGCAGCTTTGGATTCTATAAGCTTTGATGTAAAACTAGGTGAATTCGTATCAATAATAGGGCCTTCTGGATCTGGAAAGACTACTCTTCTAAATATGCTAAGTGCCATGGACAGGCCAACAAGCGGGGATGTAATAATAAACGGCAACAATATAAACGAGTTGTCAAATTCAGAATTAGCAACTTTGAGGAACCGCGAGATAGGTTTTATATTCCAGTCATTCAATCTGATAAATACGATGACTGCACTGGAGAATGTAGAGCTTCCTTTAATGCTGCAAGATGTTGATAGAAAAGAGAGAGATGTAAGGGCAATGGAGCTCCTGAAGATGCTTGGAATCGACAACCGCGCCCATAACCTCCCATTGATGATGTCTGGAGGGCAGCAGCAAAGGGTTGCAATAGCAAGGGCAATAATTACCAAGCCAAAGATAATATTGGGAGATGAGCCAACAGGCAACCTCAATACGGAGGACACGGAAGTGGTTATGGGGATTCTTGAAGACATACATAAGAATTTCGGAAATACCCTGGTCATAGTTACGCACAATCCTGAAGTTGCCAATAGGGCGGAAAGGATAATACGGATAAAGGATGGAAAGATAGAAGGCATAGACAGCAAACTTAAGCTTAAAGAGATATAAGAGGGATAAAAATGTCAAAATTTATAGTATACTTGTCGGTTATGATTTTTGCCACTGCGTTATTGGGAGTTGCATCCGCACAGGGTTCTGATTCATTTACGCTGATAAACGCGTATTTTGGCTCCAATGGGACAGTAATAAATCCGGTTCCAGGGCAGAACAGTGTCCCTTTGACTCTGGTAATTGAGAGTAACCAAGACAAGCTGCTTTCCAATACCTCACTTGAACTATACAATTTCAATTCCGGTTTTAAGCCCATAAATGGCCAAGGCAGCATAACAGAGGAGTTGCCGGATGTAAAGCCAGACCAGACATTTTCAATTACCTATTACATAGATATACCATCTTATGCAAGGGAAGGCACATACTACCTCGATCTTGAGATAGAGCCTAACAACACGGTTTCTGAGGAATACACAATGCTGGTGCCTTTCATATACGGCGGAGTTCCAAGCATAAAGTACACATCAGATGCCCCACATTTGATTCCAGGAGAAATAAACAATTTAACAATAAATATAAATGACACAGGCTCAGGCAGCGTTACTTCACTACAGCCATATTTTTCATCAGAGCAGCCAATTAATGGACAAAATTCAAGCATCCCTTCAATCAAAGTTTTAAGTTCTCCTGCCAAGATTGGTTATCTTGGGGTAAACCAGACAGTTCAGGAAAATCTCAGCGTCTATGTCCCAGAGAGTGCAGCCGGATCGATTGCAAATATCGAAATAACCTCAAAATACCTAAACTATTACGGGCAGCAGGGAATGCAGAATTATACACTGAGCATACCGGTCGAAGCCCCGTCAAACTTGGTAATAAATGAAACCGACAGTTCGGCATACTTAGGAAAATCAACAGCCCTTGCATTTAAAATAGAAAACATAGGAGGTTCAGCAGTTAAATCGGTCGTTGCCACTTTGTCTACAGAAGTATCAGGAATATCAATAACGGGCAACAGCACTTCATATTTCACAAGCATTCCTGCAGGGTCTAATGTGACCTACTCACCAACAATAGCGGTTGGTCCATCTGTAAGCGAAGGAGGTTATGCAGGAACTTTGGACATATCATATGAGAATCAGCTGGGGCAGCAGGAGCAGATAAGCTATCCGATTGGGTTCACCGCAGTAGGATTGACAAGCTTGGTTACTGAAACACCTTCTGTATCAGCCATATCGGAAGTTGGCAATGTGCCAATAGCAACGGTATCAGGAAGCTTGGTTGATGAAGGATCGGGAAATGCTTACTATGTCACGGTATATGCATACTTAAAGAGCAATGGCAAGGTTATAGGAAGCAATTCCTCATATGTAGGAGAGATACAGCTGAATTCCCCAATGCCATTCAGTGTTACTGTAATACCTAACACGACAAATTCCAATAGCTTTGCAGCAGGGTTTGCAGGAAAAGGAGGATTCGCAAATAAAACCGGGGCTTTTGCAAACAGAACAACAGCGAACAAGTCAGCAGCAAACAGCACTGACGCAGCAGAGCCCAATTACCAAAATCTTACAATTGAGGTTTATGAAAAGTACCAGAATTCATTCAGCCAGAATATGGTATCCACCCCGGAGACATTTGCAGTCCCTAAGCCTGTCGCATACAACGCATCCGCATTTGCAAAGTACAAAGTAAAGACCAATAATTACACAGGATACTATGTGATAGCTGCAGTAATAATAGTAATAATATTGGCATTTGCCTACAGAAGCAAGAAATCAAAATCCAAGAAGCACAGGACAGGATCAGTAATATGAAATAGGTGGTTAGATGAAGCAGCAGGATATACTGGGTATAGTAATAAACTATATGAGGCAGAAAAAGGTCAGGACTACCCTTACCGTATTCGGCATAATGCTGGGTCCCGCTGCAATAGTAGCCCTTTTAGGCCTTGTCGGAGGATTTGGGGCTTATATAACATCCGAATTGGGTAGCACAGGGGTTACGACAATCTATGCCACGCCCCTGCCCAATTTTACCTTAAACAATAATGTGGTACACACGATAAGCGGAATGGAGGGCGTCAAGGTTGCGCTTCCATACTATACGGCCAGCGGAACATTGACGCAAGGTACTCAAAATACTTCCGTAAGCATATATGCGGTCAACATATCCGCTGTTCCGGAAATAATACCCAACCTAAAGCTTCAGAACGGGTCCATACCTTCCAATGGATTTTATACGGCAGCTGTTGTTGGCTATGACATTGCCCACCCAAACATAACAGGAGCAAGGAATATTTCATTAAACCAGGTTATAACAGTAAACGGCAATTCCGGATTCGCAGGGTTTGGAGGAGCGTCTGCAAGTCCAAAGAGCTATTCATTCCTTGTGCATGGTATATATGCTCATTTTGGGCAGGCATTGTTCTTAAGCCCTGACAGCTCAATATTCATACCTTTGTCCGGAGGAATTCTCCTTACGAATGACACCGGAAAATACAGCGGCATACTAATATCTGCAACTAATGCATCTTCCGTAAGCTTGGTAAGCTCTGAATTGACTGCGGAATACGGCAATAATATCAAAGTAATAACCGTCTCAAGCATACTTTCTGAAATAGAATCGATAGAAAGCAGCATTTCGCTTATACTTCTCGCTGTTGCATCAATATCACTGCTTGTCGCGTTCGTAAGCATAGTCACGACGATGTATTCATCTGTTACCGAGAGGACTACAGAAATAGGGATAATGAAGGCGCTTGGATTTACAAGCAACAAGATAATGCTTGTATTCCTTTACGAGTCCTTGATAATTGGCCTTATAGGAGGAGTTTTTGGAGTTGCATTAGGCACTGCAGGAAGCTATGGAGCAAGCGCTGTGATGAGCCATCTATCCGTGGGCAGCTCCTCTGCAGGTCCACCAGCAGCTTCATCATCATTTGGGGGAAGTTCATCATTCGGTTCAAGCAAAGGTGCAGGATTTTCGGGCCGCAGTGGATTTTCCGGAGGGAGTGGATTTTCAGGTTCTGGATCAAGCACAATATCAAGCTCAAGCATCAATATAACGCCTGTTATATCGTTGCAGCTTATACTTGAGGTAATACTTCTTACTATAACAATAGGAGTGCTTGCCGGGATATTCCCCGCATGGAAGGCGTCAAGGCTCGTCCCCGCAGAAGCACTTAGGTCAAACTGATTAAGAAGAAGCAATAAAATAGGAGTAGCTGTCTAACTTTTTAATCTTTCAATCTCCTCCTTTATAGTGATCTCAATCGGCTGCTCCCCTTCCTTGTAATGGTACCTCCTCCTAGGCAAATATTTATAAAATCCATCCTTGTAATTCCTAGGTATCAAATGCACATGCGCATGAGGGATGCTCTGGCTGACTATTGTGTTGTTCAATATCACTATGCCCTCCGACTTAGTGGCTTTAATTACCGCTCTTGATATGAATTTAACATCAGAAAAAAGCTTTGCGATTATAGGATCCGGTATATCAAGCAGTGTCTTGTAATGTTCTTTTGGTATGACTAATGTATGCCCGGGGAATACAGGATTTTTATCAAGAAATGCGATTACATCATCGTCTTCATACACCATATCCGCCGTCAATTCCTTTGACACTATTTTGCAGAACACGCAGCCATCCTTTTCCCAGTTGCTTATCAATTTACCACTCCAATATCTAAAATCAGCGTATACCAAATTTTTCTTTCCAACTGCTATGAAGGTTCTTTACGGATATGTCAAACAGCTCTTCATTGCCGAACGCTATAAATCCCTTTTTATCCTCATATATTATCTCTTTTATTTTGGACTGTGTATAAATTTTTTCGGCACATCTGGTGCAGTATGGTTTGAGTTCCTCAAATTTGAACACCTTTCCATCCTTTGACCTTACAACTACCATCGACGCACCCTCAGAATCCTCTACACTTAGCTTTTTGTCAAATAGCATGTTGTTTATAGCAGATTCCTCTGCATGCACGGAATAACAGAGCTCAAGCCCTATCCCATTATGGAGATCCTGCTTTCTCCTAGGGCATTTGTCACAGGTGTAACCTTTGATCTCAGGGACATAATTGTACCCTTCGCCAAGCACCTTCCCATCTTTGAATATGACTGCGCCATAATTCGATTCAAAGCAATCGCTGTTTTTAAGAAGTTCCTCTGCCCTATCTCTGTAAGCTTTGATAGCTGCTGCTTCCTCCTCGCTTAAATGTCTCATGGAATCAAAATTCTATAAATTTAAATATTTATAAACCTTTTTAAATTCTAGCCCTTAAATCCAAAAAGCTTCAATCTAAATTTGAAAGGTCTACCTCATATACCTCCCCCGCAGGAGATTTCTCCTTGAAAATCTGTGTCTGGAATTTATATAATTTAGCGGAACCATCCTTCCATTCATTTCCTTTAAGCCCTGCCTTCATGCATACCTCCTCAAGGAAAGTCTTGCTGTCAAACTTCTCTTCAACCGCAACTATAGGAAGGAGCAGGCCGCTGTATCCTTGGTATTCGATCAAAAGGCCGTCTTCGCCTATATTGACATTTTCCATTAGGTAATCAGGATTCCCTTCAATCCTCTCCATAGGTGATAGCACACTGACTTCCAATACAACATTGCCCAATTCGCCTTTCCCTAAAGAGCCGAATCTATAATCTTCAAATGCAGCTGACAGTGCAGCATCTATTACACTATCCCTAAGTTTTCCAACAGCCCTTGGAAAACCTACGCACCCCCTTAAATTGGAGTTTTTGTAATTGTACAGGGTTACAAATATTCCATATCTTTTATCAAATCCACTGCCTTTTAGTTTTGATTCTATTTCATTTCTATCGAAATCTGATCTGTTTA